>NZ_CP117445.1:4912777-5226388 GCF_030687715.1 Pseudomonas sp. FP2196
CCTCTTGAAAACGATGCGCCAGCCCCGGAATCAGCTTCAACTGACTGCCGCGAATATGCGCCGCCAGATGCACGCCATGCATCACCGGCAGCAACGGATCGGCCGTGCCGTGCACCACCAGCGTCGGCACGCGCAATTGATTGAGCAGCGCCACCCGGCTCGGTTCGGCAAGAATCGCCATGATCTGCCGCTTGACCCCTTCAGGATTGAACGCGCGGTCATAGGACGCCGCCGCTTGTTGCAGCAACGCCTGCCGATCATCGCTGACCGTCGGACTGCCCAGCGCCGCCAGCAAATCAGCCTGCTGCTCCAGCGCCACTCGACGATTCGGCGCGCCACGGCGCGATAGAAGTTGCACCAGCGCCGCACTCGGCGCCGGTAAACCTTCGGCGCCGGAGGTGGTCATGATCAGCGTCAGGCTCTCGACCCGTTGCGGCGCCATGGCCGCCATGTGCTGGGCGATCATCCCGCCCATGCTCGCGCCCAGCACATGGAACTGCTCGACGTGCAAAGCATTCATCAAGCCCAGCGCATCGTCGGCCATGTCGGTCAGGCTATAAGGCGCCGACACCGGCAGACCGAGTTTGTAGCGCAGCACTTCAAAGGTCAGGTTGGCCTCCAGCGGAGCCTGGCGCCAGGTCGACAAACCGACATCGCGGTTGTCATAGCGGATCACTCGAAAGCCCTGCTGACACAGCGCTACCACTACTTCATCCGGCCAGTGGATCAACTGCCCGCCCAGGCCCATCACCAGCAACAATGCCGGATCCGACGCGCGACCAATGCTCTGGTAGGCGATGCTGACCTGCGCCAGATCGGCCCGCTCGGTCGGTACGTTGACATCGCAACGCGAGGCGGCAAACGACGGCAAGCCGAATAAAAGCGCGGCCAACAGGGCCGCGACTGATAAAAAAACCTTGTGCATGAAAAACACCGAAACGCAGAACCCCAGTAGAGCGCGAGTCTGATGAAGTTTGTTCAAGCGCGCTGCCACAGTTCGATGACAGTTTGATGAAGAGTGCCGAGCGGTCGTTCGACGATAACCGCTTGCCGATAACTATGTACCTCCACCGAGGTCGGCAATTTCCATTGAATGGCTCACGGAGGAAGCGGATCCGCCGCTTCACATCGCGAGTGATGGCGACCATGCCAGATTCTTTACTGCTCCACTTGCCGGCTACGGCGCCGGCAGTGACACCATCCCGATTGCGCCTGCCAGACATCCATGACGACGCCCTGCTGACGAGCGCGTCGCAACGTTGGCGCGACAGCAGCCAAGGGCTGCGCGAACTGGTTGTCGGGATTCCGGCCGTTCGGGCGACCCTCGTTCAATTGCTCGAAGCGAAGCTGGATCTGGGTGAGCCGGACATTGGCCTGCAATTCTCGGGCACGGAACAGCGCCCCGGACAGTTCGTGCCCATCGCCCAGGCCTGCGCTTTTGTCTTCCAGCATCCGCAGGTACCAGGCACGCTCAACGCGCAATGCCATGTGACCGGCTTGCCCGCCTCCCATGACTTGTTCAACCTCACACCGCAGCAATTGCTTGAACGGGTCAGGACACTCGACCCGTTGCAGGCCACGGAAACCGCGTGGAATCAGTACTGGGACGCACGCGCGCCGGGCGCGCCGGTGTCACGTCGCGAACGAGCCAGCCAGTTGTATCGCGATCATCTGGAAGCCACCGCACACTTCGCGTTTGCCAAAGGCCAGTTGACCGCCGAACAACTGCGACCGCTGCTGGCCCTGATGGATGCCAACGCCGCCACGCCACTGCTCAGCACTGAGCAGCTGTCGCTGGTGTTGAGCAACGGCAGCAAAGTCAAACTCCCTGCCGCCTGGGTCATCAGCTTCGGGGGCCGCCAGCCGGTTGCGCAATGGCTATACCTGCCGTTGCGTCCCGAGGCATTCAAAGGTTTTGCCCAACGCAGCGAGCTTGAGGCCTGGCTGAGCACTCAGCCATTGGTGCCCAGCGGTTTATCGACTAGCGGCCTGTCATTCGAATACACCGACAGAAACCCGCCTCTGAGCACAGGCATGACTGACCTGCTGGCTCACTTGCAGCAGGCGCAGATCAATGCGCTGCGCCATGGCAGCGTCGGTAAAGCCGATCTGGCCGAACAGGCGGGCAAAGCCCTCGATCAAGCCGATCAGATCGACCAGCAACGCAGCACCGCCGCCGTATTCGCCTCGCCACCAACCGTGTTGGCTGACGTTGCCGATGACGAAGACGATGAGGCGTCACTGTTCGGCAATCTGTACGCCGACATTCCCTGGGCGCTGCGTCAGGCAGCGCTCAAACGCCAGCGCGACGCACTCGAAACCCTGCAAGGCACTGCGCACGCCAGCACCGCCCTGCAATCGGTGAAGGATTTGAACAACACCTTGGAAACCGCCGAACAAGCCGCCAACAAAGCCGCCACTGCCCTGCTGTGGCGCCCGCAGTCAGTGGATCTGGAAGTGTTCAATCGTGAGCTCAACGCGTTGCATCAGGCGCACAAGGCGGGCTTGCAGACTGAAGTCAAACTGCAACAGGCCCTCGAACAGTTGAACAGCGAGGAATGCGCTCGGGTAACCGCGCTGCTCGACACCCCGGCCACTGCCGATGCCAATCATGTCGCGGCAAGCCTGACCCTGACGATGAACGAACAGTCCGGTGACAATCCCACGACCCGCACGCAATCGCTTTACGGCCCGTTTGTGATGACTCATCCGGACGCGCTACTCGACCCGATGTCGCCGCACAGCGTGTTGCTGTTTTGGCCCGGTATCGGCGGCGGCCTGCAAAAGTTCGCCAATCGTCAGGCGCTCGACCGTCAGGTGTTCCACATCGCCGAGCAGGACAAGGCCCTCGCTTTACAGTTGACCCGCCTCAGCGGTGACCCGCTGCTGCACGCTTTGAGTCAACAGGTCGCCGACTTTGAAGCGCAGGCCGGCGCGATCCGCACGCGCCTGGTTGAAGCCACCGAGACTGCCGAGCGCGAGCAGCAACTGGATATTTTGCGCAAACGCTTCCTCGCCGCGCTGCAAGTCCCGGTGCACGCGGCTCGAAGCCTGGCACTGGCCCACCTGCTGGAGCAAAAACACAGCAGCACCCTGGCGACAAACTTGCCGTCCTGGCTGAGCAATCTGTCTACCACCGACCGTATCGCGCTTAAAAGTGACATCGGCGCCTTTATCCAGGCGATGCAACGCAGCCACGAACTGTTGACCCTCGCCCTGGAACCGAGGGACGACTTCACTCGCAAGCACCTGAATGCGCGCCTGCGCAAAGACTTCTCGCTCAAAGATGACTTCACGGTAACGCTGGATCTGCCTGACGGCGTCACGTGGGAGAAGCGCTATTCCAGCGGGCTCACCGGGACGGTAACGACCACGGTCATGGTCGCCAGTGCCAAACGCAGCAGCATGACGCTTGCCGAACTGGCCCAACTCAATATAGACAAGGAAAAGTCGGTGCAAGAGGATCCGCTGTCGCAGCGGCTGGTGTTCCTGCGGCTGTATGTGGTCAGTGCGAATACTCGAGAGCGCAATCGGTTGGTCAACGGCATCAACGTGACCTACTTGCGCAAGATCCTGCCCGAACTCGATCTGCCCCGCGCCTATGAGCGGCTGATTCTCGATGCCTTCACAGGCGCCGTCAGCGAAGCACCGTTCACCCGCGAGCATCGTCGCGAATGCCTGATAGAGCCTTGGCGCCTGATGCTCAAGTTGCAAGGTCGCTTCGCTCGCCTGCAAGGCCATATCAACAACGACGAACTGCGCACCCTCGAGATTGCCATCAGTGCTGACAGCGCGTCCGCGTGGAACACGGGGGGCCAACGTGTGGTGATTTTGCCCGCCAGCCTGACTGTCGGCGGCAAGGACACGCTCAATCAAGGCCCCAGCACTCTGTCAGGCGTGACCTTCATTGAGGAACAGGTCAGCGGCGTGACGCTGCTTTATCTTCCCGACAGCCCGGATGAGCGCTTTCTGCGCCGTTACGACAACCTTGAATCGGCGCGCAAGGCGCTGTTCAAACTTTGTCAGCAGGATTCAATGATCCGCTACCTGGCCGGCCGAGCCGTGCAGGGCAACGTGCGCGCCCATGAAAGCCGTATCAATGACACCGTACAAAAGCGCTTCGACGCCTTGATCGGCGTCGGCCCGCGCTGGCCGGCAAGCACGTCCTTCGCCAGCCACTTGCTCGATGCCCACATGGGGCGTCTGCTCGAAGCTCATCGCGGTACTTCCCGCTCCAACGACGCGCTGTATATGGAGCGTTATGCCCTCAAAGGCCCGCGTGCGTTCAATTACTTGAAGATGGCGCTGGGCATGCTGCCGTTCATTGGCACCGCCATCGCGCTCTACGATGCCTGGACCGCCGCCAACCAGGCGGTAGCCGCCTTCTTGCGCGGAAACGTCGGCGACGGTCTGGAGGAAATCAAAACCATGCTGCTGTGCCTGATCGATGCGGCGATGGACTTTATTCCCGGTGATGCCATCGCTGGCGGTCTGACCAGTAACGCCAGCGCGCTGACCCGGGCCCGTCAGCTGCGCAGGCTGACCCGAAGCGCCGCGGCATTCCACCTCCCGTCCCAGCGTCAGACCCGGCACCTGATCGCGCGTTTTGCCGGCTACGAGTATGAAAAACCGATCTCGCTGTCTGGCCTGCACCCGGCCACCCATGGTCTTTATCGTGGCATTTACCGGCATACCGACGGGGACTTCATCGTCCGCCAGGGGCGCATCTTCGAAGTTCAATACAGCCGTGATTCACACCACTGGCGACTGTCTGGCAACAGCAAGCGAACCTACAAGCAACCCATCGCACTGGATGAAGCCGGCCAATGGGATACCTGGTTCGGCGTTTACGGCAGCACCTTCGGCGGTGGCGGGCTGGGCGGCGGAAATGTGCCCGGCCATCTGGCAAATGCACTGGATCCGTACTGGCCGCAAGTGATTCGGCAATATCTGCCCGCCTGGCTGACGGGACATATCAGTCGCCAGCGTCTGAGGCTCAAAGCAGACGCCGACGATATGGCAGCCCCCGTCTTTACCCGATTGAATGAGAGCAACGACGCGATCTACCGTTACCGCGCGGCAACGCCTGCAGAACAACAGTTGCAGCGCGCGACGCTTGACGCCACGTGTGAGGGCGATATCGAGATGGCTCTCCGGCATTACGAAAAACTGGACACCTATCGTCTGCTTGCCGAGAGAAAAAATTATTCAAGAACACTCGAGATCCAGAGCGAAGTGGCCTCCTGGCTGGTAGATCGGTACTGGCATCGCGCTTTATTCAACTCTCAGGATGTCGTCACGGCGGCCCATCGTCTGGATGCGCTGCAAGACGTGATCGACAACTTGCCGGCCGAGATGCTGGCCCAACGCCTGAAACATTTCGAAGAAGGCCGCTTGATACATATCGACATCCTGAAGAAGCTGATCCAGATGGAGGAGCTCAGGGACAACGTCCTGCACTGGAACAAGAGTGTCGTCAAAAAGGCGCACAAAGAGCACGTCACAAGAATGATCGAAAACATCAAGGAAAAGCAGAACGACGCCATTCTGCTGCGCATGCGAACCAGCCAGAGGCTGGAAATCATCAGACGCTACGACAATGTCAAGGATGTGTCCTGGTTCGATCTTCAGGAACAGTCGGACGAGCTCTTTAACCTTTTCGATCGGGCCATGTTCAACCACCACACCCTGAGGACAGTCGAAGCGACGGTGGCCCAGCGCAGTCAGATTCTTCAGAACTGTCTCGAGGTGTACACCCGGTTTCAACGCGGGATGAGGATCTGGACAGCCTCCTATCCGCAACACTTTCACCTCGATGAAGTCCCGGCACTGATGAGCGGAATCGAAAAAATGGCGGAGCGCGCCCGCAAGGGCATCATCGACGAACCCATCAAGATACCGGCGGGCCAGCCGGTGCCGCGGATCTTCACCACAGCAGACAATCAGCTGCTATACGGTGTCGAGCGCTGGCACGCGACGACCCAGAGGCGTCAGTACGTTTCGACCGGTCGCGGCGGACACGAGGAAATCTGGGAGCAAGGCACTGACAATCAGATCCGCCTGTTGAATCCGCGCAGCGTAGAGCAACCCGCACCGGAACAAAGGAGCCTGGCCGCGTTATTGACTGATGCACAACGACGGCTGGACGCCCAACCGGCCTATCACACCAAGGTTCAGTCCTACGCGGACCAGGACATGCTGCCAGTCGAATTGCAGCACATGATGGATACCGAGGCGACCGAACTCACCACTCGCGCCAATCGAATCGAAGCGCTCGATGCGCAGGATCCGATCATCCGGCAATTGCGCAACAAGGCCCGCGAACTGACTGCCACCGGACGGGCCATGCGTACCCGCCAGACGCTGGCCATTCAAAAACCTACCGACGGCATGCTGGATGACCTCATGGGGGAAGGTGTCGTGGAAATTCGCAGGTCAGCCTCGCTGAAATACCTGGGAAAATTCAGAGGCCATCACGACCATATGCAGGAATACGAGATCTGGACGAAACAGCCGCAAGCGTTGCTGTGGTACGCCCACTTTCACTATCGCAGCGCGACCAAGTCGTTCAGAAGTTTCGAAAAAGCCCATTTGAAACTGCGCGAGCACCGATGGCTGACCCACGCTGACAATCCCGATCTGCCTTATGCCGATATCGGTAAGCAGTCGACTGTGCTGGTTCATTTTGAGGCCGCAATTGCTCGGATCGAGGGTGCGCACGCGCCCTGAGCCAGTCTTCCCTACTCTGATAAAAAACCGCGTCCTCGCGGATGCGGTTTTTTATCCGGCAACGACTTAAGCCAACTGACTGCGCAACCGCCGCGCCGCCGCCACCATGTTCACCAACGCCGCTTCCGTCTCCGGCCAGGCGCGGGTCTTCAGGCCGCAATCGGGATTGACCCACAGCCGCTCGGCGGGAATCCGTTTGACCGCTTTACTCATCAACTTGACCATCTCGGCAGTGTCCGGCACCCGTGGCGAGTGGATGTCGTAGACGCCCGGGCCGATGTCATTCGGGTAGTCGAACGCTTCGAAGGCGTCGAGCAGCTCCATGTCCGAACGCGAGGTTTCGATGGTGATCACGTCGGCGTCCATGTCGGCAATTGCCTTGATCACATCGTTGAATTCGCTATAGCACATGTGGGTGTGGATCTGGGTTTGGTCCTTCACACCGGAGGCGGTCAAACGGAACGCTTCGACGGCCCAATCCAGATAGTCCTGCCATTGCGCACGGCGCAGCGGCAGGCCTTCGCGGAACGCGGCTTCGTCGATCTGCACGATCTTGATCCCGGCGTTTTCCAGATCCACCACTTCGTCACGCAGGGCCAGCGCCAGTTGCTGCGCCTGGATTTTGCGTGACACATCTTCACGCGGGAACGACCACATCAGCATCGTCACGGGGCCGGTGAGCATGCCTTTCATGACCTTTTCGGTCAGGCCTTGGGCGTAAGTGATCCAGTCGACGGTCATGGCATTCGGGCGACTGAGATCACCATAAATCACCGCCGGTTTCACACAGCGCGAACCGTAGCTCTGCACCCAGCCGAAACGGGTGAACAGGTAACCGTCGAGCTGCTCGGCAAAGTACTCGACCATGTCATTGCGCTCGGCCTCACCGTGTACCAGCACATCCAGCCCCAGGCGTTCCTGCACCTGCACCGCATGGCGGATTTCACTGCGCATGGCGTCGTGGTAATCGTTGGCCGACAGCTTGCCCTGCTTGAACGCCTGCCGCGCCAGACGGATCGAAGCGGTCTGCGGGAACGAGCCGATAGTCGTGGTCGGGAAGGTCGGCAATTGCAGACGCGCCTGTTGTTGGGCGATGCGTTTGGCGAAGGGCGATTGGCGCTGACTGTCGTTGGCGTTGATCGCCTTGATCCGTGCCTGCACCTCGGCCTTGTGGATGCGTGGCGACTGCGCCCGGCTGGCCTGAATCGCCCGGCTCTGGGCCAATGCGCGTTGCACCTTGGGTGCTTGCGGATCATTCAAGGCATCACGCAGCACGGAGATTTCGCTGCACTTCTGCACGGCAAACGCCAGCCAGCTTTTCAGTTCCGGATCGAGCGTGTCTTCACGCTCGACATCCACCGGGCTGTGCAGCAACGAGCAGGAACTGCTGACCCACAGGTTGTCGCCGAAACGCTCCTGCGCCGGTTGCAATTGCGCCAGCGCCTGCTCCAGTTCGCAGCGCCAGACGTTGCGCCCGTTGACCAGGCCCACCGAGAGAATCTTGTAGGTCGGCAGCCGATCAAGCACCTGACCGAGTTGCTCCGGCGCACGCACCGCGTCGATGTGCAGCCCCTGCACCGGCAGGCCAACGGCCAGACCGAGATTGTCTTGCAGGCCACTGAAATAGGTCGCCACGAGCTTCTTCAGTGGCGAGTACTGGAGGATGTGATAGGCGCGTTCGAAAGCGCTTTTCCACGCTTGCGGCAGGTCGAGGGTGAGGATTGGTTCGTCGATCTGTACCCACTCCACGCCTTGCTCGGCGAGACGCACGAGGATTTCGTTGTAGACCGGCAGCAGGCGTTCGAGCAGATCGAGCTTGTCGAAGTCGTTGCCTTTGGCCTTGCCCAGCCACAGATACGTCAGCGGGCCGATGATCACCGGTTTGACGTTGTGGCTCAGCGCCTTGGCTTCTTCGACTTCATCGAACAACTGCTCCCAGCTCAGCTTGAACTGTTGATCAGCGCTGAACTCCGGGACCAGATAGTGATAGTTGGTGTCGAACCACTTGGTCAGCTCCTGCGCGTATCGGGTCTTGCCGTGGTCGCCAGCGCAGCAACCGGCCGTGGCACCGCGCGCCATCGCGAACAGGGTATCGAGGCTCGGCTGGCCGTGCTCATCGCGCACGCCGTCGAAACGCTCGGGGATCACGCCGAAGGTCAGCGAGTGAGTCAGCACTTGGTCGTACCAGGCGAAATCGCCAACCGGCAGCAGATCGATGCCGGCCGCTTTCTGCAACTGCCAGTGAGCAGCGCGCAGATCGCGGCCTACCTGGTTCAGCGCAACCTGATCGATATCGCCTTTCCAGTAGGCTTCGAGGGCTTTTTTCAGTTCACGGTCGGCGCCGATGCGCGGAAAACCAAGGGTGTGGGCCACGGCCATGTCGAATGAGCTCCATTGCGTAAAAGATGGCGCCATTGTCGACAGTCAAGCCAACATGAGACAAACTCAACCTTTTCGTGTTGATCACAAGTTTTCCTCATGGAGCCAGCCGGTGCTTGAAATCCGTCACCTGAAAACCCTGCACGCACTGCGCGAAGCCGACAGCCTGGTCGACGCCGCCGACCGTTTGCACCTGACCCAATCGGCGCTGTCCCACCAGTTCAAGGAGCTTGAGGAACGGCTGGGGATGCCCTTGTTCGTGCGCAAGACCAAACCGGTGCGCTTCACCAGCGCCGGCCTGCGCCTGCTGCAACTGGCCGACGCCACCCTGCCACTGCTGCGCGCTGCCGAGCGTGACATCGCTCGACTGGCCGGCGGCACCGCCGGGCGCCTGCACATGGCCATCGAATGCCACAGTTGCTTCCAGTGGCTGATGCCGACCATCGACCAGTTCCGCGATGCCTGGCCAGAAGTCGAACTCGACCTCGCCTCGGGCTTCTCCTTCGCCCCGCTACCGGCCCTGGCCCGAGGTGATCTGGATCTGGTGGTAACGTCCGACCCACTGGAAATTTCCGGCATCACCTACGTCCCGCTGTTCACCTACGAAGCCATGCTCGCGGTGGCCAATCAGCATGCACTGGCCAGTAAACCGTACATCGTCCCCGAAGACCTGCTGAGCGAAACGCTGATCACCTACCCGGTGGAACGCGACCGCCTCGACATCTTCACGCGCTTCCTCGAACCGGCCGACATTGAACCGGCGCAGGTGCGCACTTCGGAACTGACCGTGATGATGATGCAACTGGTGGCCAGCGGCCGTGGCGTCTGCGGCATGCCGCACTGGGCACTGCATGAATACAGTTCGCGGGGTTATGTGAAGGGCAAGCGGCTGGGCGAGAAAGGTCTGTTTGCCACGCTGTACGCCGGGATTCGCGCCGACATGCTGGATGCGCCGTACATGCGCGATTTTCTGCTGACCGCCAAGGACACTTCGTTTTCGACGCTGGATGGTGTCAGCGCGGTGCGTTGATCACCAAATTGCCGCTCGCTCACACAGGGGATTTGCGTGACGCCGTGCCCTGTGTCTTTTGATATTAAACGGCTGCTGTTTAAGCGACATGTCCAGACACGGACTCAGGCTACACATCCTTGCGTCACGGCCTACAGCTACGCCAGAATCCGCCGGCTTGTGCGCCTTGGGCCTGGTCTCTATCGTTTGTCGGTCGCTGACACATTCAGCGATCGGGTTTAGCGATCCGGCCGCACCAGTGCCCCCGTCTCGATTGCAGTCGTTCCGTGCATGCATCGTGCGTAATGGTGGCTGTGCGTGGGAGACCTTCGGGTCTACCCGGGGTTTCTGTAACCCGGATCGCTAACCTGCGTACAGCCGCCACCTTCACTTGTTTAGCGATGAGTCGTGGCGGCTCAGCCTTTACGGAGATTCGCCATGTTCAAGGTAACGCCCAACCCGCCTCGCCTCCCCAGCACCTTGTTCCACGTCACCCCCGACGCCGATAACGAAACCCTCCTCGCCCACGCCTGTGAATCCCTCGCCTCGGCGAGCGTGATGCTCAGTGATTTCGCCGGACTGCTCGACACGCCGCATCGCAACACCCTGCTAGGTATCCAACAGGTGGTAATGCTCGGCGAACTGACCGTCAATCGAGCGCTGGATAACATCGATCCCCCAGCCTGAAACACAAATCCCCTGTAGGAGTGAGCCTGCAGGGTGGATCAGAGTTCGCGCCACATGTGGATCTTGTCGAAGTAGTCCTCGCCCACCCGCACCGCCAGCGGTTCCAGGCCGAACTGGATAAAGCCGCAGCGCTGATACAGCTTGAACGCGGCGTCATTGCCGGCGGTGACGGTGAGCTGGATGAGTTTCAGCTCGGGCTGTTTTTGGGCTTGAGTGATTGCCGCTTGCACCAGTTCGAAACCGAGGCCGTGCTGGCGAAAATCGGCCGAGACGTACATGCCGAATAGCGTCACCTTGTGGCGGGCCTTCTCACGCGGCTCGAACGCCAGCCCGACAATGCCGGCCAACGTCCCCGCTTCGAATGCACCCAGCACCACATCAAGCTTGCTGGTCAGCCGCGCTTCCCACCAGCTCAGCGGCATCGCCGCGCGTTCACGCACGCTGGAGGTGAACGCCTGTGGATGGCGGTCGTAGGCTTCGAGCATCAGCTCACGGTAGGCCAGGGCATGGCTGGCATCCAGCCGCTCGATCCACATCTCAGGCAGCTCGCCGTTGTTCAAGCATCAGGCGCACGGCCAGGCCGCCAAGCACCATGCCCATGAAATAACGCTGCATCGCCAGCCACGTCGGGTTGCGCACGAACCACGACGCGATGCCGGCGGCGAACAGTGCGATCAATAGATTGACGGAAAAACTGACGCTGATCTGGGTCAGGCCGAGGATGATGCTCTGGGTGAACACAGAGCCGTGTTCAGGGGTGATGAACTGCGGAAACACCGAGAGGTAGAACACGGCGATCTTCGGGTTCAGTGCGCTGGTGAGAAAGCCCATGGTGATCAGTTTGCGCGACGAATCCGGCGGCAGTTGCTGCGCTTCGAACGGCGAACGTGCGCCGGGTTTCACCGCTTGCCAGGCCAGCCACAGCAGGTAAAGAGCACCGGCCCACTTCAACACTTCGTAGGCCATCGGCACGGCGAGGAACACCGCCGTCAAACCGGCCGCCGCCGCGAACATATGCACAAAGAACCCGCTCACCACACCAAGCAACGATGTCACGCCAGCCTTGCGCCCCTGACAGATCGAACGCGAGATCAGGTAGATCATGTTCGGCCCCGGCGTCAGCACCATCAGCAACGCGGCGGCCGCAAAAATCAGCAGGTCTTGAAGCGGGATCATGGCGGGCGTCCTGTGCGTGGATGATCAGGCGATCGCAGTCAGCGAGGCTCGATAAAACGGCAGGATCAGGTCGCGTGTCAATGGCGCCAGTTCGACATTGCCGTCGGTCGCCGGGTCGATCCAGATCACTTCTTCGATTTCAGCAGCCGGAGTGACCTGTGCGTCGATGGTCAGTTGAAAAATCTCTGCCTGTACGACAAAGCCCGGCTCGTTGGCGGCAGGTGCCGAGAACTGACCGAGGAACGCGGCTTGCGTCGGATCGATCAGCAGACCCAGCTCTTCTTCCAGCTCACGGGCCAGTGCATGCAGCGGTAGTTCGTGGGGCTCGATCTTGCCGCCCGGTTGCATGAAGGCGCGGGTGTTGCGCTTGCGCACCAGCAGGGTTTGGCCGTCGGGGCCGAGCAGCAGCGCGGCGGCGATACGGATGATGCGTGGGGAGACAACGGATGCAGAGGTCATGGGGCAGCCACCGGCCTGAAAAAACCGCAAGGATCCCACGCCTTCCCGGTGACGTCACCTCACAGGTCATCCCCCTGGGCTGTGAGCGCTGCTTCAACCTCCTGCGGCAACTTGACGAAAACCTTGTACTTGCCGCCTTCCATGGCTTCGAAAGCGATCAGTTTTTCCACCAGCAACCCACTCAGGACCTTGCCGGCATTGAGCAACAACATGCCGTTATCGGCATTGAGATTGCGCGCCAGAATCATCCCCGCCACCAAATCCCGCGTGGTCAGCACCTTGACCGTCGGGTCGGCCAGCGTGACGTCGCTGAGGAAGGCCGCACACACCTGAATGAAGTCTTCGACCAGTTCCGGGTCGTACAAGCGCCCGGCGTACTGACGCAGGTAAAGCAGCGCTTCATCGCTGTTCATCTGCCGCTCGAGGATCAAACCGCGCTGCAACTCGACGAAATCCACCGCCAGTTTCAACAACCGTGAACCGAACGGAATCGCCTGGCCCTTGAGCCGGTCGGGAAAGCCGCTGCCGTCCCAGCGCTCTTGATGATGCAGGATCAACTGTGCCGCATCCTTCATAGGGTCCAGGGTCATCAGCAGTGATTCGCTCTGCTTGGGATAAGCGCGATAACGCTCGCGATCGGTATGGTGCAGCAGATCCGATGGCGTCGTCATCATGCCGTCGGTCCAGCTCAGTTTGCCGACGTTGTAGAGCGCCGCGGCCATGGTCAGGTCGCGGCTGGTGACTTCATCCAGACCATGTTGTGTGCAGTAGCTGCGCACCAGTTCGATGATCTGCCGGTTGGTCTGTTTGGCCGGGGGCAAGCGCAGGTTGGCCAGCAGCGAGAACACCTCGGTGCCGGTAACGTAGCTGTGCTTGAGCTCTTCGTAGGCCAGATCGAGCATGTCGGCGGTCTGCTGCAGTTCGGCAGTGCGCGAGGCTACGTGCTTCTCCAGGGTGCTGTTGAGCAACTTGAGCTGGTCGTTCTGCACCCGGGTCAAGCGCTCCAGACGCTGGCGCTCCTGCTCGGAGCGTTGATGCTCAAGGGACTGACGCAGGATCAGCAGCAACTCTTCGTCATTCCACGGCTTGCTGATGTAGCGGTGTATCTGCCCGTCATTGATCGCCTTGATGATGGCGGACGGGTCGGCATAACCGGTGAGCATGATGCGTACAGCCGCCGGATGGCGCTCACGAACCAGGGCCAGCAACGAAGCGCCGTCCATCGTGGGCATGCGGGCATCGCTCATCACCAGGTCCACTGGTTGCTGCGCCAGCAGTTCCAGCGCCTGGGCACCGCTGGTGGCCAGCAGGACATCGTAAGGCTGGCCGCGCAACAGGCGGCGCAAGCTGTTCAGGATCGACTCCTCGTCATCGACCAGCAGCACTTTGGGGCGGTGGGTCAGTGTCGGGGGGGATTGCTCTTCCATGGCGTGGCCTCAAGCGTAACAGGGGTGTACGACGCACCGTGCCGACAGCTTCGCTGGCGCGCGCGTGACTCAAAGGCTAGATGATTTTTGGCAGCCTTCACGCCAATCTTCCGCACTGGACGCAGGCGAAGTGCCGGGGGGACAACTATGCTCAACCTGTTGAACGACTCTGGCGGCCGTCGAACAGGCCTGTGCCGAGGGAAACGGATGCTCCCGATGACAACAGCGTGTGACCCCATGGACGGTGCGGCATGAACCTGCCCTCCGCACTCGTCAATCGACGTGTGCTGATCGTCGATGACAGCCCGGCGATCCATGGCGACTTCGCCAAGATTCTCAGCCCCGCCATCCCCAAGGACGACAACCTGGGCGAGACCGAGAGTCTGTTGTTTGGCACCCCATCGGCGCCACAGACCCCGCGTTTCGAACTGGACTCGGCGTTTCAAGGCAGTGAAGCGCTGGACAAGCTCGAAGCCGCGCTGGCCGCCAATCGCCCCTATGCCATGGCCTTCATCGACATGCGCATGCCGCCGGGCTGGGACGGGCTTGAGACCATCGAACGGCTGTGGCAAGTCGACCCCAAGTTGCAGGTCGCCCTCTGCACGGCCTATTCCGACTATTCCTGGGAAGACATCGACCGGCGCTTGGCGCTGAACGACCGCCTGCTGATTCTGAAAAAGCCCTTCGATGCGATCGAGATCCGCCAGATGGCGAGCGCCCTGACGGTCAAATGGCAAATGACTGAAGACGCCACGCTGAAAATGAACCTGCTGGAACAGGCGGTTCAGGCGCGCACCCGGGAACTGTCCGACGCCAATATGATTGTGCAGAACAGCCCGACCATCCTTTATCGACTGCGCGGCGATCCGTCGTTTGCCTTGATGTATATCTCCCACAACATCACTCGCTACGGCCATGTCGCGGCGGATCTGGTGGGTTCACCGAACTGGGCGCAGGCACTGATTCATCCCGATGATCAGGCCAGCGTCGATGCGGCCATGGCACGGGTACTGGATCGGCACGCGTCGGGCGCAACGATCGAATTTCGTCTGCGCACCGGCCAGGGCACTTGGCGCTGGGTAGAAAACCGCTACATCCCGGTACGCGATCATGACGGCCGGCTGCTTGAGGTCGAGGGCATCATTCTGGACATCACCGAGCGGCGTCTGGTCGAGGACAAACTGGCGTTGCTGGCCCGCTCCGACGGCCTGACGGGGCTGGTCAACCGCGCCACGCTGATAGAGCGCCTGCACCAGGCGTTTGCCGCCGCACGCCGTGGCGCCGCACCATTCGCGGTATTTTATCTGGACCTGGATCACTTCAAGCGCATCAATGACACCTTGGGGCATCCGATCGGCGATCTGCTGTTGCAGGAAGTCGCCCGGCGGATCAGATCGAGCGTGCGCGAGAACGACGTAGTGGCGCGTCTGGGCGGCGATGAGTTCGCGATTCTGCAACTGGACGTCAGCGACCCGACCCAGTCGGCCGCCATGGCCACCAATATCCGTGAAACGCTGCTGGCGCCTTACAACCTGGCCGGCAATGCGCTGCACATTTCAGTCAGCATCGGCATCAGCACCTACAGCCCCCTCAGCACCGACGCCGACAGTCTGCTGGGCCAAGCCGACATGGCGCTGTACCGCGCCAAGGAAATGGGCCGCAACCAGTATCACTTCCACTCCGAGGCGATTTCCCTGGAAGTGGCCGAACGCATGACCATCGTCAGCGAATTGATGACCGCGCTCGAGGGGGATGAGCTGCAGCTGAATTACGCACCGGAGATGGATCTGCACAGCGGCAGGATTCTGGGCATGGAGGCGCAAATCGTCTGGCAGCACCCACGACTCGGCCTGCTGGCGGCTGACGCCTTCGTGCCGGCGGCGGAAAGGACCGGCGCGATCATTCCTCTGGGGCGCTGGGTACTGGATCGCGCCTGCCGCCAGATGCAGATCTGGCGCGACGAAGGCGTGGCACCGCCGGTGATGGCAATCAAGGTTTCGCTGGCGCAACTCAAGAGTGGCACCGAACTGATCTACGACGTGCTGCGCACCACCGCACGCTGGGAACTGGCGCCCTGGGACCTGCGTTTCGATGTGACCGAGGCGACCCTGGCCCAGACCAAGTGGACCCACAACGATGTTTTGCCGCGCCTGCGAGAACTGGGCGTGACCATCGCCATCGACGATTTCGGTACCGAATACTCATCGTTCGATTACTTGAAAACCTACCGGGTCAATCACCTCAAACTCGCCCAGAGCTTCATCGACAGTGCGGCCCAGGATGTGGCAGGCGCCAACGCCCTGCGCGCCATCGTCAACTTCGCCCGGGATCTGGACATCGGCATCATCGCCGAAGGCCAGCCAGCGCCGGGGCCACATTGCGCGCCGTCCGCAGTGGTTCCGCTGCCCAGTGCGCAGGGGCTGTACTTCATCGAGGCGGTCAACGCCGAGCAGGCCGGGCAACTGCTCAGGGACGGACGCAACGCACCTGCACCCGAGAAGGAGGACGAGGCATGAAAACAGCCTCTGCGCACACCAACCGGCGCATCCTGATCATCGACGACACTCCGGCGATTCACGACGACTTTCGCAAGATCCTCGCCCCGCAAGCGCCGGAGGAGGCCGATCTGAATCAGCTGGAACAGACACTGTTTGGCACCCGTCTGACACCGCACCTGACT
Organism: Pseudomonas sp. FP2196; assembly: GCF_030687715.1. Lineage (GTDB taxonomy): Bacteria > Pseudomonadota > Gammaproteobacteria > Pseudomonadales > Pseudomonadaceae > Aquipseudomonas. Next base: position 4,929,324 of record NZ_CP117445.1, read on the forward strand.
TTCCAGCTCGACTCCGCTTATCAGGGCCAGGAAGCGTTGGCGCTGGTCCAGCGCGCGCTCGCCGATGGCACCCCTTACGCCCTCGCCTTCATCGACATGCGCATGCCGCCCGGCTGGGACGGTCTGGAAACCATCGAGCAACTGTGGCGGGCTGATCCGAACCTGCAAATTGCCTTGTGCACCGCCTATAGCGACTACAGCTGGGAAGCCATGGCCGAACGGCTGGAATTCGGCGACCAGTTGCTGATTCTGAAGAAACCGTTCGACAGTCTGGAAATTCGCCAGATGGCCAACGCCCTGACCTGGAAATGGCAACTGGCCCAAGACGCGGCGCTGAAGATGCTCGGCCTTGAGCGAACCATCGAGGCGCGGGTGCACGAACTGCTGAAAGTGTCGCGCCTGCTGCAATACGACAGCCTCACGGGTCTGCCCAACAGCACCCTGCTCGGTGATCGCTTGAGTCAGGCGCTGGCTGTCTGCCGGCGCCATGACAAGCAACTGGTGGTGATGTTCCTCGGTCTTGACCGGTTCAAGCGCATCAACAATGCGCTGGGGCATCCGGCCGGCGACGAGATGCTCACACGGGTCGGCCAGCAACTGTTGCGGTGCGTCCGAGAGTCAGACTCGGTCTTTCGTTACGGTGGCGATGAGTTCGTGGTGATCCTCAGCGACATCAGCCATCCCCAGCAAACCCATGGCATCGCCGAAAAAGTGCTCGCCGCCATCCGCCTGCCGCAGACGATTGCCGGTCATGACATCAGCGTTACCGCCTGCCTGGGTATCAGCGTCTACCCCGATGACGGCCTGGAGGCCATCGAGTTGATCAAAAAAGCCGAAACCGCGATGCGCAACGTCAAGGACAACGGCCCCGACAACATCGGTTTCTTCATCGAAGCGATGAACCAGCGCGCCCGGGAACAGCAGAGCATCGAGTCCGGCATTCGCCGGGCCTTGCAGCAGCAGGAATTCGTCCTGCATTACCAACCGAAAATCGATCTGCGCACTGCCAGAGTGGTGGGTGCCGAGGCATTGGTGCGCTGGCAGAAACCGGGCGACGGCTTGGTCTATCCTTCCGACTTCATTCCGGTGGCCGAGGACAGCGGGCTGATCGTGCCGCTGAGCCAATGGGTGTTGGGCGAGGCCTGTCGCCAGACCCGGGCGTGGCAAGTCGCGGGACTGCCGACCATCCGCATGTCGGTGAACATTTCGCCCATCGACTTTCGCCAGCGTGACTTCGTCGAAAACGTCGAGCGGATACTTGAGCAAAGCGGCCTTGCCGCCGATTGGCTGGAGCTGGAAATCACCGAAGGCGTCCTGATGCAGAACGTCGAGGCGACGATGACCGTGCTCAATCGCCTGAAGTTGCTGGGGACACGACTGGCCATCGACGACTTCGGTACCGGTTATTCAAGCCTGAGCTACCTGCGCCGGTTTCCCATTGATGTGCTGAAGATCGATCAGTCGTTCATTCGCGGCCTGAGCAACGACAGTAACGATGCCGCCCTCGTTGGCGCCATCATCAGCCTGGGCAAGAGCCTGCGCTTGAACGTCATCGCCGAAGGCATCGAAACCGCCGAGCAACTGGCCTTTCTCAAGGCCCAACATTGCGAAGAAGGCCAGGGCTACTACTTCAGCAAAGCCCTGCCGCCCGATGCGTTTGCACATTTGCTCGCCGGCGCAGGCCCCGCGCCAGGGACGGTTTGATGAACAGCCCGACACCGGGCCCGAGTCAGGGAGACGTTTGCCGATGAGCCCTTTGCGCCACGCCATCGTATTGGCCCTCTGCGGACTCTGTGCCAGCCCCCATGCGGAGCCGCTGAACGAGCCGCTCAAACCCTTGCCGCCGGTGGCGCAACAGGATGCCCGACGGGTTGAACTCGGTCGCCGGTTATTCCACGAGCCGCGACTGTCGATCAACAACACGCTGTCCTGCGCCAGTTGCCACCAGTTGGACAAGAACGGGGCCGACAGCCGTGCCTTGTCACTGGGTTTCGACGGCAAACCGGTGGCCTTCAACACGCCGACGGTGTTCAACGCAGCCCTGAACTTCCGCCAGTTCTGGGACGGCCGCACCGAGACACTGGAGGAGCAGACCAACGTTGTCATCACCAGCCCGCACGAGATGGGTAGCGACTGGAACACTGTGGTCGAGCGCATCGCCAACGACGCCGATTATCAGCGGGACTTCGCCGCCAGTTACCCGAACGGCGTGACCAAAGCCAATATCCAGCAAGCGCTGGCCACCTTCGAGCGTACTTTGCTGACCCCCAACTCTCGCTTCGATCAATACCTGCTGGGCAACACCGACATCCTGACCCTGGAGGAAAAGTACGGCTACCAGCGCTTCAAGGAATACGGCTGCATTGCCTGCCATCAAGGGGTGAACATCGGCGGCAACATGTTCCAGAAATTCGGCGTGTTCGGCGACTACATTGCCGATCGCGGCAACCCGACCGAGGCCGATCAGGGGCGCTTCAATGTCACCGCCGACGAAGCAGACCGTGCCGTGTTCAAAGTGCCGAGCCTGCGCAATGTCGCGCTGACCGCGCCGTACTTTCACGACGGCTCGGCGCCCACCCTGGAACGGGCCGTGGACGCGATGTTCCAGTACCAGTTGGGGCGCATGCCCAGTGAAGAGGACAAAACACTGATCATCCTGTTTCTCAAGACCCTGACCGGCCAATGGGAGGGCAAGCCATGAAGACCATCTCACGTCGCGGCAGCCTGCTGTTGCTCACACTGGTCGTTGTCGTGCTGGCCTCGACGCTGTTGTTTCTTTACCTCAAGTCCAGAACCGAACAGACCATGACCTACACCGAGTCTCGGGATTTGATCCGGCAGATCAAACAGCAGAACGCCCTGTGGGAAAACGAGGTGCTCAAAGCCAGGGTGGCGATCTCGTACAACTACGACCCACTGGTCTCGCCAATGAACGAAATGACCCGACTGTGGCAGCGCTTCGATTCCCTGGAATCCGGCCATGGTCGCAACAACTCGGCGCAATGGAGCGTCGCCCACGAGGGCTACCTGCAAGCGATGCAGGAAAAAATCCGGCTGGTGGAACAGTTCAAGTCGCACAACGCCTTGTTGCGCAACTCTCTGGCGTTCCTGCCGACCGCCGAAGACGACATACACGCGCAACTGGCCAACCTGCCTGATTTTGACAAACTCCAGTTGCAGAACATCATCACCGACACCTACGACCTGCTGCTCAGTGCTCTGGAGTTCGCCCAGGTTACCTCCACTGACAAGGCCGCCGACATCGACCTCGGACTGAACAAACTGGCGGTGAATGCACAACGCCTGCCCGAGGAGTTTCAGACGCCGATCAGGATCATGAGCAATCACATCAGGTTGATTGCACGCGAGCAGCCGCTGGTCAATCAGTTGCTCGAAAGCATCGAAGCCATTCCCGTGGCCGAACGCCTGGATACCATCACCACCATGCTTGACCGGGATCAGCAACGGGTCGAAGCCATCGACCGCAAATACCACTTCTACCTGTTGCTGTTTTCTGTGCTGTTGATGCTGTCATTGATAGGACTGGCCGTTCGCCTGATCCGCAGTTTCGCTGAAATCAATCGGGTCAATGCGGCCTTGCAGACCGCCAACGATGCACTGGAGCAACGAGTCGAGGAGCGCACCCGCGAGCTCAAGAATGCCCAGCGCGAATTGCTCGACGCTGCGCGTCAGGCCGGCATGGCGGAAATCGCGACCAATGTGCTGCACAACGTCGGCAACGTGCTCAACAGCGTGAACATTTCCTCCGACCTGATCGCGCGAAAGCTGCGTGCCAGCAAGACGCAGGGATTGGGCAAGGCGATGCAATTGATCAACGAGCATCCGCACGATCTTGGCCATTTTCTCAACGAGGATGCCAAGGGCAAATTGTTGCCCGGTTACCTCAATCAACTGGTCGGCGCGATCGCCCTGGAACAGCAGGAAATGGTCGACGAATTGAACCAGATGAACAAAAGCGTCGACCACATCAAGGACATCGTCGCCACACAGCAGTCCTACGCCGGGCCCAACAGCATGACCGAGCCGCTGTTCATCAACGAACTGCTCGAAGATGCCCTGCGCATGAACGCCGGTGCCCTGACCCGGCATCACGTCACGGTGGTCAAGGAATACGCCGATGTACCCCAGGTGATGGGCGACAAACACCGCTTGCTGCTGATCCTGATCAACCTCATCAGCAACGCCAAGTACGCGATGTCCGACCTCAGTAACCGCCCACGCACCATGATCCTGGGGGTAAAAATCATCGATGAAAACCTCCTCGAAATCAGTGTCAGAGACGATGGCGAGGGCATCGCGCCGGAGAACATGACGCGGATCTTTGCCCATGGCTTCACCACCCGCAAGGAAGGCCACGGCTTCGGCCTGCACAGCTGTGCCTTGGCGGCCATCGAAATGAACGGCCATCTCACCGCCCACAGCGACGGTCCGGGCAAGGGCGCGCTGTTCACCCTGCAAATTCCTCTGATCAGCGTCACGGAGCACGCATGAGTGAGCTTTCGAACCGTCGCATTCTGCTGATCGACGACATGCCGTCGATTCATGAGGACTTTCGCAAGATTCTCGCGTCACCGGCGGCGCACTCGGTGGAACTGGACGAAATGGAGACCGCGCTGTTTGGCACTCAGGCCCGGATCGAACGCCCGTTGTTCGAGCTGGACTCGGCCTACGGCGGTGAAGAAGGTCTGGGTAAACTGGTTCAGGCCATGCAGGAGCAACGCCCCTACGCGCTGGCCTTTGTCGATATGCGCATGCCCGATGGCTGGGACGGCGCGAAAACCATCGAACACCTGTGGCAACAGGATCCACACCTGCAAGTGGTGGTGTGTACCGCGTATTCGGATTATTCCTGGGACGAACTGCTGGAACGTCTGCACGCTCACGATCGCCTGCTGATCCTGAAGAAGCCGTTCGACAATATCGAAGTGCAGCAGATGGCTAACACCCTGCTGACCAAATGGCAGATGACTGAACGGGCCTCACTGCAAATGCACCAATTGGAACATCTGGTGGATCAGCGCACCACGCAGTTCAAGCAGGCCAGTGAAGAACTGCAGCGAGAGATCGACGAGCGCAAGCAATTGGAAAGTCAGCTGGTGCAATCGGAAAAACTCGCCTCACTCGGGCAATTGGCAGCGGGCGTAGCCCATGAAATCAATAACCCGATTGGCTTCATTTCTTCCAACCTCGGCACGCTGGACGGCTACTTCAAACAATTGCTGAGCATCCTCGACGCCTGCCAGACATTCGGACACGCCCAGGACAGCGAGTCCGCCGCTCGACTGGAGCAATTGCGCACAGACGTCGAACTGGATTTTCTCCTCGAAGACATTCCCGTGCTGATCCGCGAATCCAAGGAAGGCATCAGCCGGGTCGGGCAGATCGTCAAGGATCTGAAAGATTTCTCCCGGGTCGATTCCAATCAGCAGTGGCAGTGGGCCAATCTGCAGCAAGGCATCGAGTCGACCCTGAACATCGTCGCCAGCGAACTCAAATACAAGGCCGACGTGATCAAGGAGTACCAGGCATTGCCGGATATCGAGTGTCTACCCTCACAAATCAATCAGGTGATCATGAACCTGATAGTCAACGCCACCCAGGCCATGGGGCCGGAGCGTGGCACCATCACTTTGCGCACCGGGCAAGCGCAAGACACCGCCTGGGTTGAAGTCGCCGACACTGGATCGGGCATTGCCCCGGACACCCTGCAAAAAATCTTCGACCCCTTCTTCACCACCAAACCCGTCGGTGAAGGGACCGGGCTTGGCTTATCCCTGTCTTACGGCATCGTGAAAAAACACGGCGGAAACATATCCGTGCACAGCGAGCTGGGTGTCGGCACGACATTTCGGGTCGAACTGCCGATGCGCCAGAGCCGGCCCGCTGCCTGAAGGCGCCTCAGGTGGCTTCCTGGAAATCCATTTCCGGCGGCTGCCGACGAAAGCCGCCAGTCAGCACCGCCAGATACACTACGCCAATCGCCAGCCAGCTCAGGCCGAGCCAGACCGCCAGATGATCGAGGCTGACCATCAGCCACAAATCCGCCACCAGACCTATGAACGGGAAGACCAGAAACAGCACCAGCTCACGCACACCCTTTTTCTCGCCGCCAATCCAGTAGTGAAAAATCACCGACAGATTCACCAGACTGAACGCCAGAAACGCACCGAAGTTGATGAAAGAAGTTGATGTGGTCACATCGAGTTTCAGCGCGAGCAACGCCACCACAGCGCAGAGCAGAATGCTGTTGACCGGCGTACCGAAGCGCGCGTGCAACGTGCCGAAGAACGACTTCGGCAACACACCGTCGCGGCCCATGGCGAACAGCAGTCGCGAACCACTGGCCTGCGCCGAAAGTCCCGAAGCGAACTGGCCGACAATCAGGCCGATGAGGAAGATCGAGACGAACAGATCACCGCCGATATTGCGCGCGATTTCATAGGCCGCCGAGTCGACGCTGTCGAACTGGAACGACGGGTGCGCGATCTGCACGAAGTACGACACGCCGACGAAGATCAGCCCGCCGATCAGGGTGATCAACATGATCGCCCGAGGAATGGTGCGACGTGGATCGCGGGTTTCTTCGGTCAGGGTGCTGACCGCGTCGAAGCCCAGAAACGAATAACAGGCGATTGCCGCGCCGCTCATGATCAGCGGCATCTGCATGTCGCCGTTGAAGAACGGTTTGATCGACCACAGCGGCGTACTCGTATCGCCACCGACGTAATGCACGCACAACGCAACGAAGGCGATCAGCACCAAAAACTGCACCAGCATCAGCAAAGCGTTGATGCCGTTGGCCAGTTTCAGGCCGACGATGTTGATCGCACTGGTGACGCCGATGAACGCCAGCACCCAGATCCATTGAGGGATCGAAGGGAATGCCGAGGCCAGGTAAGCGGCGCCGATCAGCCAGATCGCCATCGGCAGGAACAAGTAATCGAGCAGCACTGCCCAACCGGCGATGAAACCGAGTTTCGGGCTGATGGCCTTGCGCACGTAGCTGTAAGCGGAACCGGCGACCGGGAACGCGGCGGCCATTCGCCCGTAGCTCATGGCGGTGAAAAACATCGCGACCAACGCTGCCAGATACGCCGCCGGCACCATGCCAGCCGTGGATTGCGCGAGGATGCCGAAAGTGCCGAGGACGATGATCGGCGTCATGTAGGCGATGCCGAACAGCACCACCGACCCTAACGAAAGGGTACGTTGCAAACGAGCCATGGGCGACTTACTCCGAAATTTTATTGGATTTATGGCAGAGCCGAGTTCGGCGAATGTTGCGGGTGTTGCTTTGTTTTTTTGTGTTCAACGATGCGTGTCGTCTAGACGGGCCTCTTCGCGGGCTTGCCCGCGAAGGCGTCAGCCCGAGCGACGCAAAATCCGGATCAGCGCGCAGGAATCAGCAACTCGCGCAATCCACAGACGTGGTCCATCACCTCCCCCGGCAACTTCAACCGCTGATCATCCAGATAGCGATAATCCTTGCGCGCAATCTCCAACTGGCTGAAATCCAGCTCAACCGTGAACTGTCCTTCCTCGCGCCCCGCCTCGAACAACACTGTCCCCAGCGGATCGACCAGCGCGCTGCCGCCGGCAAACATCAAACCGTCATCCCCCGCCTCCACGCGATTGACCATCAGCGCGAACGCTTGATTCTCCTGGGCACGCGCGGTGATCGCGGTGCGGTGAGTCGGACCGTAAGGGTCCATGTTGCCGTTGGTCACGATCAGCAACTCGGCGCCCAGTTGTGCCAGGGCTCGGGCAGTTTCCGGAAACTCGATGTCGTAGCAGATCAGCAGCCCCACCCGTACACCGTTCCACAGGCAAGTGGCAAAACGGTCACCGGCTTCGAACACACCACGATCCGACGCCCACAGATGCGTCTTGCGATATTTCAGGGCGATGCCATCAGGGGTGATCAGCAGCGTGGTGTTGTAGAAGCGTCCGTTGTCGTTCTCGGCCATGCCGATCACCACGGCGATGCGGCGTTCGCGAGCCGCCGCAAGCACCGCGCTGACGGTCGGGCCGTCCAGCGCTTCGGATGTTTGCGCAACGGTTTCGGCCGTCGGAAAGCCCATCAAGTGCGTTTCCGGAAACACGATCAGTTGCGTGTCGGCGGCACAAGCCGCAATTGCCGCCAGGGCTCGTTCGAGGTTGTAGGCAGTGCCATTGTCACGGCCCGCCAATTGGGCGAGTTCGACTTTCATGAGGTGTCCTTGTTCGATTGGCCGGGCGCTGAAAGATTGCCCGGTGCCTGTCTGTGGGCCAGTATGCGCAGCAAGCAACCGGCCAGGGAATCACGCGGCCGGGGTAACCCGATAGGGGTAGATCGATGACACTTTCGTTTGACGACATCACCTGGCACCGCGCCGTCGGGCAATTGATCGATGCGCTGGACAAGCCGAATTTCTGGGCACAACTGGTGCGCCTGCTCGATCAGTACGTGCCGTTCGATAGCTGGGTGGCGCTGCTGTTCAGCGCCGATCAGCACCCGCAAGTCTTCGCCGAATGCCCAGGTGAAGACGGCAGTCCTGATCAGTTGTTCCAGGATTACCTGCGCGGTCTGTACCTGCTCGATCCGTTCTACATCGCCTGCCGCGAGCAATCGCGCACCGGGTTGTACCGCCTGTCGGAGGTCGCGCCGGAGCATTTCGAACTGACCGAGTATTACCAGCGATACTTTCGTCTGAATGTGGTGGCCGACGAAATCCAGTTCAATTGTCAGCTCGAAGGCGAGCGCACGTTGTGCCTGTCACTGGGCAGTGAAAAACGTTTCACTGGCGAGCAGATCGCGTTGCTGTCATTGATCCAGCCATGGGTACTCGGCCTGTTGCGCCAGCGCCTGCCTTACGAAATCAACGAAACCGTGGCCCTCGCCACCTCACCTGCTCCGGCGGATTGGCGGGTGCAACTGGAGGCTTCGGTGCAACAACTCAAGGGCGCGCACCTGACCGCCCGGGAACTGGATGTCGGCCGTTTGATGCTCAGCGGTTGCTCCAGTAAAGAAATCGCTCGTAAGCTGGAAATCTCCGTAGAAACCGTGAAAGTCCATAAGAAACACATGTACAGCAAGCTGGGGATCAAGTCCCAGTCAGAGCTGTTTTCGATATTTCTACAGGCGCAGAACGCCTGAACATTTAGTGGAGAGACTTTTTGTGGGAGCGAGCCTGCTCGCGATTGCGTCGTATCAGACAATAATTTTTCTACTGACAGGCCGCTATCGCGAGCAGGCTCGCTCCCACAGGGATTTTGCACATCCCCTGGTCCCTCGCTGAAAACAACTGAGTCCGAACCAAGGAAACCGTATGAGCCTGTCACTCCTGAGCCGCTACGCCTTCTTTGCCGTCTGCGTGATTTTCACCCTCGCCAGCCTGCCATTTCTCGACCATGACTGGCTGTGGCCGATCACCGCCGTCACCGGCGTATTGAGCCTGCTGGGGCTGTTCGATCTGCTGCAGAGTCCGCACGCGGTGCGCCGCAATTACCCGATCCTCGGCAACATCCGTTATCTGGTCGAAGGCATCCGCCCGGAGATCCGCCAGTACCTGCTCGAATCCGACAGCGACGCCCTGCCCTTCTCCCGCGCTCAGCGTTCGCTGGTGTATTCGCGGGCGAAGAATGAAAGCGCCGACAAGCCATTCGGCACGCTGATCGATGTCTATCAGTCCGGCTTCGAATTCATCGGCCACTCGATGCGCCCGGCGCCATTGAGCGACCCGAGCAGTTTCCGCGTCACCGTCGGCGGCCCGCAGTGCACTCAGCCGTACTCGGCGTCGGTGTTCAACATTTCGGCGATGAGCTTCGGCTCGCTCAGTGCCAACGCCATTCGCGCATTGAATCAGGGTGCAAAGCTGGGCAACTTCGCCCATGACACCGGCGAAGGCAGCATCAGCCCGTATCACCGCGAACACGGCGGCGACCTGACTTGGGAGCTGGGCAGCGGCTACTTCGGGTGCCGCACCAGCGACGGCCGATTCGACCCGGAACGCTTCGCCGCTCAGGCACAGAATCCGCAAGTGCGAATGATCGAAATCAAGATGAGCCAGGGCGCCAAACCCGGCCACGGCGGAATCCTGCCCAAGCACAAAGTCACCCAGGAAATCGCCGATACCCGCGGCATCATGATGGGCGAAGACTGCATCTCGCCGTCACGCCACAGCGCGTTTTCCACGCCGCTGGAGATGATGCAGTTCATCCAGCAATTGCGTGAACTGTCCGGCGGCAAACCGGTGGGCTTCAAGTTCTGCCTCGGCCATCCGTGGGAGTTCATGGGCATCGCCAAAGCCATGCTGGAAACCGGCATTCTCCCGGATTTCATCGTGGTCGACGGCAAGGAAGGTGGTACCGGTGCGGCGCCGGTTGAGTTCACCGACCACATCGGCGTGCCGATGCGCGAAGGCTTGCTGTTTGTACACAACACCCTGGTCGGCCTGAATCTGCGCGACAAGATCAAACTCGGCGCCAGCGGCAAGATCGTCAGCGCCTTCGACATCGCCAGCGTCCTGGCCATCGGCGCCGACTGGGCCAACTCGGCACGCGGCTTCATGTTCGCCATCGGCTGCATCCAGTCGCAGTCCTGCCACACCAACAAATGCCCGACCGGCGTCGCCACACAGGATGCCTTGCGCCAACGCGCACTGGTCGTGCCGGACAAAGCGCAGCGCGTGTTCAACTTCCACCGCAACACGTTGAAGGCCTTGGCTGAAATGCTCGCGGCGGCCGGGCTGGAACATCCATCGCAACTGTCGGCCAAGCATCTGGTACGACGCATGTCGGCAACCGAAATCAAACTGTTCTCGCAGCTGCATGTGTTTTTGAAACCGGGGGAATTGCTCACCGGAGAAGTGAACGGCGAGTTTTATTCGCGGATGTGGCAGATGGCGCGGGCGGACAGTTTTGAGCCGAGCGAGGTAGTTGCGGCTTAAATGTTGATAGCGCCAGCCTGAACTTCAGACTGGCGCATCAGGCAGCGTTTTTGCGAAACAACACAAACCGGAAAAAGCAGTACCCCAACACAAGATTCAGCAACGAAAAAGAAGCCACGGTCGCCAGCCCGGGAAGGTCACGGGCATCAGCAATCAGGCCCACGCCGAAACTCACGGCGCCCATCAGGCCGATGAACATCAGGTAAACGAACACCGATGTTTCTCGCTCGAACGTGTAAAGCGCATTCACGTAAAACGAGAATGCCGCGGCCACACAGAACGCCGCAAAATTACTGGCTGCCTGATCGAAGCCGACCGCGGTGCGAAGCACGAAAAATATTTGCCAGTGGATAAGTGCATCGGCCACACCGATCACGCTCGTTGCAGAAAATCCTTTCATGGCCATTCCTTGCTTGTTCCACTTGGCGGGCTTTCAAGCTAGGCCATGGCAATGGGCGGGTCTACTGTCAGAAATTACAGGTACGAGTGTTATTCCGACCAATGGTGATGTGAGTTTCATCCGTGCAGCGACCGCGTATCTCCCATAAAAAAGCCCCGATCTCTCGACCGGGGCTTTGGTGTATCAACATCTATGGTTTACGAAACCGAACGCAGCGCACCTTGCGACGCATTGGTCGGTTGCAGCTTGAACACGTAGAACAACAAAGTCAGCAGCACCAGGAACACAGGGCCTACGTAAAGGGCAATGCGCGTGTCCGGGAAGTACGCCATCAGGCCGACCACCAGCACCAGGAACGCCAGCGCACAGTACGAACTGAGCGGGTAAAGCCACATTTTGTATTTCAGGCCGGCACGTTCGCTGGCGCTCAGGCCTTTGCGGAATTTCAGTTGCGCCAGCAGGATCATGACCCAGGTCCAGATCGCGCCGAAGGTGGCGATCGACGTCACCCAGACGAAGACTTTTTCCGGCACCAGATAGTTAAGCAGCACACCCAGCAGCAGCGCGAAAATCGACAGCAGCAGCGCACGACGCGGCACACCGTTGTTCGAGGTTTTGGCAAAACCGGCCGGGGCCTGGCCGTTCTGCGCCAGGCTGTAGAGCATGCGCCCGGTGCTGAAGATGCCGCCGTTGCAGGACGACAATGCAGCGGTGATCACCACGAAGTTGATGATGCCGGCGGCGGTCTTGATGCCCAGACGCTCGAAAGTCATCACAAACGGGCTGCCCTGGGTGCCGATTTCGTTCCAAGGATAGATCGACAGGATCACGAACAAGGCGCCGACGTAGAACAGCAGAATCCGCCAGAACACCGAGCCGATCGCGTTGGGAATGGTCTTCTGCGGGTTCTTCGCTTCACCGGCGGTCAGGCCGATCATCTCGACACCCAGGTAGGCGAACATGACCATTTGCAGCGACATCAACACGCCCTGGATGCCGTTGGGCATGAACCCGCCGTGGGCCCACAGGTTGGAAATCCCCAGCGCCACGCCATCGTTGCCGAAACCGAAAGCGATAATGCCGACGCCGCCGATCACCATGGCGATGATGGTGACGATCTTGATCAGGGCGAACCAGAATTCGAACTCACCGAAGGCTTTCACCGCGATCAAGTTGATCGAGCCCATGCTGACCAGCGCCGCGAGCGCCCAGATCCAGCGCGGTACGTCGGGGAACCAGACGCCCATGTACACGGCCACGGCGGTGATTTCCGCGACGCAGGTCACCAGCCACAGGAACCAGTAGTTCCAGCCGGTGAGAAAGCCTGCCAAGGGGCCGAGATAGTCCTGTGCGTAGCGGCTGAACGAACCAGCCACCGGGTTGTGCACGGCCATTTCGCCGAGGGCGCGCATGATCACAAGGATCGCCAGACCACCCAGAATGTAGGAAAGCATGATCGCCGGGCCGGCCATTTCAATGGCTTTGGCCGAACCTAGAAACAGACCGACGCCGATACAGGCACCGAGTGCCATCAGGCGAATATGCCGTTCGCCGAGTTCGCGTTTAAGCGGACCGCCCTGAGCGGTTTCGCCGTGGGGCAGGTGATTGCCAACTGGCATAGGGGTGCAACCTCGTCTTGTTATTGGATATGACCACCGAGTGTCGAAGCGTCGGCCGATAGGCGTTGGCTTGTAAGGAAACCGCGCCTGCTTTGTGGGCAAACGCGTCTTGTAGGAAAAAACCTGCAAGATCAGCGGGGCGTGCAGTATAAAAAGCCTTGGGCAGGTCTTTTCACTCTATAAACCACAACATTCAGCGACAACTCTCGGCAAAAGCCCGGTTTGCGGAGAGGCATTACCTGTCTTACGCAGGATTATTCACCGCAAAAAAAGGCGCCGAGTATTGCACAGCATTGGTGCATCGTCATGCCTGGGGTTTGGTGGTATTGCTCTGGCAATGGCTCTACCCCGCGGATCTGTCCGGGGTTCCTGTGTGGCGAGGGGATTTATCCCCGATGGCCTGCGCATCAGGCCCAAACACAGAGATTGCGGTTTGTCTGAATAATCGAGTGGCGGATTGTGGGGCTGCTTCTCAGCCCATCGGGGATAAATCCCCTCGCCACAGATAAATCCCTCTATCACAAGCGTCAAGGCAGGTATTCACTTCAGATTTATTCAGTAATCCCCTCTCCCCAACCCTTCACAATTTTTTCACCACCGCCAACCACCGTCTAAGCTTCAGACAAGTCCGATCAATCTGCGTGAATGGATCAATCGACTATGGGCGCTTTGTGGCAAACCGATTCGAGTAAAGCCGTGGTTCCGACTGAACGTATGGATGATCAAGCGCCTGCCCCTGAAAAAACCCGCCGCAGACGGCATGGGTGGAAGGCTTTCTGGTTGTTACTGCTGATTATCGCGATCGTGGTAGGGCTGGCGGCTGCCAAGGAGATGCGCACCTCGCGTTTCCAGTCTCGTGAACTCAGCCAGTACGCCGCGTCCCTGACCTATAAGCTTGAACCGGGGCCGAGCGAAGCGATTCGTTATCCCGGCAACGGGCCTTTTGATTTGCGCCTGGGTTACAGCTCCCTCGATGAGTTCCTGCCGCGCTTGCTCAAGCGCAATTACGTCGTCACCGAACAGACCCGTTTTTCGCCCGCCCTGCTCAGCTACACCGACAAAGGCCTGTTCGTGCCTTATTCGGAGAAGATTCAGGCCGGGCTGTCGATCACCGATTGCCGGGCCGCGCCGTTGTACAAATACAACTATCCGCAACAACTGTATTCAACCTTCGCGGCCATTCCGCCGGTGGTAGTCAGCAGTCTGCTGTTCATCGAGAACCGCTTTCTGCTCGACCCCAAGCAACCCTTGGCCAACCCGGCGGTGGACTGGCCACGGTTCGGCATGGCCGCGTGGTCGCAAGTGGCGAAGTTGCTGCGCTTGCCGGGGCAGTCGGCCGGCGGCAGCACCTTGGCAACGCAGTTGGAAAAGTACCGGCATTCGCCTGAGGGCCTGACGGTGTCCGGCGCCGAGAAGATCCGCCAGATGATTTCCGCCAGCGTGCGCGCCTATCAGCCCGGCCCGCAAACCCTCGACGCACGGCAAAATATCATTCGCGACTACCTCAACAGCGTGCCATTGTCGGCGGTGCCGGGCCACGGCGAAGTGCATGGCATGGCCGAAGGTTTGCGGGTCTGGTACGGGACAGATTTCAACAAGGCCAACGAACAGCTGAACAGCCCGGCAACCGATCCGAAGACCATGGCCGACAAAGGCCTGGCCCTGCGCGAAATGCTTTCGTTGATGATCGCCCAGCGGCGCCCGTCGTATTACCTGACCAAGGGCCGCGAAGAACTCGCCGACCTCACCGACAGTCACTTGCGCCTGCTCAAGCAAAGCGGCGTTATCGACAGTGCTCTGGCCGATGCCGCATTGGCCAGCACGGTCAGCTACCGCGACTGGCAGACCCAACCGACAATTCAACCCATCGAGACCAACAAAGGCATCAGCGTGGCACGCAGCCGTCTGGCGAGCATGCTCAATCGTCCGCTGTACGATCTCGACCGCCTCGACCTTTCCGCCACCAGCACCCTGCAGGGCGACCTGCAAACCCAGGCCACCGCCTACCTGAAGAAACTCGCCGACCCGGCGTATGCCGCGGAAATCGGCCTGCTCGGCGAACGTCTGCTGACGCCCACCAGTACCACTCAAGTGCGCTACAGCTTCACCTTGTTCGAACTGACCCCGGACGGCTCTCGGGTGCGGGTGCAGACCGACAGCACCGACCAGCCCTTCGACATCAACGAAGGCAGCAAACTGGAACTGGGCTCGACGGCCAAGATGCGCGTGCTCACCACCTACCTGCAAATCATCGCCGAGTTGCACGACAAGTACGGCGCCATGAGCGCCCCGGAACTGAAGAAAGTCGACATCCCCGATCAGGATCGCCTCAGCCGCTGGGTGATCGACTACCTGATCGAGAACAAGGATCACGACCTGTCGAAGATGCTCGGCGCGGCACTGGATCGCAAATACTCGGCCAGCCCCGGCGAAGCGTTTTTCACCGGCGGCGGATTGCACACGTTTAACAACTTTCGCAAGGAAGACAACGGCCGCCTGCCGACCCTGCGCGATGCCCTGCGTGAATCGATCAACTTGCCGTTCATTCGCCTGATGCGCGATGTGGTCCGCTACGTCACCTACTCCGGCCCCAACAGCAGCGCCGAGTTGCTCAAGGACGACCGCGACCCGCGACGCCAGGAATACCTGGCCAGTTTCGCTGACCGCGAAGGCACCTCGTTCCTGCTCAAGTTCTGGAAAAAATACAAAAACAAGAACACCCAGGCACGCCTCGACACGTTCCTCGACGGTATGCGTCCGACGCCGATTCGCATGGCGGCCGTGCACCGTTATCTGTTGCCGAACGCCGGTCAGGAAGACTTCAACAGTTTCGTGCGCTCCCATCTGAAGGGCGCCAAGGTCACCGAGAAGCTCACCGACGATCGCCTGATCAGGCTCTACGATTCCTATGGCCCGGGCAGCTACGACCTGCCGGATCAGGGCTTCATCGCCAAGGTGCATCCACTGGATCTGTGGCTGATGGGCTATCTGCTGAACAACCCGGACGCGACGTTCACCCAGATCGTCAAGGCCAGTCATTTCGAGCGTCAGGAAGTCTACAGCTGGCTGTTCAAAAGCAAGCACAAGGGCGCCCGTGACAGCCGCATCCGCACCATGCTCGAGATCGAGGCGTTCCTGGAGATTCACCAGCGCTGGCAGCAAGTCGGCTACCCGTTCGATCACCTGGTGCCATCGCTGGCCACCGCCATCGGCAGCTCCGGCGACCGTCCCGCCGCCCTGGCCGAGTTGATCGGCACCATCCTCAACGATGGCGTGCGCATGCCGACGCTGCGTATCGACAGCCTGCATTTTGCCGCCGATACACCTTATGAAACCCGGCTGGTCAATGACCCCAACGTCGGCAAACGAGTGATGCCGTCCGAAGTCGCCAACGCCATGCGCGAAGCCCTTTCGCAGGTGGTGGACGCCGGTACTGCAAAACGTGTTTCCGGCAGTTTCAAACTGGCGGATGGCAACCCACTGGCCATGGGTGGCAAGACCGGTACCGGCGACAACCGGATCGAGGCCATCGGTTCGGGCGGACGCATCCTCAGTTCGAAGTCGATCAACCGCACGGCGACCTTCGTGTTCTTCATCGGCGACCACCATTTCGGCACCCTGACCGCGTTCGTGCCGGGGCGCTCGGCCGAGAACTTCAAATTCACCTCGGCCCTGCCGGTGCAGGTGCTCAAGGGTATGGCGCCGATTCTCACGCCGTATTTGCAACCCGGCAGCGACTCGCAATGCCGCCCGGCAGAATCGCCTGCGGTGGCGATGCTCGACCAGGCGCACGCTGCTGCGAGGTAACAAATCGTGTCAGTTATTTCTGATTCAGGATGGCGATTTTTCTTCGATTCGGGTGGTATTTATATATTTTTCAGATTCGAATTCTCGCCGGGTTAGCGACCATTCGTACCGTTTGAACCCCGATCTTTGAACTTTTGTTTTGACCCCTTGCGGGTAGGCTGATCATCCCTAAAACAATCAAGGATGATTGGCCATGACTGCCTCTACCGAATCTGCCCCCCCCTTGAACAAAGGGCAGCACTACGAATTCATCAAGTCCACTGTCAGTGACAGCTTCAAGACCGCCACCGTGACCCGAGGCCTGGCATTGGCGGCCACTCGGATGGCTATCAAATCGTGGTACACAACGGCCCCCCCCGCTTACCTGAAAAAACTTGCCGCCTGCAATCTCAAGGCCTGGGACTCGCAAAACAAAGTCGATCACCTGCTGGACAAGATCGACCTCTATACCTTCGCGGCTCCCCTGCTCCAGGCAAAACTCAAGGAACGCTACGGCGTCGTGCATGACGTCAAGACCACCTGGCTGCGCCTGTACATGCCCAAGGACACGCCCTGGTACGCGCTCGATGTCGCCAGCGGTGTCACTAGCCGCACGGTTTCACTGCTGGACGCCGCCCTGCACAATTTTGCGGCAGGCGAAACAGTCACGGACGACTCGCAATACATCACCCAACCCGATGAGCGCGGCAACTTCGATGTCGTGTCGATCAAGTCGAAGATGACCATCAGCCAGTTTCAGGCCCTGTGCCGCGAACTGGACATCGGCGCGCAGTACAAAACGCACCTTGAACGCTATTTGCTGCCGGGCGAACCGGTGGCTGAAGAGGCGTTGAAATCCAGAGTCATCGAAAGCCAGAAAGACGCTTTGGCTGTCGCCGCTGAACTGGCATTGATCACTGGCGACATCCAGTACGACGCCTACAAGCTGGTGCTGGAGCTGAACCGGGAAAAACCCCGGCTTTTGCTCAACGGGAAGAGAATGCGTTGCTACGACCTGTCCATGCTCGGCACGCGCCTGACCGGCATCCTGCTGCTGTTTCCTGCCGTAAGCGACGACAAGGAGATCAAGCGGGTCATTGCCTATGTGCCCCATGACCCGGACCATCCGCTCAAGGAATACCCTTCGCTAAAAGAGTTCGGCATCGAGTTGACGCGCCAGCTACGTGAAGACCGTTTCATCGCTTCGACAAAGCAGCGCTACCGCCAGTTTTTCAGCCAGTTCGTCGACCAGCAACAGCGCGGACATTTTTTCGCCGACCTCGAACAACGCTTGTTCATCGTTCGCTATCACCCCAAGGAAAATCACAACGATCAAAGACCGGCCTGGCGCATAGAGGCGGTGAAACACCCCAACCTGCAATTCAAGCGTGTCGGGGTACCGGACGATTACTGGCGCTATGCCTACCAGCAGAAACTCAACAAGATCCTCAACGATGCCCGAGAAGTCGCGGTGTCCACGGCCGACACCGACAGCAATGCGCGCTGGGCCTGGTGGGACAATTTCAAGAAGATCGTTTCGGATATCTTCAATGTCGCCTTGCTGGTTGCAACGCCGTTCGTGCCGGGGCTGGGCGAAGTGATGATGGTCTACACGGCCTTTCAACTGACCAACGACGTCATCGAAGGCATCTTCGACCTGGCCGAAGGCCTGGCGCTGGAAGCGGCCGAACATGTGATCAGTGTCGTGACGGACGTGATTCAACTGGCGGGTTTTGCCGTCGGCACGACAATCGGCAAACACTTGTGGGTGAAACTTTCGGCGCTGGTCGATGGCATGAAACCGGTGAAGCTGCCCAATGGCAAACCGGCGCTGTGGCACCCTGACCTTGCGCCCTACGAGCAAAAGAATCTGACGTTGCCGGCTGGCTCGAAACCCGACAGCCATGGCCTGCATCAATTTGCCCACGAGGCCCTTTTGCCATTGGACGGCAAACTCTACAGTGTCGAAAAAGCCTCGCCCCATCCCGACTCCAGAACGCACCGGATCAAACACCCCTCACGTCCCAACGCTTACCAACCGAAGGTCGAGCACAACGAGCACGGCGCCTGGCGGCACGAAGCAGAAAGTCCGAACGACTGGGACGATCAAGCGCTGATGCGACGCCTGGGCCACAGCGTCGAGCGCTTCTCACCGGCTGAACTCGAACAGATACGTATCAGCAGCGGCACCGAAATCCCTGCACTGCGACAGATGCACAACGACAACAACCCTCCGCCGCCGCTGCTGGCCGATACCATCAAACGTTTCACCGCCCGCGACGACGCGCTACTCGCCACGGCCAACATTCGCGCCGGTCAGCCGCTCGATCCGCAATCGGACTGGTTTGAACCGATCACCACGGCCTTGCCGGGATGGCCGTCAACACGGGCGATAAAGGTGGTGTATGACGCTGCGCAATGGAGCGATTACTCGCGCAAATACGGCGACACGGCGGCGTCCGATGCCAATACCCTGACCATCAGCCAAGCGGACCTCAATGCCGGCCAGTTGCCGGAACGGCTGACGGGCTTCCTCGATGACGGTGAAATGAATGCCCTGCTGGGACGCGAGGTACCCGCAGCGCAGCGAACCCAAGCCTTGCGCGACCTGCTGGCCGATGCCGTTCAGGCTCGTCAGGGTGAGGTGTCCGAACGTCTGTATCAAGCCAGCGAGCGATCAAGTAAAGCCGATATCCGGGTGGTCAAACAGACCTTCCCCGATCTGCCCCTGAGCGTGGCACAAACACTTTTGGCTCAGGCAAGCCCGGCCGAGCTGCAGCGCATCGTCAGCGAAAATCGCTTGCCACTGCGCCTCAAGGCGCTGGCTCGGGAACTGAATTTCGAAGCCTGCACCACGCGCGCCTATCAGGGTTTTTATCAGGATGAATCGCTGATACCGGATACCGAGCAACTGGCCTTGGGCACGCTCAAACGGCATTCCGATGCGTTTGTCGACTTGCGTATCGAAGTCCGTGAAGGCAGCTATGACGGCCTGCAGCGCAGCAGTGCCGGAGCGGATGACGCGCCACTGTTGCGCCGGTTGGTCAGAAATGAATTCGGGCGATACGAAGTGCTGGATGCCAATAACCGCGTGCTGCATGGGCCGGACGATTTTTTCGAGTCCATCCTCAATGCCCTGCCTGAGAATGTGCGCGAGGCGTTGAGTTACAACAGCGGTCAGGGACGTCTGTTCAAATCGTGGATCATGGAACACGCCGCGTCGCTGGGCGAACGCCGGGTCGTACTGGCGGCGCCGCCGATTCGGACCGTCGTCGACGCTGATACGTTTCAACGCGGCTGGTGGCCATTTGGCGACGCCACCCCGGAGCAGCGGATCCAGAAGCTGTATCCGAAGATGAACGACAGAGACGCGGCCTCGTTTGTCAAAGTCATTCAATCCAAGGGGGATGCTGATCAGGCCATTGAGCGCCTGGAAACCGAACGTCAGGATCTGCACGACCTACTGCGCCGCTGGCGTGAAAGCTACCCCCTCGAGCTGGATGATTTCGGTGAGCCCATCGCTTCAGTCTCGACAGACTATCTGCACAACGGCGGACGGTGGATCGAGGACCAATTGATTGAATGCTTCGAACGCAAAAGCAAAGTCTACGGTGAACGCAGCAACCACCCCGAGCAAGGCTATGCGCTGGACCTGTCCTCCGAACTCGCGCAACCGAAGCTGGAGCGCTGGTGGAAAGATCTTCGTCAGCAACCGGGCATGAAAAAACACCTTGAGCAGATCACGGCGCTCAAGCTCGACAGGGCGCGAATCTCAACCGGCAGCGACAGTTTGCTGAATGATTTCCCACAACTTCGCCACCTCAGTGCCCGCCATTGCGACTTGAAGGAGATTTCGCCCGCTTTGGGCCGGATGCGTCATCTGCAGAGCCTGGATCTGACGGACAACGCCATCACCCTCAACGCCCGATCGAGCGCCCAACTGAGCGGCCTCACTCGCTTGCAAACGCTGAGCCTCAGCGGCAATCCACTGCGCCAGCCACCTGATGTAGGTCGGATGTATCGATTGAACGAATTGAATCTGGCCAATACCGGCCTCGAGCGCTGGCCAACGGGCCTGTTCAAGGTCGGCGCTAACGATAGACAGCGCCCACGCGGGTTTGCCCTGGATCTGCGTAATTGCCCGATCAACGAGCTGCCCACCGTCACTCCCGGATCGGATCAGGCGTTTATCCTCAGCCGCACGCGTGTCGACACGACAAGGCTTTCCATTGCCGATCGCCAGCGGTACGAAGGCTACCGCCGCTCTGCAGGGTTTACCCCTCAACAAGCCTATTTACCGGCGGTCACAGACGAAATTGCCCATTGGCAATCGTTCCCGGAAGGCGCTGACGTGTTCAGTCCTTCGCTAGCCTACAAAAAATACCGGGAGGAATCCTGGCACGACTTGATGGCTGAGCCGGGCTCAGCGGATTTTTTCAAGGTCATTCGCAAGCAGCGAGACGGCCATGACTTTGCCTACGACAAATCGCGCAGGCAATTGACCGCTCGCGTCTGGGAGATGATCGATGCCGCCGTGCTCGATAGCGACCTGCGTGAAGAGCTGTTCAAACAGGCCCGGGAACCTGACAACTGCGAGGACGGTGGTGCCCAACTGTTCAACTCCATGGGAATAAAAATACTGGTGTCCAAAGCCTACAACGAGCCCACCTCGGCTCAGGTACTGGACAACAACCTCGTCAGGCTGGCGCGCAGTGCCGCTCGCCTGAACAGAGTGGCCGAGGTGGCCAGAACCGAGGTCCAACGGCAGCGACAGCAAAACCTGATCACCCCGCACGACCCGGCGACCCCGGCACCGGATGAGGTGGAAGTGCACTTGGCGTATCAGACGGGGCTGGCCGAACGCCTGGAACTTCCCTGGCAGTCCAAAGGCATGCACTACCAGCCCAGGTCGGGGGTGACTGAGGCAAAAATCAACGCTGCCTACGATTCGATCATGGCACGTGAGGAAGGTAACGGACTGGTCGACGCCATGATCGACCTGCATGGCGACCCCTTTTGGAAGCGCCATCTGGATCGAACCCATCCCACGCAGTTCGCCATCGACGACGAGCTTTTCAACACAAAGCGCGAGCAGATCGAAGACTTGCGTCTGGCACAAGCCGAATGGGCCGCCGCTAACCCCGAGACCAACATCAACCGGCTCGCGCGCAAGATGGAGTCCCTGGCAAGTCAGTTGGGTGTTGCGCAGGTTGAGGTGTTCAGCGGCGAGCCCATGACCGATGTCGATTACAACAAACTGCTGCTCAACGCCGGGCGTGATCGCTACACGCTCGCTCGCAGATGGACCCGCGAAGCCATGGAAAAGGCCGGGCTCTGATCGACGCCTCTCCAACGCATGAAATCGGCCAGCCCTTTCACGGGCTGGTTGACCGACAACGCGCCTAACCGACTTCCGAATCCCACACCACCGTGACATTGCCCGAATAACTTCGGGCAATCCCCTCCTGAAGCATTCCGTCCACCGCATCGCGGGGCACTTCAAAATGCAAAGTGCCGACCTTGCGATCCAGATAGAACTCCGGCTGAAACAGCTCGGTGCCAGTACCGTCGCGCAACAGTCGCCGGCGATTGACCGCTTGGCCGGCGCCATCGGTCAACCCGTTGGGCAGCGTGACACTGACTTCCAGCGGCACGGAATGGCCGGCAGACGAGTTCCATAACGCGCAATTGTTGGCGCTGGCGTACTGGCATTGCATCGTCATCTTGAAGCGGCTTGAGGCGGAAATATTGAACGTCTGATCACGCATCAGTCGTGTCGGCTTGCGCCCCTGATTCAGCCAGGACTGCCAGCCGCCCACCGGTTCCAGCACCACGCGGTTGCCGCCGGGAGGGATGTCGACTTTCATGGTGTGGGTGACCTTCAGATTGAAGTTCAGGGTCAGCATGGAGTCGGACGGAAGCAGGGCATCGCCCATGTCGAAATCCATGTTCGGACCGACGGTGTAGTCGATGGATCCGGTGTACGAACCTGCTTCCATCTTCAGCGGATCGGGGGTGCGCAATTCGTAGGCGTACACGAAATACTGATAATTCATGCCCGGCGGAATATCGAACAGTGCTTTTTTCGCGCAGGCGCCCGCGCCTTCCGGCACCCGCCAGAAGCTGTTGTAACTGTGTTCGCCCGCCGAGTAGGTACCGACTCCCAGGCACGGTGATGGCGCATAGCTCCACGCGCCGCCTTCCCACAAGTCATCCCACCAGCCATTGCCCGTCAGTTGCCGAACCGACAGCGGGAAACCGGCTTCATGACCAATCCCGGCGATTCTCAACTCGACACGCTGCTGGTCGCCGGAAGCATGGGTGACGATAACGTCCTTCCAGTCAGACGGTACTTTGGCCATCCCGCCCCGCCGTGGATCGGTATGGTTGGCCGCAATCGGCACATTCGCCACAAAAGGTATATGGGCGATCAGGCTGAAAAGCCCCAGCGCCTCACAAGTCGCCGGCAGCTGACGGCAAAAGCCTTCGGAGGGCGTCTGGTTCTTGAACTGGTTCTTGCGCGGATTACTGAAATCCGGCTCGAACGTGGCGTCGATGTTGTGCACTTCGGCCTGCGCACTGCCGGCCATCAGCGCCAGCAGCAAACCAATAAAAGGCTGGCGCGAATCACGCCGGACCGTTGCCTGTGGATAACCCCGAGACATCCAACGCCTGCTCATGATTCGGCGCCCCCCTCCGGAGTCTTGGCATTGAACAGCAACAGCACGTTACCGCTGTAATCCCCGGCGCGGTAACCGCCCGCCGGCTTCACAGGAACGATCTCCAGCAGCACCCGCGTGCCCACTGCCGCTTCGGCCTGCGACACCACTTGGCGCGGGGCCATTTCCGCGCTCAATTCGACGCCGTTGAAGGACACCCGCAGCGCAATATCGTCGTCCGGACGGCCATTGGACAAATAAGGCTCGGCCTCCAGCCGCGCTTCAATGGCGCTGGTGTCGTGCCGCACATCGAAATACTTGCTGATGCTGCTCAGGTTCGAGTTCGGGTGATCCCAGTTGAGCCGCTGAGCACGGTGGATCCAGTCCGGTTCCGCCGGGATGATGTAAAACGGCCGACTGGGAATGGTCAGGGACACCTCGAAAGTGTGTTCTTCCCGCGCTGCCCAGGCGGCGGTGACGGTCAGACACGTCATGGCCATCAGCGCGACGGCGGTGCATTGCTTGATCATGTTGGTTACCCGTTGCGTCAATGGAAAGCAGGCCTAGCGGCTGACGACCTTCACGGTTTTTTTCTCGTTGCCTTCGATCAGGAAGAAGCGGTATTCGCGATTCTTCTCTTTATCGAAAGCGAAAGTCTTGCCGGCCAGCACGTGGTGCTTGGTGGTCGCCCCGCAATCGTTTTCGTTGCTCAGGGAGCAGCTCTTGAACTCGTCGATGATCAACACCGTGTTGCCGTTGTTGCGCAATTCGTAGCGACTGTCGCTGTCGTTGATTGCCGTGGCGAAGCGCGCATCCTTGGGCCGCACGAAAAAGACCGTGCCAAACCCGGTCATCACGTTGACCCCGGCCGTGAGCGACTTTTTGTACTCCTCGCTGTCCTCGTCGCTGACGGCGAATTCATCTTCCTTCTCCGGCACCACCGGCACGAAACGCACGCGGAAGTAGCGCTCGCGATCGCGCTCGCCCAGGTACAGCAAACGAGTGCCCTGCATGCCCTGCGCCGGCACGATCAACCGCGCCGGGCTGGCCATCAGGCCATTACGCGAAGCGCCGTCGGCGGCGTTCTGTACCGCGATTTCCTGTGGCGTGCCGTCGTCGGCGTAAACGATTTCCAGCACGTTGACCTTGACGAACGCAGTGGCGTCACCGCTGTTGAACACCCGCTTGAGGTAGGTACTTTTATCGGCATCCAGATAGTCGTACACCGTGCCGACATTGATCTGCGGCCCGGCCTGCGCCGTCAGGCTAAACACGCTGAGCACACCCAGCAAAAAACCACGGTTCATCGTTTTCAACTCCATGAAAAAGGATAAGGACCGGCCCGGAGTGCTCACACTTCCGAGTCCCAGATAATGGTGATATTGCCGCTGAGCGTGTCGCTCAGGCCGGGGCGCAAGAGAAAGTCGATGGCGTCCTTCGGCACAGCGAAACGCAACGAGCCGGCCTTTCGATCAAGATAAACACTGGGCTGAAAGGGACCTATCCAGGTGTCGTGGAGCAACATGAGCTGTTTGACGTCGCCGCCACTGGGACCGCTGATACCGCCAGGCAGAGTAAGAAATGTTTCGACCTCAGTGGTATTGCCTTTGGGGCTGTTGAGTTTGCAGCGAGAACCACCGGTGGAGTTGCACATCATCGTCACTTTGAACCGCGAGGAAGCCGACAGATAAAACAGCTGATCACGGAAGATCTGCGTCGGCTTGCGCCCACTGGCGATCCAGGGCATCCAGCCGCCCTCGGGTTCGAGCAGCACTCTATCGCCACCCGGTGGCAGATCGACCTTCAAGGTGTGTTGCACGTCCAGCACAAAGTCCAGGCTCAGCCTCCCGTCATCCGGCTGAAACGCCGCGCCCATGTCGAAATCGCCACCGGGTCCCATCGAGTAGGCGATGGATCCGGTATACAGACCGCTCGACATGCTCAACGGGTTGGGGGTTCTCAGCTCATACGCAAAATCGATCTTCTCGAAATACATCGAGGGGATACGAAAAGCGGCGGTCTTGGTGCAGGGCGCTTGCGAGGGCGTCTGCCAGAAAAAGCGATAGGTGCGAGCGCTGTACCCGGACACGCTAGTACCTTGGCAAGGCGGGGGGGCATAAAGCCAGCCGCTAAGGGACGTCCAGAGGATGTCATGGCCTGTGGGGTGCTGCACTCCGGTCAGATTTTCCACGGTATCGCTCAGGATATAGTTGGAGCCTATGCCGGTGATTCGCACCTCTACGGTTTCCGTTTCCTGAGTTTCCTGATTAGTCACCGTCAACCGTCTCCAGTCAGCCGGGACCTGCACTGAGATATCGTCACCCGGCATAAGCTCGCGGGTTGAGCTGTAGCCGACCGGCAACTCGATGCTGAACATGTTGGCGCTGGCGCATTGCGGGGGAAAGTTCGCGCAATAGCCACTATTGGGCGTCTGGTTAACGAACAGGTTCTTGCTTGGCTGCGAAGGATCAGGCTGAAACAATGCGCGGATCTCCTGATTGAATGCCTGTGCCGAAGACGCGCCCAGCGCCAGCGCCAACCCGAGACCACTCGTGAATATTTTCATGGAATCAACCTGCCTTCTGTTCGGTGGTGTGGACGTCGGCCAGGGTGTCCGGCGTGCAGCGCAGATCACCGATCATCAACACGTTGTTTTCACTGCGGTGGCTGTTGGCTTCGAGGCGGAACTGGCAGAGCAACTGGTTGCCCTGACGCACTTCCAGGGTCGGTGAGCCGGCGTTCATTTCCATCGAGAAGAAGCCGTCGACTTCGGTCACCCCACGGCTGGCATGGTTGATCACGTGATGGCCCTTGAGCGGCCGCCCTTGGCCATCCACCAGTCGACCGAGCACGGTCAGGGTTTTCATCACGCGGATCTGGCGGTATTCAACGCCGCCCTTGTTCAGGTGATAGCGGGTGCGCGCCGGGGCGATGGTGGCCGCCGGCACACTGGTGCCTTCGAAATCGAAACTCACCGAGCTGTTCTGGTAGGCGGTGATCGGGATGAAATTGCGCCCCGGTTTCAACGCCGCGCTGCCACCGCTGTAATCGTCGGCACGCAGGGTAATGTCCTCAAGGTCCGACTCGACATCGACGATCATCCCGGCGCCGCGCATTTCGCTCTGACTGGTCAAGAGCATTTTCTGGCCGCCAACCACCAGCGTGCTGTCGACGTTGAGGCCGCCGGTGTAGTTACCGTTGTAGGACGAGCGCTGGACAAAACCGTCGCCATTGACGGCGTCGGTACGGAAGTTCGCCAGGCTGTTCATGCCCAGGCCATAGGTGTCGGTCAGCGCCGTCACCGAAACGCTTTGCAGGACGTGATCCTTGAAATCCTTGCGCCAGCCGATCGAGCCGTTGTTGTCGCGGCTGCCATCGCGGGCCGTGCGCGAACCGATGCTGCCGGTGATCTGCTGACCGGGGGCACCGAGTGCCATGTTGACGCTCAAATCGACGCCGCGATTGCGCGCATCGCCACTGCTGTAACTGCCCGGCCGATCGAACAGCGACAAGCGCCAACTGGCGTCGCTGCCAAACAGTTCGGTGCGTTGGGTCCAGCCCAGATCCATGCCGACGCCTTCGACGTTACCCTCGCTGTGCGACACCCGCGCGTTGATCGAACTCTTACTGCTGACTCGATGGTTGAGCGCCAGCGACGAGTTGCTGGTCTGGCCGATAAACACATTGCGCGAACGAATCCGGGTGCCGTCCGGCAGGGTGTCATAAGTGTTGGTGGTGTCGAGCCAACTGCGGTTGTGGCTGAAGACCACGCTGCCGGAACCATAGCTATAGAGGCTTTGCAGATCCAGACCGGTGCCGTAATCCTCGGTCTTGTAGACGTTGGCATACAGGCTGATGTGGTTGGCCAGCGTCCAGTCGATGGACGTGCCGTATTGCAGCTTTTCGCGAATCTGCCGCGCCGACGCGCCAAGAATCACCCGTGGATGCAGCAGGTAATTGACCGCCGCACCGGCCGTTGGGCTGCCGCTGGCCTGGGTGTCCCAGTTGCTCAGCAGCTTGCTCTCTTCGCCGGCAAACACGTTGTAGCGCCAGCGGTCGTCGAGGTTGCGCCAGTTGCTGGGCTTGTACACCAGCTCCTGGGTGGTGGAGGTGATCTGACCATCTTCGATCAGGCGCACTTCCACTTCATAAATGCCACCGGGCAATGGCCGGGTGTCGAGGGTCTGCAAACCGGCCGGCACCGATTGCGTATTGATCAACAGGCCATCGCGCCAGATTTCCACAGAACCCTGACGGTTGGCGGTGACATAAATCGGATAGACGCTGGGCATCGGGCTGTTGATGGCCAGACTGTCGGAGCTGCCGTACATGACACCGACAGCCGTATCAGGGCTGGTGCCGAACGTGCGCGGTTGGCGAGTCAGCCCTTCGGAATTGGGGGTGAAATAGCCCAGGCGGAAAAAACTGCCTTGCAGTTCGCGCTGGGTATGAAGCTCGTGTACCGCGTGATACAGCTTGTCATCCGGGCCCCCGAGACGGGCCAATTGCAGGTTCAGCGTCTGGCTCCAGTTACCCAGACTGCCACTGGCCTCAAGGCCGAAACGTCCGCCCAGATCCTGATCCTGACCGCCATTGAGGTTGAGCTGATTGCGCACCATCAAACCGCTGCTGCCGCCATCAGGCTGTTCGTAATAACGCTTGGCCTGGACGTCGCGCTCGGCGTTTTCGGTAAGAATCGAAACCAGCGAGTTTTCCAGGTTGTAATGCACTGCCAGCACCTGATCGGAACAGGAACCGGTGCAATTGCCCAGTGGCACGCCGGGCTTGAGAAAAGCCGCCCATTTCTCCCGCTCGGCGGGGCCGAAACGGTTTTCGCTGGTGTCGGTGAATTCCAGCAGGGTGATGCGATCGTCGCGGGACAACACCACCATGGCCTCGCCCAATGGCTGATGATCGAGTTCGACCCGAACCGCCAAAGGTACGTCAAAGAAGTGCTCCTCGAAATCCGCCGGCAGGCCTTTGGCCTGGGCCAACAGACTTCGCGGCGTGGTGCCGGCGGAGTTGGAAGCCACGGCTGCGCTGGCACAAAACAGCAGCGCAAGCGCAGCCGCGATGGGTGTCATCGGGAACATGAACTCTTACTCTGATTACGAATAATGGAGGTCCGACGGGGCGAGCACGGTGGCCTGCCCCGTCGGTTAACGCCAACAAGATGTCAGCGTTGATCTCAGGACGGATTGATCACTCGCCACCGACCGGAGGAACGGCGTCGAAGGTCATTGCCACAACACCGGTGTAATCACCCGGATTGAAAGTTGTGCCAATGGCGGAAATCTTCAGGGGGGCGCGATAGTTCACATCCGACTCTGACTCGCCCACAACTTCCTGCGGGGTGGTGGTCAGGGTCTTGTTGTTGATCTGGACTAAAAGGTCGATGGAGTTCGAACCGGAGATCAGTTTTGGCTGAGTGTCCACGCTGGCGTGAACCGAACCGTTGTTGTTGCGCATATCGAAGAAACCGTTAACTTCGCCCATCTTGCCGGTGGACGGCTGGTAACTCATGTCCTGATCCTTGTTGACCAGATCAGGATTGGTCGGCACCACGTAGAAGCCGTTGGTCGGAACCTGAGCGACGATATTGATCGAGTGAGCGGCTTCACCAGCGGCGAATGCGCCCGACGAACCCAGTGCCAGAAGAGCCAGAGGAGCAGCAATAGCGATTTTCTTGAACATCGTTCAGTACCTTGTTTTCTTTAAGAGAAGGAGTGATTGAAAGTCCAAGTCAAACGCCAGGGGAGTTGAGCCAGATCAACTTGAACTTTCAATGCCGGAGCATCATCGGCTGTTGCCTCTGGAAAGTAAGCAAGTAACTTCCTATAAGCGCGTAGTTAAACAACCCCATGACCCGCAAGAAAAAAGAACAAAAAACCAATATTCAAAACAATGACTGTAAGTTATTCCCTACATACAGTTTTAGTTAAAAAACCATACAGCGACATGGCCTCGACATAGCGGGCCTTAGTTGCGATTTTAGAATAATCACTCAAAACAAATAGAGTGTTAACTTTAACTTTCAAGTTATCGATGGCTGAAGACTCTCGCGAAGAGGCCTATTGCAACATCGACAATGACCGCCACTCGTCAGCCGACCGGTCCTCCGAGCAAAAACGTCTTGCGCCGGCGTTAAGATATATCTTAAGTTGTATCTAAACGTGAAGAGAGAAGACAGAAATGAGAGACCATCATTCCCCCCACCGAGAACACGGCGACGGCCGTGACGGCTTTGAAAAGCGCCCCGGACGTGAACGCGGCGGCCGTGGCCCTCGGGTGTTTGCCCCCGGTGACCTGAAGTTGCTATTGCTGGCGCTGGTCGCCGAGCAGCCCTGCCACGGCTACGACCTGATCCGCCAGATCGAAGGCATGTTCGACGGCGCCTACAGCCCGAGCCCCGGCGTGATCTACCCGACCCTGACCTTTCTGGAAGAAAGCGAACTGATCACGGGCGATGCCGAGGGCGGCAAAAAACGCTACAGCGTCACCGACGCCGGGCGTCTGTCCCTGAGCGAGCAAGCTGTGGCTCTGGATGGCGTGCGCATGCGTATCGACGTCAGTAAACGCTCGTTGCGCGGCCACGACCGGCCACCGGAAATTCACGAAGCGGTGCATAACCTGCGCCACGCCCTGCAGTTGCACCACGGGCGCTGGAGCGCGGAAGAAATTCAGCGCGTGCGTGACCTGCTCAACGACACCGCCAAAGCCATCGTCGACGGCCCCGCCGTTCAACCTGCCCCGGAGAAAGCCGAATGACTGCAGTCGATACCCAAACCATTCACCGCGTGATGCACGAAATCAAACGCCGTCGCCTCGAAGTGTTGCGCGTGGTCGATATCACCCCACGCATGCGCCGCATCACCCTCGGCGGGCCGGAGCTGGCCGGGTTCATCAGCCTTGGCACCGACGATCACGTCAAATTGCTGTTCCCGCAGAACGCCGAACAAATCGCTGCGCTGGAAACCATGGTACTCGGCGGCAAGAACGATGGCCCGACACCCGAGATGCGCGACTACACCCCGCGCCGCTATGACCTCGACAAACTTGAGCTGGACATCGACTTCGTCCTGCACGGTGATGGCCCCGCCTCGACCTGGGCGGAACAGGCTGCACCTGGGCAGTTCCTGCACATCGGCGGCCCACGCGGCTCGATGATCGTGCCGGACATCTTCGACAGCTACCTGCTGATCGGTGACGAAACCGCCCTGCCCGCCATCGCCCGCCGCCTCGAAGGCCTGGCAGCCAATCGCAAGGCGCTGGTGGTGATCGAAGTGGAAAACGGCGCCGAGCAGCAAGCGCTGGAGAGCGCGGCGCAGGTCAATGTGATCTGGGTGCTGCGTGAAGGCGGCAAGGACAACCTGCTGACCACGGTGAAGCAATTGCAGGTGCCCAAAGGCAATCTGTATGCGTGGGTGGCGACCGAGACCAAGGTTTCGCGGCAGGTTCGCCGGGTGCTGCTGGATGAGCACGGGCTCGACGAGAAACTGGTGAAAGCCGTCGGCTACTGGCGCGCCGAGGGCTCTGAAGAAGAGTGATATCCCCTATAGGAGCTGCCGCAGGCTGCGAACTTTTGATCTTGTCTTTTTAAGCCAAAGTCAAAAGATCGCAGCCTGCGGCTGCTCCTACAGGTACTTTAACTTCGTGCGGGAGCGCCAATGGTCCAGGCCGATCACCGCCACGCCAATCCCCACAAAACCCACCAATATCCCCCCGGCATTGATGAACACCTGTGGATAACCCAGCACCGACACATCAATGAACGGATACGCATACGCCCCCAGCACGTGCCCGCGCAGCAAGGCATAAGCGAAATACGCCAGCGGATAAATCAGCCACAGCGGCAGATGCCAAAGACGCAAGGTGCCTTTGGGTACGCAACACCACCAATAGCCCAGAAACAGCAACGGCATCACGTCGTGAAGCAATTCGTCAGCAATAAATTGCCAACCTTCCGGGTGCCATAAATGCCGCAGCAAAAGGCTATACGCGACGCCGACCACCGCAATACTCACCGCCACCCCGCTGCTCACCCACGGTTGCAAAAACCAGCGGCGCGCGGCGGATACACGTGGCGTGACGGCACAGGTCAACACCGTCGCCACCAGCGTATTGGTCAACACGGTGAAGTAACTGAAGAAACTCACCAGCCCGCCCAACAGACTGGCGCCAACACTCAAGCGCGCGAAGAAAATCAGGTACAGCTGAATGGCCAGTCCCGCCCAGCCAAGCATGGCGGCGAGGATGATCAGACGGCGCCGCCACACGGTGTCCATCTCAGAGCGGTCGCTTGGTGCGCATCAGTTTCACGTACAGACGCTCGACCTTCTCCCGCGCCCACGGAGTTTTACGCAGGAACGTCAGGCTCGACTTGATGCTCGGATCGCTCTTGAAACAACGGATATCGATACGCTCGGCCAGCCCCGACCATTCGTAATGGGCCACGAGAGCGGTGAGGATCTGTTCGAGGGTTACGCCGTGCAGCGGATCGGGGGATTGTTCGTTCATGCCAAGCCTTTGGGCGAAGTGAAAGTGCAGAAGCCGCGCACCTTAGCCGAGGGGGTGATCAGGTGGAAGGCCTTGCATCAAATGTAGGCCAACCCGAAAAGATCGCAGCCGGCGACCAGACTCGCAATGCGCCCGTTTGCCGCACTGTTACCGAATCCGAAACGATCCATGTCAGTAAAACCTCTTTGTCTTTTTGTTACAGATCATTATCCTGCCGCCTTTCCGCTGAATCGCTTCACTGCCTGCGTCAAATCGTAGCGGTCAGCTCATCCCCAAAAAAAGATCAAGAAAGCCCCCTTTTATGCCCGATTTTCCGTTTTTTCGAGACAGCGCTATCTCATCCCTGCGCCTGATCGGCGGCTGCACCGCCCTTGGCCTCGCCACCTGCGCCCAGGCGGCTCCCGCGTTCGACAGCGAATCACCTTATATGCTCGGTGACTGGAACGGCACGCGCACCGAACTCTCGGAAAAAGGCTACGACTTCAAACTCGATTACACCGGTGAAATGGGCAGTAACCTGCACGGCGGCTACGACCACGACCGCACCGCACGCTACAGCGACCAGTTCGGACTGGGCACGCACCTGGACCTGCAAAAGATCCTCGGCTGGGACGACGCCGAGTTTCAACTGACCATCACAAAACGCAGCGGCAACAACATCAGCAACGACCGCATCAACGACCCGCGCGTCGGCGGCTTCACCTCCGCCCAGGAAGTCTGGGGCCGTGGCCAGACCACGCGCCTGACGCAGATGTGGTACCAGCAGAAATTCTTCGACCAGAAACTCGACATCAAGGTCGGCCGTTTCGGCGAAGGCGAAGACTTCAACACCTTCCCCTGCGACTTCCAGAACCTGGCGTTCTGCGGCTCGCAGGTCGGCAACTGGGTCGGCGGCATCTGGTACAACTGGCCGGTCAGCCAGTGGGCGCTGCGCGTCAAATATCACCTGACGCCGGAGTTGTACGCACAGGTCGGCGCCTACGAGCAGAACCCGTCGAACCTTGATCGGGGCAACGGCTTCAAACTCAGCGGCAGCGGCACCCAAGGCGCGATTCTGCCGATTGAGCTGGTGTGGACGCCGAAACTCAATGGCCTGCCGGGTGAATACCGCGCCGGTTATTACTACAGCAATGCCAAGGCCAGCGACGTCTATAAAGACAACCAAGGCCAACCGGCAGCCCTCAGCGGCGAAGCCTATCGCAGCGCCTCGAGTAAGCACGGCGTGTGGTTCGGTGCCCAGCAGCAGCTCACCAGCCTCGCCAGCGACAACAGTCGCGGCTTGAGCGTGTTCGCCAACGCCACCATGCACGACAAGAAAACCAACGCCATCGACAACTACGTCCAGGCCGGCCTCACCTACAAAGGCCCGTTTGACGCTCGTGCCAAGGACGACATCGGTTTCGCCCTGGCTCGCGTGCACGTCAACCCGGCCTATGGCAAAAACGCCGAAGCGAGCAACCGGGCCAACGCGGTCTACGACTACGACGATCCATCGTTCCTGCCGCCGCAAGACACCGAATACAGCGCTGAGTTGTATTACGGCGTGCACGTGACGAACTGGCTGACCGTGCGCCCGAACCTGCAATACATCCGCCATCCCGGTGGCGTGGACAAGGTTGATGACGCCCTGATCGCGGGACTGAAGATCCAGTCGTCGTTCTAAAGAACACTGCGCAAAAACCTGTGGGAGCTGGCTTGCCAGCGATGCGATTTCACATTCGACATCAACGTCGCCTGATGCACCGCCATCGCTGGCAAGCCAGCTCCCACAGGGTTCAAGGAAAAATTCGTTAGCTAGACAAGTTTTTATCTGAACCATGCCCACGCCAAATCGTCATCTAAAGTGACTACAGCGCGGGACTACATAAACGTCACGGAGATTCACACTATGAGCACCGAAAGTGCTTCGAGTCGGGGCCGTCTGCTACCGAGCCTGCTCGGCATTCTGCTTCTACTGATGGGCCTGGCCATGCTGGCCGGGGGAGTCAAGCTGAGCATGCTCGGCGGCTCGCTGTACTACCTGCTGGCCGGTATCGGCATCACGCTGACCGGCATTCTGATGCTGCTGCGCCGTCGCGCGGCGCTGGGCCTGTACGCCATCGTGCTGTTTGCCAGCACCGTCTGGGCGCTGTGGGAAGTCGGTCTGGACTGGTGGCAACTGGTGCCACGTCTGGCGCTGTGGTTTGTCCTCGGCTTCGTGATGTTGCTGCCGTGGTTCCGTCGTCCACTGCTGCTCGCCGGCCCTGCGCCAATCGGCACTGGCGGTCTGACCGTGGCGGTGGTTCTGGCCGGCGTCACCGCCCTGGCCAGCCTGTTCACCCACCCGGGCGAAACCTTCGGCGAACTGGGCCGCGACACTGCCGACATGACCAGCACCGCGCCAGCCATGCCGGATGGCGACTGGCAGGCCTACGGCCGCAGCGAATTCGGCGACCGTTACTCGCCACTGAAGCAGATCACCCCGGAAAACGTCGGCAAGCTGCAAGAAGCCTGGCGCATCCAGACCGGCGACCTGCCGACCGCTGATGACCCGGTTGAGCTGACCAACGAAAACACCCCGCTCAAAGCCAACGGCATGATCTACGCCTGCACCGCGCACAGCAAAGTGTTGGCACTGGACCCGGACACCGGCAAGGAACTGTGGCGCTTCGACCCGCAGATCAAGAGCCCGGCCGGCTTCAAGGGCTTCGCCCACATGACCTGCCGTGGCGTGTCGTACTACGACGAAGCCGCGTACGCCAAAACTGAAAACGCAGCCTCCGCTGTAATTTCCGAAGCCGGCAAAGCCGTTGCTCAGGCCTGCCCGCGTCGTCTGTACCTGCCAACCGCTGATGCCCGCCTGATCGCACTGAACGCCGACACCGGCAAAATCTGCGAAGGTTTCGGCAAAAACGGCGTGGTTGACCTGACCCAAGGCATCGGCCCGTTCACCGCCGGTGGTTACTACTCCACCTCGCCAGCGGCGATTACCCGTGATCTGGTGATAATGGGCGGTCACGTTACCGACAACGAGTCGACCAACGAGCCATCGGGCGTGATCCGCGCCTTCGACGTGCGCGACGGCCACCTCGTGTGGAACTGGGACAGCGACAAGCCAGACGCCACCGAACCATTGGCTCCGGGCGAAACCTACAGCCGCAACTCGGCCAACATGTGGTCGCTGGCCAGCGTCGACGAAAAACTCGGCATGGTTTACCTGCCACTGGGCAACCAGACTCCAGACCAGTGGGGCGCTGACCGCACCCCGGGCGCCGAGAAGTTCAGCGCCGGTGTCGTTGCTCTGGACCTGGCCACCGGTAAAGTGCGCTGGAACTACCAGTTCACCCACCACGATCTGTGGGACATGGACGTTGGCAGCCAGCCAACCCTGCTCGACATGAAAACCGCCGATGGCGTGAAACCTGCGCTGATCGCCCCGACCAAACAGGGCAGCCTGTACGTCCTCGACCGTCGTGACGGCACGCCGATCATCCCGATCAAGGAAATCCCGGTACCGCAAGGCGCCGTCAAAGGCGACTTCACCGCACCGACCCAGGCCCGTTCGGACCTCAACCTGCTGGCCCCGGAACTGACCGAAAAAGCCATGTGGGGCGCGAGCCCGTTCGACCAGATGCTGTGCCGCATCCAGTTCAAGGAACTGCGTTACGAAGGCCAGTACACCCCGCCGTCGGAACAGGGCAGCCTGATCTACCCGGGTAACGTTGGCGTGTTCAACTGGGGCGGCGTGTCGGTCGACCCGGTTCGCCAAATGCTGTTCACCAGCCCGAACTACATGGCCTTCGTTTCGAAAATGGTGCCGCGCGAGAAAGTCGCCGCCGGCAGCAAACGCGAAAGCGAAACCGCTGGCGTGCAACCGAACACCGGCGCGCCTTACGCGGTGATCATGCACCCGTTCATGTCGCCACTCGGCGTACCGTGCCAGGCTCCGGCCTGGGGCTACGTCGCCGGTATCGACCTGACCACCAGCAAAGTCGTGTGGAAACGCAAAAACGGCACCAGCCGCGACAGCTCGCCAATCCCGATCGGCTTCAACCTGGGCGTGCCGAGCATGGGCGGCTCGATCGTGACGGCCGGTGGCGTTGGCTTCCTCAGCGGCACCCTCGACCAGTACCTGCGCGCCTACGACGTCAACTCCGGTAAAGAGTTGTGGAAAGCGCGTCTGCCAGCAGGTGGCCAAGCGACTCCGATGACCTACACCGGCAAGGACGGCAAGCAATACGTGCTGCTGGTTGTTGGCGGTCACGGCTCGCTGGGCACCAAGATGGGTGACTACGTGATTGCGTACAAACTGCCGGAATAAGATTTAACCGGTAGTGATGAAGGCGATGTCCCGAAAGGGGCATCGCCTTTTTTGTGCATGCAATTTCTGAGTCCACCAAAGAAACCTGTGGGAGCTGGCTTGCCAGCGATAGCGGTGGGTCAGACGGTACATGCCGACTGGAAGAACGCCATCGCTGGCAAGCCAGCTCCCACAGTTTGATCAGCGTTGGATGTAGGAATTTTGCTCGTCCTACATACGCCGGGAATTGCAGGGAGTTTTCCGACAAGTCGCGTCGGTTGTGCGTCGGAAATCGGGTGGATAGGCTCGGTGGGTCGCTGCAAATTCAGCGATGGGGCGTCGCGGCCCGAGCAGTTCATTCGATTTGATGCATAATCGCCGGCCCAAACTGGAGCGCCCAGGTGCTTTTCGTTTGGTTTGAAGGTGGCTGTGCGCGGGATACCTTCGGGTATGCCGAGATTGCCGAATGGCTCGGTCCGCGAACCCGCGTACAGCTGCCACCCTCTGTCGCGTCGCGGTGATTGAGAGTGACAGCCCCACTTATCATTCGGAGTTACACCATGAAAAAGCACACACCCAATCCACCAGAAACCAACGACACCTCGCCCTACCAATCCCCCGATTCGAAGAAATTCCACGAAGCCGCCGAACGCGCCCTCGACCACTATCTCAAGCCCAACGCCTTAACCCTGCGCTTCCACAAACCCAGCACCATGTTCCAGGTCGCGCCAGACCAAGACAGCGAAAGCCTGCTGGTCCATGCCTGCGAATCACTGGCACAAGCCAGCCTCATGACCAGCGACATCGCCGCCTACATCGACCTCCCGCAACGGCGCACGATTCTGGCGATTCAGCAAATCATCATGCTCGCCGAACTGGCGGTGAACCGCGTACTGGATAACCACGAAATCACCGCTAAAACCTGACAACCTGGCGTGTAGGGGCTGTCGAGGCGGCTCCTACACCGGGTGAGCATTAACCTGCCTGAGTCAAATGGCCTTCCCTCCAGTGCTGATTCGGTAGAGCAGATCATTGATCAACTGCTCGGCCTGTTTTCGTGTCTCCAGCAACAAGCTTTCCTCTGTTGCCGAATAGATCACCCGGAAATGCAGACCTGGAGTGTCCGCGGAGTATTCGCGAATGGTGTAACCCTTATAAATCGAATCTGTATAGCTCACGGTCTGATTCCTTGAAGTAGTGAGATTGACGGGCAACGCCCTGACGCCCGAAGGCGCAGGGTTAATCTCGGTCCGACCGGGCAGTGTGTCTACTGTCAGAAATTACAGGGCGCAAGACAGGTTCGAAATAAGGCGCAATGAATTTTGATCTATTAGTGAACTGTCAGATCAAGGATGACCAACAACTGGATACCTTCGGGTATGCCCAGATTGCCGAATGGCTCAGTCCGCGAACCCGCGTACAGCGGCGTTACACCACGAAAAAGCCGACACCCAATCCACTCAAAACGGATGAGGGAAAAATCCACCACAACCCAAAGCCGCCCCCTCCCCCGCTCTTCACCACTCAATAGGCCGAGTGTCAGCTCGCCTGCTCTTGATCTTGATCTTGATCCATGAGCGACGTCGGAAGGCTTCGCTCATGGTCGGCCCAAAGGCCGCCAAGTCCAAAGCGTGACCCTGTCAAAACCCTGAACACAAACAGAAACACACCCCCACCATTGAAACCACTCAAGCCCTGCCCCATCTAACACCCATACCCAATTGCGCAGGTGCCCCATGAGCGACCAGCAAGAATTCCCGGAAAACCCCGACGACTACACCGAAGCCGAAGACATCGAACACACCACCTCCGGCAAAGGCCTCGCCCTGCCCGGCCAGAACCTGCCGGACAAGGTCTACATCATCCCGATCCACAACCGCCCGTTCTTCCCGGCCCAAGTCCTGCCGGTCATCGTTAACGAAGAACCCTGGGCCGAAACCCTCGAACTGGTCAGCAAATCCGAACACCACTCCCTGGCGCTGTTCTTCATGGACACCCCCCAGGAAGACCCGCGCCACTTCGACACCGGCGCCCTGCCGCAATACGGCACCCTGGTCAAAGTCCACCACGCCAGTCGCGAAAACGGCAAACTCCAATTCGTCGCCCAAGGCCTCAGCCGCGTACGCATCAAGACCTGGCTCAAACACCATCGCCCACCGTATCTGGTAGAAGTCGAATACCCGCACCAGCCCACCGAGCCGACCGACGAGGTCAAGGCCTACGGCATGGCGCTGATCAACGCGATCAAGGAACTGCTGCCGCTCAACCCGCTGTACAGCGAAGAGTTGAAAAACTACCTCAACCGCTTCAGCCCCAACGATCCGTCGCCGCTGACCGACTTCGCCGCCGCCCTGACCTCCGCCACCGGCCCCGAGCTGCAAGAAGTGCTCGACTGCGTGCCCATGCTCAAACGCATGGAAAAAGTCCTGCCGATGCTGCGCAAGGAAGTCGAGGTCGCGCGCCTGCAAAAAGAGATCTCGGCGGAAGTTAACCGCAAGATCGGCGAGCATCAGCGCGAGTTTTTCCTCAAGGAACAACTAAAGGTCATCCAGCAGGAACTCGGCCTGACCAAGGACGACCGCAGCGCCGACCTTGAACAGTTCGAACAACGCCTGGAAGGCAAAGTCCTGCCGGCGCAGGTGCAGAAGCGCCTCAAAGAAGAAATGCACAAGCTGTCGATCCTCGAAACCGGCTCGCCGGAGTACGCGGTCACCCGCAACTACCTCGACTGGGCGACCTCGGTGCCGTGGGGCGTGTACGGCGAAGACAAACTCGACCTCAAACACGCACGCAAGGTTTTGGACAAACACCACGCAGGCCTCGACGACATCAAGGATCGCATCCTCGAATTCCTCGCCGTGGGTGCCTATAAAGGCGAAATCAGCGGTTCCATCGTGCTGCTGGTCGGCCCGCCGGGCGTGGGGAAAACCAGCGTCGGCAAATCCATCGCCGAATCCCTCGGCCGGCCGTTCTACCGCTTCAGCCTCGGCGGCATGCGCGACGAAGCCGAGATCAAGGGACACCGCCGCACTTACATCGGCGCGCAGCCGGGCAAACTGGTGCAGGCGCTGAAAGACGTCGAAGTGATGAACCCGGTGATCATGCTCGACGAGATCGACAAGATGGGCCAGAGCTACCAGGGCGACCCGGCCTCGGCGCTGCTGGAAACCCTCGACCCGGAACAGAACGTCGAATTCCTCGACCATTACCTCGACCTGCGCATGGACCTGTCGAAAGTCCTGTTCGTCTGCACCGCCAACACCCTCGACTCCATTCCCGGCCCGTTGCTAGACCGAATGGAAGTGATTCGCCTGTCGGGCTACATCACCGAAGAAAAAGTCGCCATCGCCAAGCGCCACCTGTGGCCGAAACTGCTGGAAAAGGCCGGCGTATCAAAAGGCAGCCTGAGCATCAGCGACACTGCGCTCAAGGCATTGATCGACGGTTACGCCCGTGAAGCCGGGGTGCGCCAGCTGGAAAAACAGATGGGCAAACTGGTGCGCAAAGCGGTGATGAAACTGATCGACGATCCGAAAGCGGTGATCAAGCTCGGGCCGAAAGATCTGGAGGCCTCGCTCGGTCATCCGGTGTTCCGCAATGAGCAGGTGCTGTCCGGCACGGGCGTCATCACTGGCCTTGCGTGGACCAGCATGGGCGGCGCGACCTTGCCGATCGAAGCGACGCGAATTCACACGCTCAATCGTGGGTTCAAACTCACCGGGCAACTGGGCGATGTGATGAAGGAGTCGGCGGAAATCGCCTACAGCTACGTGAGTTCGCATCTGAAATCGTTTGGCGGCGATCCGAAGTTCTTCGACGAAGCCTTCGTCCACTTGCACGTGCCGGAAGGCGCGACACCCAAAGACGGCCCGAGCGCCGGCGTGACCATGGCCAGTGCCCTGCTCTCGCTCGCGCGTAATCAAGCGCCGAAAAAAGGCGTGGCGATGACCGGCGAACTGACGCTGACCGGGCATGTGCTGCCGATTGGCGGCGTGCGCGAGAAGGTGATCGCGGCAAGAAGACAGAAGATTTTCGAACTGATCTTGCCGGAGCCGAACCGGGGCAACTTCGAGGAACTGCCGGATTACCTGAAGGAAGGCATCACCGTGCACTTCGCCAAGCGGTTTGCTGATGTGGCGAAGGTGCTTTTCTGACAACTCGATAGCGCCGGTTCTACCGCTTTCGCGAGCAGGCTCGCTCCCACAGGGTTGTGCAGTGAACACAGAGATTGTGAACACCGCTGCCCACTGTGGGAGCGAGCCTGCTCGCGAAGGCGCCAGCCCAGACACCAACGCTCCCCGACTGTCACACTTTGTCTCATCTTCAGTTATGCTCGCCGTTCGTCGCCAACGCCGGAGCCGCTGACCTATGTCCCTCATTCGCCTGTTTATCCCCCTCACCCTTTCATTGCTGGCCGCTTGCGCCACGCAACCGAAACACAACGTGACCGTGGAAAAACAAAGTGAATGTCCTGTGCGGCTTACCATCGGACAAAACCTCATCGTGATGCTGCCCAGCAACCCGACCACGGGGTATCGCTGGGCCATTCAGGATTCGGCCGGCGGCGTGTTGCGCGCGCTGAGCCCCGAGGTCTACAGCAACCCGGAAGACGCCGGCGTGGTTGGCGCAGCAGGTCTGTCGACCTGGCGCTTCCAGGCCTTCGCCCCCGGTACCGGGCGTCTGCGCCTGACCTCGCAACAACCGTGGGCACCGGAAGTGTTGCCAGTGGAAACCTTTGACTGCGCCATTTCGGTGAACTGATCGTGGGCTGGCTGATTCTGGCCCTGATGGGCGCGGTGACCTTTCTCTATGGCCTGAGCACCCACGCCGCGCTGCTGTGCCTGTTGGTCAAACCGTTGCCGGTGCTGGCGCTGCTCGGCTGGCTGCACGATGCGCCGCCCAGCGACTATCGACGCTGGATCAGCCTGGGGCTGATTTTCTCGCTGCTCGGTGATGTGTTGCTGGCATGGCCGGGGGACTTGTTTGTGTTTGGCCTCGGTGCGTTTCTGGTCGCACATCTGGCGTATCTCAAAGCTTATCTGAGTGACTGCAAGCGTCTGGCGGTGTTGCCGTTGGTGCTCGCCCTCGGCGTTGGCGCGGTATTGCTGGGACTTCTGATTTCCAGCGGGCTCGGGCCGTTGCTGATTCCCGTGATCGTTTACGGCACTGCCATCAGCGCCATGCTCTGGCGCGCCCTCGCCCGCCTCGGCAGCGATGTGCCCAAGCGCTCGGCACTGCTGGCCGCCGGCGGTGCCTTGGCGTTCGTGTTCTCCGACAGCGTGATCGGCATTGATCGCTTTGTCGCGCCGTTCCACGCTGCGCCGTACGTCATCATCCTCAGCTATTGGCTGGGGCAATGGGGCATTGCAGCATCGGCCTTCTCCCAAAAACACCGCTAAATCCTGTGGTGAGGGGATTTATCCCCGACCGGCTGCGCAGCAGTCGTAAAACCTATGCACGCGGTCTGCCTGACATACCGTGCGGAGCGGTTTTGGGGCCGCTTCGCAACCCATCGGGGATAAATCCCCTCGCCACGTCGGACAACCCAAGCATCCGCGCGCCACTTTGGCTAAAATGCCGGCCTTTCCACCGACACCGCCGGAACCGCCGTGAGCAAAGAACCCGATCGTATTTTCGCCCAGCCTTTGGCCCAGGTGCCTGACTTCGCCTTCAACGAAGACGTGGTGCGGGTGTTCCCGGACATGATCAAGCGCTCGGTGCCGGGTTACCCGACCATCGTCGAAAACCTCGGCGTGCTCGCTGCGCAATTTGCCCAGCCAGACAGCGTGCTCTACGACCTCGGCGCTTCGCTCGGTGCGGTGACCCAGGCGCTGCGCCGCCATGTTCGCACCGACGGTTGCCGGGTGATCGCTGTGGATAACTCGGCGGCGATGGTCGAGCGTTGCCGCGAATACCTTAACGGTCAGAATTCGATGTTCCAGGAGTTGCTGCCGGTCGAAGTGATCGAAGGCGATATCCTCGCCCTCGACTTCAAACCCGCCTCGGTAGTGGCGTTGAACTTCACCCTGCAATTCATCGCCCCGGATCAGCGCACCGCGTTGCTCGCGCGCATCCGCCAATCACTGCTGCCCGGCGGCGCATTGATTCTCTCGGAAAAGCTGCGCTTCAACGATGCGCAAGAACACGCCTTACTCACCGATCTGCACGTCGCGTTCAAACGCGCCAACGGCTACAGCGAACTGGAAATCGCCCAGAAACGCAGCGCCATCGAAAACGTCATGAAGCCCGACAGCCTCGAAGAACACCGCGAACGCCTGCTGGCCGCCGGTTTCTCGAAAGTCGTGCCGTGGTTCCAGTGTCTTAACTTTGCCTCGTTGATTGCCTTGCCATGATTGATCTGTCCCCCCTCGCCCGCCGTCTGGCCGGTACACCACTGGCCGACTGGGCCAACACCCTGCAAGCGCAACTCGACAAGAAAATGGAGAGAGGCCACGGCGATCTGGAACGCTGGCAAAGTGCGCTGGACGCCTTGCCGAAGATCCAGCCAAGCGAAGTCGATCTGCTCAACGGTCTGAAACTCGACACGGATTGCGACGATGAAACCCGTGTGCAAATGCGTACTGCCCTGATGGGCTTGTCACCATGGCGCAAGGGACCGT
The DNA here is from genome assembly GCF_030687715.1 of Pseudomonas sp. FP2196. GTDB lineage: Bacteria > Pseudomonadota > Gammaproteobacteria > Pseudomonadales > Pseudomonadaceae > Aquipseudomonas. The sequence goes on from NZ_CP117445.1 coordinate 4,972,153, forward strand.
TCGATCTGTTCGGCGTGCACGTCGACACCGAATGGCGTTCGGACTGGAAGTGGTCGCGAGTTGCTCCACATCTGGATCTCAAAGGTAAACGCATCCTCGATGTCGGTTGCGGCAATGGCTATTACATGTGGCGCATGCTTGGCGCCGGTGCGGACAGCGTGATAGGGGTTGACCCGAACTGGTTGTTCTTCTGCCAGTTTCAGGCTGTGCAGCGCTATCTGTCTGAGCCAAACGCGTGGCACCTGCCTTTCCCGTTCGAGGATTTGCCGCCGAATCTTGAAGGTTTCGACACGGTGTTTTCCATGGGCGTGTTCTACCACCGACGCTCGCCGATCGAGCATTTGCTGGCGCTGAAAGATTGCCTGGTCAAGGGGGGCGAACTGGTGCTGGAGACGCTGGTAGTTGAAGGCGACAAGCATCAGGTGCTGGTGCCGGAAGACCGCTATGCGCAGATGCGCAACGTGTGGTTCCTGCCCTCGGTGCCGGCGCTGGAGTTGTGGTTACGGCGTGCCGGGTTTACCGATATTCGTTGCGTGGATGTCAGTACGACAACGGTCGAGGAACAGCGTGGGACGGAATGGATGAAGTACCAGTCGCTGAGTGATTTCCTTGATCCTGAGGATCACAGCAAAACGATCGAAGGGCTGCCAGCGCCGATGCGGGCGGTGATTGTGGCGAAAAAATAGAGCAGATCAAAAGATCGCAGCCTTCGGCAGCTCCTACACCGATCCCTGTAGAAGCTGCCGAAGGCTGCGATCTTTTGATTTTAATCCCGGCGTGCGCGACGGGCTCTGAAGAACTCGGTCAACACCGCCCCACACTCCTCGGCCAGCACCCCGCCCTCATACAACACCCGGTGATTCAAAAAGCCCTGGGTAAAAAACTGCCCCTGGCTCTGCACGATCCCGGCCTTCGGCTCCAGTGCGCCATACACCACCCGCGCCACCCGCGAATGCACGATCAACCCGGCGCACATGCTGCACGGCTCCAGCGTCACGTACAGCGTGCTGCCCGGCAGACGATAGTTGTTCACGGCTTGCGCGGCAGCGCGGATCGCGACCATTTCCGCGTGCGCGCTGGGGTCGTTGGTACTGATCGGGCAGTTGAAGCCACGACCGATGATTTCGCCATCCTGCACCAGCACCGCACCCACCGGCACTTCACCCAGGGCTGCGCCTTGAGCGGCGAGGGTCAGGGCTTCGTGCATGAAATCGCGATCACGGCTGCGGTCGATGATCGCCGCGGGGCGAATCTGGCGCATCACTTCACCTCGATGGCGGCCATCAGGCCGGTTTCCATGTGGTCGATCACATGGCAGTGGAACATCCATACCCCCGGGTTATCCGCCACCAGCGCCACTTGCGCGCGCTCGTTCTTGCCCAGCAGATAGGTGTCGGTGAAGTACGGAATGATCTTGCGCCGGTTCGACGCAATCACCTTGAAGCTCATGCCGTGCAAATGGATCGGGTGCTGATACTGCGTCATGTTCTTCAATTCGAAAATATAGCTCTGGCCCAGTTTCAGGCTGGCAATCGGCCGATCGGCACAGGTCTTGTCGGTGATGTCCCAGGCCTTGCCGTTGATCTGCCACAGACTTGGCGGCTTGCCGTTGTCGACATTGACCGACACCGACCCGACCCATTCGAAATTGAAGTTGAGTTTCTCGGCATTCGCCAGATCCGGCTCGGCCACCGGGTTGGCCGGCAAGGCTTTCGGCCATTCAGTCGGGGCGTCGGTGTTGGCCACCGAACGCAAGGTGCCCAGTCGAACCGGGCCGTTGCGCAGCGAAAGTTCTTCGCCAGCCGCCGGTGCCTTGATCGCCAGACAGATACGCATGCCCGGACCAAGCCAGTATTCCTTGCCCAGCGGCCGTGGTTCGACCGGGTTGCCGTCCAGCGCATAGATCTTCGCTTCGACACCTGGGATGTTGATGCGATACGTCAGGGTGTTATCGAGATTGAGCAGACGCACGCGCGTGATCTGCCCTGCCGGTAGTTCGATCACTGGCAACGGCACGCCGTTGATGGTCGACAGCCGCCCCGCCGTACCACCACGCGCGGCTTCACGCGGGATGCTGAACTCGACGAATTTACCTTGATCGTCGATGTGCCAGTTTTTCAGGCTCAGGGTCTTTTCGTACATGAAACCGGTCGGTTCGCGCTCTTCGATGATCAGCGGCCCGACCAGTCCACGACCGAGTTCTTCGCTGCTGCTGACATGCGGGTGATACCAGTAGCTGCCGGCGTCCGGCACACGGAATTTGTAGTCGAAGTATTCGCCCGGCAGCACCGGCAGTTGCGACACGTAAGGCACACCGTCCATTTCCAGCGGCAGGCGAATGCCATGCCAGTGAATGGTGGTCGCCACCGGCAGGTGATTGATGAAGCGCACCCGCAGCCATTCACCCTGACGCACGCGCAACTCGGTGCCCGGCGCCGACGGACCGAACGCCCAGGCTTCGGTCTTGTGCCCCGGCACCAGTTCGACGTCCAGTGGCGCGGCGATCAGCTCATAGTCGTGACCAGCCTCAGCGTCAGCCATTTTGCCCAGCCAGTAGCGCGACGCGCCCCCTGCTCCCATGCCAACGACAACAAGACCGGCCAGGCCACCGAGGATTTGGCGACGGGTAAAGGACATGAACTCAACTACCTCACGTATCAGCAACGGACCCTGAAGGCCCGTAAAAGGCGAATACGATACACCTGCAATTGCGAAACAGTAAGGGCGACCTGAGGCCGCACATCGTCAATCGGCTTGAGGTCGCAGGCCGGTAATCAGGTGCACCACACCGCCCTCCAACGGCATGACGCCGGCGACACCGGCATCGCTCAACGCCTGACGATCCATGCGCGAGACATCGCGCAACGTCACTCGCACTCGGGTCAACGCCGCCGGTTGTTGCGATTCGAGGTTATCCACTCCCCCCAGCGCCACCACGATCTGCGCACTCAGCACCTCGACAGGTACGGCCTGTACTTTCGGCTCATCCACTACCAGATCCGGGGTCAGCGCTTTCCAGAAGGCTTTCTGCAATTTATCGAACATGTTCAGTTCTCCAGAACCCGTAGAGTATCGACCGTCGCCTCGTGATACAGGCGCAGCGCCTCACGCACTTCTTCAGCGCTTTCCAGCCCCTGCACCTGCTCGGCAATGGCTTTGCAGTCGAGCAGATGCACCTCGCGCACTGCGGCTTTGATCGCCGGTATTTGCGGCACGCTGACCGACAGCTCATCGACGCCTAATCCGAGCAACAACGGCACGGCCAGGCGTTCGGAGGCCATCGCCCCACACACACCGACCCATTTGCCGTGGGCATGCGCGGCTTTCACGGTCATGGCGATCAGGCGCAATACCGAGGGATGAAAGCTATCGGCCTGACTGGCCAGACGCGGATGATCGCGATCCATGGCCAAGGTGTATTGGGTGAGATCGTTGGTGCCGATCGAAAAGAAATCCACGTGCGGCGCAAACAGATCGGCCATCAATGCCGCCGCCGGCACTTCGATCATGATCCCCAGTTTCGGCAGCTCGACCAGGCCCAGCGCCAGCGCCTCCTGCTCCAGCATCTGCCTGGCCTGATGCAGCTCCGAGAGCTGCGTGACCATCGGCAACATGATGTGCAGGCGGGTCAGACCGACACTGCCAAGGATCGCCCGGAATTGCTCGCGCAACAGCTGCGGGCGCTCCAGACACAGGCGGATCCCGCGCAACCCGAGGAACGGATTGGTTTCACTGTCCATTGGTACGTAGGTCAGTGGTTTGTCACCGCCGACATCCAGTGTGCGCACCACCAGATTGTGCGAAGGGCCCACGGCCCTGGCGATGGCGCTGTAGGTCGACGCTTGTTCGTCGCCAGTGGGTGCGTGGTTGCGATCCAGATAAAGAAACTCCGAGCGTAAAAGCCCCACGCCCGCACCACCCAGGCCCATCGCTTGCTCAGTCTCGCTCAGGGAAGCGACGTTGGCGGTCACCTCTACGTGATGCCCGTCGCGGGTACAGGCCGCCAGTGTTGCCTGCGCGTGTTCGTGCTGACGGCGCTGGTGTTGTTGCTCGTGCCTGGCCTGCCATTGATTGATCGCCAGGGCGTCCGGATGCACCTGTAACTCGCCCTTGTCGGCATCGAGCAACACCTGAGAACCGTTGGCCAGCGCCAGCATGTGCACAGGCATCCCGCAGATTGCCGGTAAACCACAAGCCCGCGCCAGAATCGCCACGTGACTGGTTGCACCACCGCCCACCGTGGCGAATCCCAGCACTTTGCTCGTATCAAGCCCGGCCGTCTGTGACGGTGTCAGTTGGTCGGCAATCAGAATGGTCCCGGCCGGCAGCTCCAGCGCATGCTCGCGAACCCCGAGGATCAGTTTCAGTACGCGCTGGCCGACGTCAGCCAGATCCGTCGCCCTTTCGGCCAGCAACGCACTGCCCAGTTGCTGGAAAAGTGTCGCTGTTGTCTCGGTGGCGGCGCGCCATGCGAACGCGGCGCTTTTGCCCTCGGCAATCAACGCCTGGGCCTGATCGAGCAGGCTCGGATCTTCGAGCAGCTCCTGATGCGCCTTGAAGATCTCGGCCTTGGCCTCGCCGGTGGCGGTATCGCGCAAATGCTGCAAGGCCATATCCGCCTCGATCAGAGCATTGGCCAAAAGCGCCTGTTCGATAGCCGGGCCGGCGCCGAATTCGCTCACGTCTAGCGTCGACTCGGTGACCTGCATCACGCGTCCCAACGCCGAACCCGGTGAAGCGCAGACCCCCAGCAGAACGCCCGGACTCTCAGGCTCGATGGTCTCGACTTGAACCTCCGCCGGCAGCGCGGTCACCACCTCACCACAACCTTCGGCCAGCAACCGGGAGAGCGCACTGATCGCAGCCTCAGCATCTTCGCCCACTGCACTGACCCGCACGCTGTCACCCAAAGCGGTCTGCAGCGCCATGATCGCCACCAGTGATTTGGCGTTGGCTTCGGCCTGTTGTTTGTGCAAATGGATTTTTGCTGCAAAACCCTTTGCTGCCTGGGCGAAAACCGCTGCCGGGCGCGCATGCAGGCCATTGGGATTGGGCAGTTTCAAAAACGGGGAGAACAACGCTTCGCCTTGTGGCGTCGCAGGCTCCTCGGCGGAGGTTTCTGCACTGGCGAGGCTCAGCAACGGCTGGCCGGTTTCGACCAGACCGGTTGGCGCGGCCAGCCAGGTGAAAGGCTCGCCGCTGACCACCAGCATCAGAGTCATCAAACTGCGGGCATGCAAAGCGATGTAGTCGGCATCGAATTCGATCAGTGCCTGACCGGCGTCCACCCGCTGACCTTCTTCAACCCATCGGGTGAATCCCTGACCTGCGAGGTTCACCGTATCAAGACCGATGTGCAGCAACACCTGAACGCCGTGGTCATCGGTGATGCTCACGGCATGCCCGCTGGCCTGCACGTTGCTGATCACCCCGGCCAGCGGCGCGCACAGCGTTGACGAAGTCGGGTCGATGCACAGACCGTCGCCGATCACGCGGCTGGAAAACACCTGATCGGGTACTTGATCCAGCGGTATCAGCACGCCAGCCAAAGGCGCCAGCAGTTGCAAGGGTTGAGATGTGGCCATGACGTCACCTGCGGTTTTATTCTTTGAAGTGCCCATGGAGCGCAACGCCCCACCAGCATCGCTTATTTCCACCAGTATTCGACCTGCAATCCGACGTTCGCACCGTGGCGTGCGGTGCCAAAGGCGCCGGTGTCGGATAGCGCCGAGCCTTTGGCCAGTTCGTTGGCCGCCCGTTTGGCCGCCTCGTTCCAGGTGGCATAGGTGTAATACAGACGCACCTCGGGGCGCGCCCAGAATTCTGGGCCTTTGGGAGACCAGGTCGGGGCAATCGTAAATTTGCTCAGTTTGCGCGTACCGCCAGGGGCTTCGACTTGATCATGGCCCAGCTCGGTCACCAGTTTGAACTGCTCGGTGAGCGCATAAGCCGGGCGCACGCCCAGTGACATCCAGTTCTGGTCGGCACCATCGGGGCGAACATCCTTCTGATACACCGCCTCGAATTGTCCGCCAAAGCGCGGCGTCACCTGCCAGTCAAAAAACTCCACGACCCGATAACTTTTGTTGCTGTCGTCCAGTTTGACGTTGCCGGTGTAGCCGAGTCCGGTGCCCGGCCCCTCACCGTATTGCAGGGCCAGTTTGTTCTTGCCGCCGAGAAAATCCTTTTGCACATGCTGGGTGGTGATCGCCCAGCCACGGTGGGCATCGCGGCTGTCGGGTTTGTCGATGTAGCTCAAGCCGAACTCAAGCTCACCGCCCGGGTTGGTATTGAAACCGGCCACGTTGAAGTCGTGACGGTTGATGTAGTCCTTCTGGTACAGGTTGTCCTTGCGCGAGAAGGCGTAGCTGTATTTCAGGTCGCCAATCAGCACGTCCTCGACACCGCCGCCCGTGGCGCTCTGGTTCCAGTAGTAGAAATCGGAGATATGGATGTCATTACGCTTGTAGTAGCGGCGCCCGGCCCACAGCGAACCGCCATTGAGCGCGGGCATGTTCGACCATTGTGCGTAGGCCTGTGGCAGGCGTATCGAGCCGTTATCCTCTTTGAACGTGGGGCTGCGGTTGTAGCGGTTGTACAGCGAGGCCATGCCATCGACGCTGAGCACCGAGCCGTCGTCGAGGGTGTACAAATCCTGGCGCAGCTCAAGCTCGCCGTACTGCTCGCATTCGTTGCCCAAACGGTATTTCGTCTGCGCCCCCGGTAACTGGAAACACGATTGGCCACCGCCCTTGGTCGAGTTGCCGACACCGCTGCGCAAGTAACCACCGAACTCCAGCGCTTGTGAAGTCTGTGGTAACGCAAGGCAAAAACCTGCGACTGCAAGGCTGCGATTTATTGTTGTTTTCATAAGCCACCCCATTATTTTTATTGTGTGTTTGCATGAATTCGGCGCGCAAAACTCCCCCGCGCAGGGCTCTGCGTGTTTTTTGAAACGTCGGTTTCTGGTTGGGTATCAGTGATCGATCAAGTGCAGGGCGAACGACTCGTAAGGTCGCAACGTCAACTGTCGCTTACGCCGCGGGCAGTCCGGGTAGTTGCTGATCAGCAATCGCTGGCTCTGCGTCTCGTCGATCACGGGCGGCAGTTCGATTTCACACGGCGTGCCATAGAAGTTGTTCACCACCAACAGGCGCTCACCCGTACCTTCGCGAAGGTAAGCCCAGACTTGTTTGTGCTCGGGCAACAACTGTCGATAGACACCGTCGGAAATCAACGTCTCTGTGCGCCGTAATGCGATCAAACGGCGGTAGTGATGCAGCACCGATTGCGGGTCGTCGAGCTGGTTGGCAACGTTGATCTGCGCGACATTGGCTGGCACCCCGATCCACGGCTCGCCACGACTGAAACCGCCATTCGGTTCAGCGTTCCAGTGCATCGGCGTACGCCCGTTGTCCCTGGACTTCTGCATGATCGCCGCCATGTTGTCGGCGTCGCTGCTACCGGCGTCGCGCTTGAGCCGGAAGATGTTAAGCGTTTCAACATCACGGTACTGATCGATATGCTCAAACCCCGGATTGGTCATCCCCAGTTCTTCGCCCTGATACACGAACGGCGTGCCCTGCAGGAAGTGCAGCGCGGTGCCGAGCATCTTTGCCGAGATCTCCCGATACTCACCGTCGTCACCGAAGCGTGAGACCACCCGCGGCTGATCGTGGTTACACCAGAACAGCGCATTCCAGCCACCACCGGCCTGCATACCGGTCTGCCAGTCGGACAGAATCTGCTTGAGTTGCAGAAAATCGAAATCGGCACGCACCCACTTTTGCAGGTTCGGATAATCAACTTTCAAATGATGAAAATTGAACGTCATCGACAACTCTTTCGATTGCGGATTCGAATAGCGAATGCAGTGTTCGAGGCGGGTCGATGACATCTCGCCGACGTTGATCAGCTCGTGCCCTTCGAAGACTTCGCGGTGCATCTGTTGCAAGTACTCATGGACGTTCGGCCCATCGGTGTAAAAGCGTCGACCGTCGCTGTCGTCTTCGGGAAAATCGGCAGGCTTGGAAATCAGGTTGATGACATCCAGACGGAACCCACCCACCCCCTTGTCTCGCCAGAACCGCATCATCTTGAATACTTCGGCGCGCACCTTGGGGTTGTCCCAATTCAGGTCGGCCTGGGTGTGATCGAACAGGTGCAGGAAGTATTGGCCGGTCTGGGCTTCGTACTCCCAGGCAGAACCGCCGAACTTGGATTCCCAGTTGTTCGGCTGATCGCGCCAGATATAGAAGTCGCGGTAAGGATTGTCGAGGCTGCTGCGCGCCTGCTGGAACCAGACGTGCTCTATCGAGGTGTGGTTGACCACGATATCGAGCATCAACTTGATCCCGCGCTTGCCGGCTTCGGCGATCAGCAACTCACAGTCGGCCATGCTGCCGTAACTCGGGTCAATCGCGTAGTAATCGCTGATGTCGTAACCGTTGTCACGTTGCGGCGAGCGCAGGAACGGCGTGATCCACAAGTACTCGACACCCAGCCACTGCAGATAATCGAGCTTGGCCACAACACCGAGCAAATCCCCTGTCGGGTTGCCCGCGTGGCTGTGAAAACTCTTCGGGTAGATCTGGTAGATCACCGAACGTTGCCAGTCTTGCATGGCAGGACTCCTTCAATAAGTGGACGCGTCAGGCAACCCGATATCCAGGCCGGACAATCTTCATGCTCAGTGCACAGGTCAGAACGAACGGCACCACCATGGCGATGACCATCCCGAACACAAACATCGGGATGAACTGCGGGATGATCGAGATGAAACCGGGCAGGCCACCGACGCCGATGGCCGAGGCCTGAACCTTGTTCAGCGACAGGAAGATGCAACCCAGTGCCGAACCGGTCAGCGCGGCATAGAACGGAAACTTGTAGCGCAGGTTGACCCCGAACATCGCAGGTTCGGTGATGCCGAAATACGCGGAAATGGCCGAGGTCGAAGCCATGCTTTTATCCCGCGCATTGCGCGTCATATAGAACACCGCTAAGGCAGCACTGCCCTGCGCGAGGTTGGACATGACGATCATCGGCCAGATAAAGGTGCCGCCCTGGGTCGAGATCAACTGCAGATCGACCGCCAGGAACATGTGGTGCATGCCGGTGATGACCAGTGGCGCATACAGCAGGCCGAAAATCGCCCCGCCGACCATCGGCGCCAGATCAAACAACATGACCACACCTTCGGTGATGTAGATGCCGATGTGGCGGGTTACCGGGCCGATCACCGCCAGCGCCAGCACACCGGTAACGACGATGGTGGTGATCGGCACCACCAGCAGTTGCACCGCGTTCGGCACCCGTGCCCGCAGCCATTTTTCAATGACGCTCATGACATACGCCGCCAGTAGAATCGGCAGAATCTGCCCTTGGTAACCGACCTTCTCGATCTGGAACAGCCCGAGGATGTCGAAATACGGCATTTGCTGGCCGTCCAGCCCGGCCACGGCCTTGCCGTAGTTCCAGGCATTGAGCAGATCCGGGTGAACCAGCATCAGGCCGAGCACGATGCCGAGGATTTCACTGCCACCAAAGCGCTTGGCTGCCGACCAGCCCACCAGCGCCGGCAGAAATACGAAAGAGGTGTTGGCCATCAGGTTGATCAGGCTCCATAGCCCGTCGAGTTTCGGGTAGGCATCCAGCAGGGTCTGTCCCTCGATGAACATGCCCTTCGCGCCGATCAGGTTGTTGATACCCATCAGCAGGCCGGCAATGATCAGTGCGGGAAGAATAGGCATGAACACATCGGAAAACACCCGCACCAGACGCTGCATGGCGTTGATCTTCTCGGCGCTTTTCTGTTTGACGTCGGCGATGGTCGATGCGGCGAGACCGGTCTGGCGGCGCAATTCGGCGTAGACCTTTTCTACTTCGCCCGGCCCGATCACCACCTGATACAAGCCACCAGTGAAGAACGAGCCTTTGACCAGATCGATCTGGTTGAGCGTGGCGCTGTCGACCAGACCGGGATTCTTCAGTGCCAGTCGCAACCGCGTGACGCAATGCGCGGCCTGCTCGAGGTTGTCGCTGCCGCCAAGGCTTTGCAGCAGTTCCCTGGCGATGTTCGGATAGTCGTGGCTCATGCTTGTTCTTCCGCTGTGGATTGTTGTTATTGGCAGCACGCCGAAGCGAAAAGTACTCGTCTGTACGAGTTAATGCAACAACTCGTACAGACGAGTTTGTTTTAGTTTGTTTTACAGGACCAGCGGCGAAATTTCCTACCGCGCCCTTAATCGATTTCCAATCCCTACATGGACAAAGCCCTACCCTGCCCTTAAGGTTCGAAGCTTTGAGCACAGCCGGCACCGAGCCCCTCCATGAGTAAATACAACCAGATCTATAGCGATCTGCTGGCCAGCATCACGACCGAACGCCTGGAACGCGGCGCCCGCCTGCCCTCCGAAACCGAATTGATGGACACCTATCAAGCCAGTCGAGGCACCGTGCGCAAGGCCATCGAGCAACTGCAGGAGCGCGGCTTTGCGCAGAAAATCCATGGCAAAGGTACGTTCGTCCTTTCGACCAATCCGATCGAGTTCCAGCTCGGCGGCATCGTCAGCTTTCAGGAAACCTATCCGCGACTGGGCAACGACGTCAGCACTGAAGTCGTCGAGTTGTCGCAGATTCCGCTCGAAGGCCCCCTTCTCGAGCACATAAAGGCCGAGCCCGGCTGCCTGATAACCCGGGTCAAACGCGTGCGGCGGATCGACGGCAAACGGGTCATCCTCGACATCAACCACTTCGTCACCGAGGTCATTCCCGGCCTGTCCCTCGATATCGCCGAGCAATCGATCTACGCCTATATCGAACAGACCCTGCAGCTGCAGATCGCCTATGCCCAACGCACCATCGAAGCGGTACCGCGCAGCAAGGATGATCAATTGCACTTGGATCTCGACGGCCAAAGCCATGTGATCGTGGTCAGCAACCAGACATTCCTGCAGGACGGACGGCAGTTCGAGTACACCGAATCCCGGCATACCCTGGACAAGTTCTACTTCTCTGACGTGGCTCGCCGCTGACCGCAGCACGTTTTCCTCGGTGATGTGCGGTATCCATTTAGTGCACTCCCCTTGAGCGAATCGGCCATGCTCGGCCTTCGTTTCTCATGGATGGAGAAAGCATGAAATCGCCCGAACAGCGTCCTCTGCCGAATGCAGCAGATAAAGAGTCGCTCAAAGCCATCGCTGCGACTGTCGTACAAATGTGCCCAAGCCTTCACGACGAGGCACATCAAGTCGCCCGCGAGTGGCTGGCGCGTAAAAATCTCACGGGGATCGATCCGGATCGGATTTATTTCCATCGATTCAAAGCTGCACAAAGCAGTACCCGCTCGTTTACCGGCTGGGAGCACATCCGCGAAAAGCCCTACGAATCGATGACCCTCACGCAACTGGTGATTCATCGCTTTCGTGCCACCGACCAAGACAACGCCGACCTGCTGGACCTCTACGCCGGTTTCTACACGGACGGCCCCGAGACCGAAGATTTCGATCACAACAATGAAATTCGCCTGCACGGAAACGAGGTTCTCAACGCCTTCTGGGATATCGATTTCAGTACGCGCTACACCGACAAGCTGACGGCTTTCTGGAGCGCATACGCCGATGATTTTCGCACGTTGGCAAAGAGCAACTTCCTCAGCCGGGCGGTGCAGGCACTCGATCTCAAGCAACTGACTGGCAGCGATTTCCAGTGGATCGTCGGTGCGGTCATTGGGCCAATCACCTGGCCGGTGACCCTGGCGATGCTGCAATCCAGCCACGCTGTGAGCAGTGAGGTGCGCGCTTTCGACATCGATGGCCATGTGGCCACCAACCTTCTTCGCTTTGTCGATCCGATGGGCCAACAGATCGTCTATCTGCCGGGTGACACCACGGCGTTCGTCGTGAAGCAAACCTCGGCGGACGAGCATTGGTGGGTGCTAGAGCAGATGAATAACGACACTCGCCGACAGGGCTTCCTCAGTCACTTTCCACTGGCCGAACGTCAGCAAATGACCGAGAACATCACCGAACTGATGAACCGGCTGGTGAGCACCTGGGGCCACGCCGATCATCATCTGATCAATCGACACAACCTCGCACTCAGTGATGATGCGTTCAGTGTGTTACGCGATGCGACACGCAGCGCGATGTTTGCCGAAGCCAGCCTGAGCCTGACGTCCAATGGCGATCTGCGCAAAAAACTGTGGATCGGGTATCTGAGCGCCGGCCTCAAGGTGTTTGGCCCGATGGCCGCTGCAGGGTGGCCGATCGCGCTGCCAGTGATTGGCGCCAGCATTGCGAGCATGGGGCTGAACATCGATCAGGCGGTCAACGGCAAAACCACCAGCGAACGCAAGGCCGGGGTGCTTGGTGCCGTACTCAGCGGCATTGACGCGTTGTTCAACATTCCTTTTCTCAAGGGCACCGGCTCGGCATTGGAGGTTGGCGCTCAGGTGGACGCGGCCGAGGCGGCAGAAATGGCCGACCTTAACGAGTCGGCCTCAGCATGGAAGCCACCGGCTCCGCTCATGGATGAGCCGCAGAGCAGCATTGCCGATGAGCCGCCAGTTACCGCCCCGACCATTGAGCCAGCATGGTTGCCCCCGACTGATAGCGCTGCACCGCCGCCCGTTCCTGACAAATACATATGCAACGAATTGCTCGAAGGCTTGGACGTGCAAAGTGATCCAGGACAGTTTCAGGGTATCTTTCGACTTGATACCGATCCGCCTTTCGCCATTCTGATGAATGACAATCCGTACTACGTGCGCTTTTTCGGCGACTCAAACGAAGGCGGCTATTGGGCCATCATCGATCCCGACCGACCCAATCAGTTCGTTCATTCATTGCCGGTTCGACTGAATGCCGCTGGCGAATGGGAGCGGATGCAGTCTCTGCGCCTCAGAGGCGGCGGCCAATGCATGGGCAAACCGTGCGCCCCCGATATCGCGCTCGACACCGTAGAACCGATCGCGTCGGAGGCGTCAGTTCAACCAGAGGTGGATTCATCCACTGAGGTATCACGCCCCCTGCGCATCGTGAACTCTGCCTACGATATCGAACCGACGGTACGCCGCTCGATAAAAGGCTGGGCACTGAACCTGAACGAAACCCACGCCCACCTGATACCCAACGCCGATGGCAGTTTAAGCATGGGTGACCCCTTTGAACGGTACGCGCTCGGCAAGCGCAAACTGCTGCAGGCGGGCGCGCGAAAATTTTTCAGCAATCTGCCATGGATCACCCAGCCTCCCCGCCCGCCAATGCCTGTCATCAGCGCGCAGATGTCGATTTCCGATCTTGTGGATCGCATCTTTGAATCCGCATCGGGGCTGGTGGTGGGGGAAACCCTGGACCGCATTGCCAGCATGCGCTTCATGATTGAAAACATGCCGGCGCTGGCAAGGCACGCAAAAACCCTTTACTTGCGCGGCGTGCTCAGTGACTTCGCTCAAGTGGACCTGAACCGCTACGTCACCACCGGCACGATGTCAGCTGACCTGCAGACCTACCTGACCAGCCTGGGCACCGATCCGGCGGGGCGATTCAATGTGCTGGAGCTGGTCAAGGCGGCCAAGGCGAATGGCGTTCGCATCCAGGGCATCGACTGCGCAGCAAGCTACAAGATGAAGACCCCTCTCTCGCCCTATGACGAGCAAATGATCGGCACCTATCTGGCGAGCGACTTCATGACAGGCGACACCTACCTCAACAGCCCAAAAAAATGGGTCGTGCTGATCGGCGTACAAAACACCAACACACTCAGAGGACTGGCCGGTATCAGCGAAATCAAGTCCGGCATCGGTTTGCGGATCGAGGAAGTCGGGGTGGGAAATGCCATGGAAGTCGACATCGATCCGGGTATCGAAGTGCGTCGAGGGTCATTTTCAAATGGCGCTGCGGCCCAAACCAACGATGTGCTTCGCGCTGACATTCGCCTGCGAATACCGGCCGAACCGGTGAACTGGAATGAGGACACGCTGGAGAATCTGTTGCACAGGCGTGGCATGTTCATGTTCAGAAAAACCGGAGAAGACTACGCCGTACTGCACCGTAGCAAGCAAGGCATGCTCGTGAGTACGCCTGTGGCACGTCTGGCCGACGGTAGCGTTTCCCTCCACCGCCCTGAATGGCCACAAGTGAACGATGTCCGGTTCACCCATATCGAGCAACTGTCGCAACGCCTGACCGAAATGGGCCTGACATTGCAAAGCCGTCTCCCGGACTGACAGCGTGCCGCCCCTCCTGGCCTGGGCCAGGAGGGGCGGCCACTTGATGCAAGCATTCGAGCGCAGTGCAATCATTCCATCCGTCAGCCTTGCGATAAGCAATACATATGTAATGCATCGCACCTGAGCAGTTCGGCCATGCTTGATCTTCGTTTCCCCCCATGGATGGAGAAGTGCATGAACGCCCCCGAACGCCGCCTGCTGCCGAACGCAGCAGACAAGGCCAGCCTCAAGGCAATCGCAACAACACTCGTAAAAGCTTGTCCCAGCCTGTTGGATGCGGCCCGCCAGGTCGCACTACAACTGCTTATCGATAAAGGACTTTCGGGCATCGATCCGGACCTTATCTATTTCCACAGATTCAAGGCGGCGCAGAGCAGCAATCTGACGTTTACCAGCTGGGAACACCTGCTGGAGCAACCTTATGAATCGTTGACCCTCACACAACTGGTAATCCATCGCTTTCGCGCGACCGATCAGGACAATGCAGATCTGCTGAGTCTGTACTGCGGCTTTTACACGGCCGGGCCGCAGGCCGAAAATTTCAATCAGAGCAATGAAGTGCGCCTGCTGGGTAGCGATGTTCTGAATGCATTCTGGAACATCGATTTCAGCACGCGTTACACCCATCAACTGACCACTTTCTGGCAGTCCTCGTCGAACGATTTCCGGACGCTGGCCAAGTGCAACTTCCTCAGCCTGGCAGTACAGGCGCTGCAAAAAGGTCAACTTGACGGCACTGATTTTCAGCGCGTAATCGACTCGGTGATAGGACCCGTTACCTGGCCCGTCACCCTTCAAATGCTACAAGCCACGCACCCGGTGAGTGGTGATGTGCGCGTGTTGGATCTCGATGGTCATGTCGCCATCCATGTACTGCGTCTGGTTGAGGACAATGGCCGGCAAACCCTCTTCTTACCCGGCGAAGCCCAACCCTTTCGGTTGATGGAAGATGATGCGGATCTGCACTGGTGGATACTTGAACAGATGAACACCGAGGATAAACGCAAGATTTTCATGAACCGCTTCCCGCTGACTGATCGCAATCAGATGAGCGAGAAACTGAATGATCTGATGACCCGCCTGGTGAGCAGCTGGGGACACAGTGATCACCGGATGATCAACCACAGCAACGTCACGATCAGCGGTGACGCGTTCACCTGGTTAAGCGATTCGACTCGTAGCGCCATGTTCGCCGAAGCCAGTCTGACGTTGACCTCCAACAGTGATCTGCGCAAAAAACTCTGGATGGGTTACTTGAGCGCAGGTCTCAAAGTATTCGGCCCGATGGCGACCGTAGGCTGGCCGCTGGCATTGCCGGTGATTGGCGCCGGGATCGCCAATATGGGGCTGAACATCGATCTGGCAATCAACGGCAGGACGGCCGCCGAGCGCAAGACCGGCACCCTTGGCGCAGTGCTCAATGGCATTGAAGCGGTGTTCAATGTGCCGTTCCTGATTGGCACCGGCGCGCATCTGGAAGTAGGACCGCAGGTCGAGTTTGCCGAAGCGCAAGAAATGGCCGGGCTGATCGAGTTCACCTCGGCGAACGAGCCCTTTCTGCCACCGCTGGATCAGGCGCAGGCGGTGATCGCTGACGAAGCGGCTGATGAGATGGCAAACGAAATCCCCGTCGTGGCAACACCCACCGCGCCTGTGCCACAAAACCCGGCTGCGCCGAAGGTGCCTGTCCGGTATCAGTGCAACGAGTTGCTTGCTCGCTATGACGCAGAGACCGAGCCTGGGAAGTTTCGAGGCATCTACCGCCTGGATGGTGTGCCCTCCTATGCCATCGACCTCGATGGCAGCGCTTACTACGTGCGCTACTTCGACGCCTCCGAGAGCAGTGGCAACTGGGCCATCGTCGACCCAGAACACCCCAACCAATTCATGTATTCATTGCCGGTTCGCTTCAATGCCGCCGGCAAGTGGGAGCGCATGCCTGCGCTGCGCCTCAGGGGGGGTGGTCAGTGCATTGGCAAGGGATGCACGCCGGAGACTCAACAGACCTCGTTTACCTCTACATCAACGTCATCGCCGGATCTGCCACTGGTCGAACCGGTGCCACCGACTGCCCGCCCACTGCGTCTGGTTACCACCCTCGCCGATACTGGAAGCCTGGACAAGGTCAGGCTGAGAAAGTGGGCGATGAACCTCCCTGATGATTCCGCTGATGTGGTGAGCAGGGCCAGACATCCATCTTTCAATGATCAGGTTGAGCTGCATTTCAGCCAAAAACGCACACAACTGCTGAACCAGGCCAAAGAGTATTACTCCGAGCTGGACTGGGCCAACCTGCCTGCACGTCCGGCACTGCCCGCCGTCAGTCACTCGATGTCGACCGATGAACTCATTGATCGCCTCTTTGAAAAAACGGTTGGCTTGGCAGTGGGAGAAACCCTCGATCGCATCACCAGCATGCGTTTCATGATCGAAAACATGCCCGCGCTTGCACGACACGCCACGACGCTCTACGTGGGTGATTTGCTGAATGATTTTGCCCAGGTTGATCTGAACAGTTTCTACACCAGCGCAGAGATGTCCGAGGATCTGCGGATTTACCTGACCAGCGTTGGAACCGACCCAAACGAGACGTACAACATCCTGGAACTGGTCAAGACCGCCCAGGCCAATGGCGTCCGCGTTCAAGGCCTTGCTTGCGCGGCGAGTTACAAAATGAGTGTGCCGCTTACGTCGATTGAAGAGCAAATGATGCGCGCTCATCTGATATCCCGGATCATGTGGGGCGACGCACTCCTCAATCGACCGGGCAAATGGGTTGCCCTGATCGATGCACAGAACACCAATAATTTCAGAGGCCTGCCAGGGATCAGCGAACTGAAAGGCGGCATTGGCTTACGAATTGAAGAAGCCTTGGCCTCGGAAAATCCAGGCGTGAGCATCGACCCGGGACTCAGAGTAGATCGTGGTCCCTTTGACAACGGTGCGTCTACCCGCGACTCGTTCGACTACCTCTACGCTGACTTGCGTCTGCAAATCGACGCGCCCCCGGTGACATGGAATGAGCAAACGCTAGGCCGCCTGTTGCATCACAACGGCATGTATATGTTTGAAAAAACGCAAAACGGTTACACGCTGATACGGCGTAACAGCACAGGCAGCATTGTTCGAACACCGGTGAACCGAACGCTGGACGGCCAGGTTTACATATGGCTCCAGTCCATGCCGCGAATCACCGGGATATTGTTTCCGGATATCGCAGCGTTATCCCAGCGCCTGATAGAAATAGGCCTGAAACTTCAAAGTCGCCTACCCGCCTGAAACGAAAAACCCCTGGCCTGGGCCAGGGGTTTTCAGTCAATCAATGCAGGCATCGACGTGCAGCGGGATCACTCCCACTCAATCGTCGCCGGCGGCTTGCTCGACACGTCGTAGGTGACGCGGGAGATGCCTTCGATTTCATTGATGATGCGGCCGGAAACGGTTTCCAGCAGTTCGTAAGGCAGGTGTGCCCAACGCGCGGTCATGAAGTCGATGGTTTCCACCGCACGCAGGGCCACGACCCAGGCGTAACGACGGCCATCGCCTACAACGCCAACCGATTTCACTGGCTGGAACACCACGAACGCCTGGCTGACTTTGTGGTACCAGTCGGCTTTACGCAGTTCTTCGATGAAGATGTGGTCGGCGCGACGCAGCAGGTCGGCGTATTCCTTCTTCACTTCACCGAGGATACGTACACCCAGGCCCGGGCCCGGGAACGGGTGACGGTAGACCATGTCGTACGGCAGGCCCAGTTCCAGGCCCAGACGACGGACTTCGTCCTTGAACAGTTCGCGCAGTGGCTCGACCAGTTTCAGGTTCATCTCTTCCGGCAGGCCGCCCACGTTGTGGTGCGACTTGATCACGTGCGCCTTGCCGCTTTTCGCGCCAGCCGACTCGATCACGTCCGGGTAGATGGTGCCCTGAGCGAGATACTTGATGTTGTCCAGTTTGTTCGACTGGGCATCAAATACGTCGATGAAGGTGCGACCGATGATCTTGCGCTTCTTCTCTGGGTCGGCTTCGCCGGCCAGATTGTTCAGGAACTGCTCTTCAGCGTTGGCGCGGATCACTTTGACGCCCATGTTCTCGGCGAACATGGCCATCACTTGCTCGCCTTCGTGCAGACGCAGCAGGCCGTTGTCGACGAAGACGCAGGTCAGCTGATCGCCGATGGCTTTGTGCAGCAACGCCGCAACCACCGAGGAGTCAACGCCGCCGGACAGACCCAGCAGCACGTTGTCGGTGCCGACTTGTGCGCGGATGTTGGCGATGGCGTCTTCAGCGATCTTCGACGGGGTCCACAGGGCTTCACAGCCGCAGATGTCGAGAACGAAGCGCGACAGGATGCGACCGCCCTGCTTGGTGTGGGTCACTTCCGGGTGGAACTGCACGCCGTAGTAAGCGCGATCGTCGTTGAACATGCCGGCGATCGGGCAGCTCGGGGTGCTGGCCAGGATGTGGAAGTCTTCCGGCATCTTGGTGACCTTGTCACCGTGGCTCATCCACACGTCGAGGCCGAACAGGCCATCGGCGTCGATGTGGTCTTCGATGCCATCGAGCAGACGGCTCTTGCCGACCACGTCAACGCGGGCGTAACCGAACTCACGCAGTTCGGAACCTTCAACCTTGCCGCCCAGTTGCTCGGCCATGGTCTGCATGCCGTAGCAGATACCGAAAACCGGCACGCCCAGGTCAAACACGGCCTGCGGGCAGCGCGGGCTGTTAGCTTCGTGTACGGACTCGGGGCCGCCGGCGAGGATGACGCCTTTAGGAGCGAATTCGCGGATCGCATCTTCGTCCATGTCGAACGGGTGCAGTTCGCAGTACACACCGATCTCGCGCACGCGGCGGGCGATCAGTTGGGTGTACTGGGAACCGAAGTCGAGGATCAGGATGCGGTGAGCGTGAATATCGAGGGCCATGATTCAGTCTCGTCTAAGTCATTCAGAAACAGTCGTGATTCAGAAACAACTCGGGGCTGAATAAAACAGCCCCGGTTGCTTAGCTTGTTGCTTGAAGGCTCAACCTACGCGGTAGTTTGGCGCTTCTTTGGTGATCTGCACGTCGTGAACGTGGGATTCGGCCATGCCGGCGCCGGTGATCCGCACGAACTCAGGCTTGGTGCGCATTTCTTCGATATTGGCGCTACCGGTGTAGCCCATCGAGGAACGCAGACCGCCCATCAACTGGTGAATGATCGCGCTCAAGGTACCTTTGTAAGGCACGCGGCCTTCGATGCCTTCCGGAACGAGTTTCTCGGCGCCTGCCGAGGAGTCCTGGAAGTAACGGTCGGAAGAACCTTGAGCCTGGGACATGGCGCCCAGCGAACCCATACCGCGATAAGCCTTGTACGAACGGCCCTGGAACAGTTCGATTTCACCCGGTGCTTCTTCAGTACCGGCGAACATCGAGCCCATCATCACGCAGGAAGCACCGGCTACGATGGCCTTGGACAGGTCACCGGAGAAACGGATGCCGCCGTCGGCGATCAACGGTACGCCGGTGCCTTCAAGGGCAGCAGCAACGTTGGCGATGGCACTGATTTGCGGGACGCCGACACCGGCGACGATACGGGTGGTGCAGATCGAGCCAGGGCCGATACCGACCTTGACCGCATCGGCGCCAGCTTCGGCCAGGGCCTTGGCGGCTGCGCCGGTGGCGATGTTGCCGCCGATCACCTGCACTTCAGGGAAATTCTGTTTGACCCAGCGAACGCGGTCGATCACGCCTTTGGAGTGACCGTGAGCGGTGTCGACCACCACCACGTCCACACCGGCATTGACCAGCGCGGCTACGCGGTCACCGGTATCTTTACCGGTACCGACAGCGGCGCCAACGCGCAGACGACCTTGATCGTCCTTGCTGGCCAGCGGGTAGGCTTTGGCTTTTTCGATGTCTTTGACGGTCATCATGCCTTTGAGGGCAAACTTGTCGTCGACGATCAGAACTTTTTCCAGACGGTGCTTGTGCAGCAGCTCGCGGACTTCGTTCTTGTCGGCGCCTTCGCGTACGGTGACCAGACGCTCTTTAGGCGTCATCACTTCACGGACGGTGGCATCCAGACGGGTTTCGAAACGCACGTCACGGGAAGTGACGATGCCGACCAGGTCGCCATCGTGCAATACCGGAACGCCGGAAATGTTGTGCATGCGGGTCAATTCGAACAGATCACGAACCGTGGCATCTGCCTCGATGGTAATCGGATCCTTGACGACGCCGGCTTCGAACTTCTTGACCTTGCGAACTTCGGCAGCTTGCTGCTCGATGGTCATGTTCTTGTGGATAATGCCGATGCCACCTTCCTGAGCCATGGCAATTGCCAGACGGGCTTCAGTAACGGTGTCCATTGCAGCAGAAACCAGAGGAATGTTCAGTTCGATGCCACGGGTAAGGCGGGTCTTGAGACTGACTTCGTTAGGAAGCACCTCGGAATAACCGGGCACTAGGAGAATGTCGTCGAATGTCAGAGCTTCTTGGCTGATACGCAGCATCGCGGGGGCTCCCGAGCGGGAAAATGGAAGCGCGCCATTATAGTCAGACACCCCCCGCTGTTCAACGTAAAACTCTGCTTAATATCAATGTTGCTGATGTACGGGAATCGCCGCTTCTACAGCTCCACCTTGACCCAAGAGACAGGTTGATCCAGCCAATCGGCGAATTCGTCGATAAAGCTCTGCTTGAACCCGGCTTCCAGCCAGTTGTTGAAGATGAACCCCAGGTTGGAGAACGCGCATTCCTGCAAATACAGAAAGCCGTTGATGTCGTCTTCATGCCCGCATTCCGGGCAAGTGAAGTTATCGGTGCGCCCTGGCATCCATTCTTCCAGGCTTTCGAACAGCGCTTCACCAACTTCGCGGCGGCACTCGGCGCAACCGGCCTCTTCCAGAAATCCCTTGGCCGGGGTGTAGATGCAACGCTTGGTGACGATCTCCAAGCCATTGATCGGCTCGCCGAACGGCAGCGCTTCGGGGTGCAGCACCACGGCGCGGGCGCCGTCAGCAATGGCGTGGGCCATACGGTTGCCAGTGCGGCCGCAGGTGGTCAATTCTTCCTCGATGATGTTCTTACGCACCAGCCAGCGCACGATCGCCCGGGCCCGGGGTTCGTGGACCGGCAGGGTGGAGATTTTCGGGACGATGATGCTTTGCGAATTCATGGTGCAAGCCTGCTGCAAGTACTGAAGATTTTCCATTGTGGGAGCTAGCCTGCTGGCTCCCACAGGGAATTGCGGCCGGCAGCTTAATCCCTGACGAAATCCGGTCAAGTACTCAAATAGCGCCCGATCAAGGCAATGCCGCTCGCCAGCACCAACCACGTCACCAGCCGCACAAACGCTTCGCGGGACAACCGCATGGTCAAGCGCCGCCCGATCCACAACCCCAGCGCCATGGCCGGCAACAGACACAGCGCCATCATTAACAAGGGTAGTTCGGCATAAACACCGGCGATGGCGAACAGGCTCAAGCGCACCACCGTGCTGCAACTGATCAGCGCACTTTGCGTGGCCCGGGCTGCGTCTTTCGGCAAACGGCTGTTCAGATAGATCGCATATAAAAAACCGCCACTGCCAAACAACGCCCCGAACAACCCGCCCACCGTACCCATTGGCACCGCCCATGCGGCCGACAATTGTGCGGGCCGTGTTTTCACCCACAGGCTATAAACCGCGTAGGCACTGATAAACAGCCCCATCAGCAGCAGCAACAGGTCGGATTTGAGGCTCAGCAGGAAAATCACCCCTAACGTGCAACCCACCACCATGCACGGCAGCAGCCGCAACAACTCGGGTTTGGCCACATCTCGTCGCGACGGCAGCAGATTGCCGAACGCGGCAACGAAATCCAGCAGCACCAGCAAAGGCACGATTTTCGACAACGGCATGAACAGAATCAGGATCGGCCCGGCGACCAACGCGGTGCCGAATCCGGCAATGCCAAATACGATATAGGCCAAGGCGATGCCAAGCCCGATGACCGCCCAATCCCCGGCACTCCACGCCCACTGATCCAGCAAACCCCAGACACTCATAGCCACACTTCCTTAATAAGCCTGTGATGACTTTAGCCAGCGCCAAGGGTTGCGACTAATATCTTCAAAGTCGCCAACCCATCTCGAAAAGGCATACCTGGTGCTTTCAACCCGTCAACTGCGTTACTTCGTCGAAATCGCCGAATGCGGCAGCTTCAGTGCGGCGGCCGAACGCCTGTTCATCGCGCAATCAGCATTGAGTCGCCAGATCAAAGACATGGAAACCCGTCTGCAAACCCCACTCTTCGAACGCACCGCGCGACAGCCACGGCTCACTGCCGCGGGTGAGGCGTTTTTGCCCCGAGCACGCAATCTGCTGAACGAACTGAACAAGGCCAGCACCATGGCCACCGAGATCGGTAACGGCCAACGGGGCACCCTGCGCTTGAGCCATTCCAGCACAGTGCCGATCAGTGGACGCCTGCTGGCGGCGATCAGCGTCTATATAGAGCAGCAGGCCGGTGTGTCGCTGGACATCGGCAAACTCTCCTCCGAGGCGCAACTCGAAGAACTGGCCGAAGGTCGCCTCGATATCGGCCTGCTGCGCTTGCCGGTATTACGTCAGCGCGAGGGCATTCAGGTGGTTTCGCTGTTCACTGAACGCTTGCTGCTGGCGGTTCCGGCGGGCCACCGGTTGGCTGATGCGAAAATCGTCGACCTGGCGCAATTAAAAGACGAACCGTTCATTTCCATTCCACATCCACAGCGCGGCGGGCTGAGCTATTTATGTGCCGAGCTATGCATGCGTCAGGGGTTTTTCCCGCAACCGGCGCGGGTGATGTCGCGCAAGACCACGCAATTACAATTGATCCAGGGCGGATTCGGTATCGCGCTGCTGCCCGAGTCGATGCAGGACATCGCCCCCTCCGGCGTAAGATTTCTAGCGCTGGCCGATCCAGATTGCCAAAGCACTGTGGCCCTCGCCTATCGGCAAAATCCGACACCACTGGTACAACACTTCCTCCAGACATTCACCGACGAATGCCTTTAAACTGCGCCCCATGATTAAAGATCCCTTTGCAAGACTTGGCCTGGACCGTGAAGTCCTGACCGTCAGCCAGCTCAACGGCCGCGCGCGGGTGTTGCTGGAAGACGTGTTCAGCAACATCTGGGTCGAAGGCGAAATCTCCAACCTCGCCCGCCCGGCATCCGGCCACATCTATTTCACGCTCAAGGACAGCGGCGCGCAGGTGCGTTGCGCCTTGTTCCGTCAGAACGCTGCACGCGTGCGCCAGGCGCTGAAAGACGGCTTGGCCGTGAAGGTTCGCGGCAAGGTCTCGCTGTTCGAAGGCCGTGGTGACTATCAGCTCATTCTCGACACCGTGGAACCGGCCGGTGACGGCGCGCTGCGTCTGGCCTTCGATGCGTTGAAGGAAAAGCTCAGCGCCGAAGGCTTGTTCAGCGCCGAACGCAAAGTGCCGCTGCCGGCGCATCCGCAACGCATCGGCATCATCAGTTCGCCGACTGGCGCGGTGATCCGCGACATCATCAGCGTGTTCCGCCGCCGTGCGCCGCAGGTTCAATTGACGTTGATTCCGACTGCCGTGCAAGGCCGCGAAGCCACTGCGCAGATCGTCCGCGCCTTGAAAATGGCCGATGCACGCGGGTTTGACGCTCTTATCCTCGCCCGTGGCGGCGGCTCGCTGGAAGACCTCTGGTGCTTCAACGAAGAAGCCGTGGCCCGCGCAGTTGATGCTTGTGTGACACCGATTGTCAGCGCCGTCGGCCATGAAACCGACGTGTCGATCAGTGACTTCGTCGCCGACGTCCGCGCGCCAACGCCATCCGCCGCCGCAGAACTGCTCGCCCCTGATTCCAGCCACCTGATCCGTCAGGTCGAGAGCCTGCATCGCCGGTTGGTGATGCGCATGCGTGACCGTTTGATGCGCGACCGTCTTCGCCTGGAAGGCATGGCCCGGCGCCTGCGCCATCCCGGCGAGCGTCTGCGCCAGCAGGCTCAGCGTCTGGATGACCTCGACATGCGTATGCGCCGGGCGTTCGAGCGTCATCTCAATACGCGACGCGAACGCCTGATTCGCCTGGAAACCCGCCTCGCCGGGCAGCACCCGGGACGGCAACTGGCGATGTTGCGCCAGCGCCTCGACAGCCTCGCCGAACGTTTGCCGCGAGCAATGCGTGAAGGCCTGAAAAACCGTCGTTTGCTATTGCACAGTCAGATGCAGACGCTGCATGTAGTGAGCCCGCTGGCGACCCTTGGCCGTGGTTACAGCATTCTGCTGGATGAGCGCGGCAACGCGATTCGCAACGCCGCGCAGACCCACACCGGCCAGCGCCTGAAAGCCAAACTCGGCGAAGGCGAACTGCAAGTGCGCGTCGAGGACAATCATCTGACGCCCGTCACCCTCTCTTTACTGGACTGATCCATGCCGCGTTTTCTGGCTCCACTGTTTTTGCTCTGCCTGACCTTCAACGCCCACGCCGACAGTTACATCACCCGGCTGCTGAACAAACCGGTGCCGGGCGGCGTGGCGGTGGTTGATCTGGGCGCTGCCGCTCAGGCGCCGAAAGCCACCTATCAGGGCAAACCTGTGCTGGTGGTAAAGGAACAGAACAACTGGCTGGCGATTGTCGGTGTGCCACTGACTGTCAAACCGGGGTCGCAGCAGGTCAGCAGTGGCGGGCGTAACCTGCCGTTCACCGTGGGTACCAAGAAATACCCGGAACAACGCATCACCCTGAAGAACACCCAGCAGGTCAATCCGAACCCGGCCAACCTCAAACGCATCGAAGGCGAACTGGCCGAGCAGATCAGGGCTTACCGCAGCTTCAGCCCGAACACGCCGAGCAACCTGTTGCTGGACAAACCGGTCAACGGGCCACTGTCGAGCAAGTTCGGTGTGCGCCGCTTCTTCAACGGCGAAGAGCGCAATCCGCACGCAGGCCTGGACTTCGCGGTGCCGGCGGGCACGCCGATCAAGACCCCGGCAGGAGGCAAGGTGATTCTGACTGGCAACTATTTTTTCAACGGCAACACCGTGTTTGTCGACCATGGTCAGGGCTTTATCAGCATGTTCTGCCATATGTCGAAAATTGACGTGAAGGTTGGCGATCAATTGGCGCGCGGAGCTGTAGTCGGCAAAGTCGGATCTACGGGGCGGGCGACCGGGCCGCACATGCACTGGAATATCAGCCTGAATGATGCGCGGGTGGATCCGGCGATTTTCATTGGTGCGTTCCAGCCCTGAATTATGTATTGAGGCCATTGGCCGCTTCGCTGGCAAGTCGAATGCGGTCGATCCACTCCGAAAATACTGCTGAAACCCGACCAACATCAATTGCGCCCCGATCTAACCTCACGCAAACATCAATAAGAACCGCCGACTTACACGCAATAAAATTCTGCAAAACCCAGTATTTCGAGTATTCCTCTCAATTTTTTTCGACTGCTTGCCATCCTCTCCCCTCGCGGTTAGGGTTGAAGGCATGAAAACCTCTCACACCCTTATTCAGCTTCGCCAGCACCGCAGCCTGTGCCTCGTCAGCGCACGACTGCCAGGCTGAATCGCTGCGCCTCGTCCTACGCTTTTCCAAGAACATTCGTTCCACCGGCAGGCCGCCTCTTTTCGGCCCAGACAATAAGGAATTTCCCGATGAGCATGCTCAAAGATCCGTCTTCCAAGTACCGCGCGTTCCCCGTCATCAACCTGCCGGATCGCACCTGGCCGTCGAAAACCATCGACGCCGCGCCGATCTGGTGCAGCTCCGACCTGCGCGACGGCAACCAGTCGCTGATCGAGCCGATGGACGCAGTGAAAAAGCTGCGCTTCTGGAAGACCCTGGTGCAGGTCGGCGTGAAGGAAATCGAAGCGTCGTTCCCGGCCGCTTCGCAAACCGACTTCGACTTCGTGCGTACCCTCATCGAAGAAGGCCACATCCCGGACGACACCACCATTCAGGTGCTGACCCAAGGCCGTGAAGACCTGATCGAGCGTACTTTCGAATCCCTGCGCGGTGCGAAGAAAGCCATCGTTCACCTGTACAACGCCACCTCGCCTTCTTTCCGTCGCATCGTCTTCAATCAGGACAAGGACGGCATCAAGGCCATCGCGGTCAACGCCGCCAAGCTGTTCGTCAAATACGCAGCCATGCAGCCGGACACCGAATGGACGTTCGAATACTCGCCGGAAACCTTCAGCGCCACTGAGCTGGAGTTCGCCAAGGAAGTCTGTGACGCGGTGATCGAGGTCTGGAACCCGACGCCTGAGCACAAGATGATCCTCAATCTGCCGGCCACCGTTGAGTGCGCAACGCCGAACATCTACGCCGACCAGATCGAATGGTTCGGCCGCAACATCAACCGTCGTGACAGCGTGATCATCAGCCTGCACACCCACAACGACCGTGGCACCGGCGTGGCCGCCACCGAGCTGGGCCTGATGGCCGGCGCCGACCGTGTCGAAGGCTGCCTGTTCGGCAACGGCGAGCGTACCGGTAACGTCGACCTCGTCACCGTGGCCCTGAACATGTACACCCAGGGCGTAGACCCTGAGTTGGACTTCTCCGATATTGACGGCGTGCGCAAAGTCGTCGAAGAGTGCAACCAGATCCAGGTTCACCCACGTCACCCGTACGTTGGCGATCTGGTCCACACCGCTTTCTCCGGCTCTCACCAGGACGCGATCCGCAAGGGCTTCTCCCAGCAGAAACCGGACACCCTGTGGGAAGTGCCGTACTTGCCGATCGACCCGGCCGACATCGGTCGCAGCTACGAAGCGGTGATCCGCGTCAACAGCCAGTCGGGTAAAGGCGGCATCGCTTACTTGCTGGAACAGGAATACGGCATCAGCCTGCCGCGTCGCATGCAGATCGAGTTCAGCCAGGTCGTGCAGCGTGAAACCGACCGCCTGGGCCTGGAAATGACCGCCAAGCAGATTCACTCGCTGTTGATCAGTGAATACCTGCAAGCCAACACCCCGTACGCGCTGGTCAGCCATCGCCTGCAAGAAGAAAACGGCAACAGCGCCGTCGAAGTGGAAGTGGCGAGCAAGGGTCAGGGCGAAACCAATCTGCACTGGCGCGGCAAAGGCAACGGTGCGCTGGAAGCACTGGTCGCCGGCCTGCCGATTCCGGTGGAAATCATGGACTACAACGAACACGCGATCGGCGCGGGCACCAACGCCAAGGCAGCGGCCTACATCGAGCTGCGTGTAAATGGTGAACGTGCAGTACACGGCGTGGGCATCGATGAAAACATCACCACCGCCAGCTTCAAGGCGCTGTTCAGCGCACTGAACCGCTCGTTGAGCCAGCCGGAAGCGAAAGCGGCTTAATCGACTGCTGAAATGCAAAAAGCCCCGGAGTGCGAACTCCCGGGCTTTTTTTTGCTTGATGGTTTTGTATCGAAGCCAATGGCCCCTTCGCAGGCAGGCTCGATCCCACAGTGATGAGGCATAGGCAAATATTGGGGATGCCAACGCTCCCTGTGGTAGCGGGCTTGCCTGCGGTGGGGCCCGGGCAGGCCATACAAATCTCAGGCGTGTGTATCAACGCTCATCATCGCCTGCAGCAAAGTGGCCTGCAGCACTTGAATGTTGCTGGCCGTCACGGCGATCTGGGTCTGGATCTCCATCACCTGCTGAACCTTTTGCTCGGCGCTAGTGTTGCTGCGCTCGGTGCTGGCCAACTGAGCCTGCTGCTCGGCCAACAACTTCTGTGCTTCAGCGATTTGCTTTTTCAGCGCCTCGATCGGGCTGCCTGCATCGCCTACCGAATTGATATTGGCTCCAGAGGCGTTAACGCGTAGTTGGTCGTCGCCAGTAGCATCGGTCGCGTTCAGCGGGTTCGTAGCTTGTTCTTGCGGGTCACGAATCGAAACTTTCGACGGTGTAACGGGATAGGGATTGACAGTGGTGGCGCTGATGCTGGTCATGGAAAATCCTCCTTGTTTGAGGTGCCTATCGGCAATCAGCGCCAAATCTGAAGAGTTTTGTATGAGGATGCATACAAACCTCACGTGAACTCGAAGGTGTCCGCGTCCAGATTCGCCGGAAAACGCTCGCGATAAGCCGCCAGTGCCGCGGCTTCCAGCACAACCTTGAATACGCCATCAGCCTCCCCCGCCGCCAGCAACGTCTCACCCTGGAAATCCAGCACCTGACTGTCTCCCGTGTACGCGAACCCCTTGCCATCGATACCGACACGATTGACCGCCGCCACGTAGCAGAGGTTTTCGATGGCCCGGGCCGGCAACAGGCGATTCCAGTGCAGACGACGCGCTCCGGGCCAGTTGGCGGTGTAGAGCAGCAGATCGGTGTCCTGCGCATCCCGGCTCCACACCGGGAAGCGCAGGTCATAGCAAATCAGCGGCCGAACCCGCCAGCCCTTGAGCTCGAACTGCACCTGGCGCTCGCCGGGGGTGTAATGGTTGTGCTCGCCGGCCATGCGGAACAGATGGCGCTTGTCGTAATGCAGCACTTCACCGTCGGGCCGCGCCCACAACAGGCGATTGCGATGGCTACCGTCGGCGGCCTGAATAATGACGCTGCCGGTGATCACCGCGTTGAGCTTCGCCGCCTGAACCCGCAGCCATTTGCTGGTCGGGCCGTTTTCGGCTTCGGCGAGGGTTTCTGATTCCATGGAAAAACCGGTGGTAAACATCTCCGGCAGGATAATCAGATCCGCTCCCTGCGCCTGCTCCAGCAACGCATCGAAATGTTCAAGATTGGCTTGGCGGTCATGCCACGCCAGACTGGTCTGGATCAGCGCCAGATTGAGATCGGGCAAGGTACTCAGATCGCGCATAGTTTTGTCGCCGCTTCGCGCAGCGTCTCCTCGCGTTTGGCAAAGCATAGACGCACCAGGCGCTGGCCTTCGGGTGGGCTCTGATAGAAGACCGACACCGGAATGCTCGCCACGCCGTGTTCGCGGGTCATCCACATGGCCATCTCGACATCGTTCAGGTCGGGACGGATCTGCGAGTAATCGACCAGTTGGAAGTAAGTACCGGTGACGCGGGTAAAGCTGAATCGCGACGGTGCCAGCAGATCGCAGAACAGATCGCGTTTGGCCTGATAGAAGCCCGGCAACTCTTCGACGTGCTCCGGGTGCTCGGCCATGTAATCAGCCAAGGCGTATTGCAGCGGCGTGACGCCGCAGAAACTCACGTACTGATGCACTTTGCGCAATTCGGCAGTCAGCGCTGGCGGCGCGACAACATAACCGGTTTTCCAGCCAGTGACGTGATAGGTCTTGCCGAACGAGCTGACCACGAAGGCGCGTTGATACAGCTCTTCGTGAGCGAGCACGCTGACATGCGGCACGCCGTCGAATACCAGGTGTTCATAGACTTCATCGCTGATCAGATAGATGTCGCGATCGCGGATCAATGCGGCGAGTTGATCCAGCTCGGCACGGCTGATCAGGGCACCGCTCGGGTTGTGCGGGGTATTTAGGACGATCATTCGCGTGCGCGGCGTGATGGCTGCGCTGAGTTGCTCGAAATCGATGGAAAAGTCGTCGCTTGCCAACTGCACATGCACGCAGCGACCGCCGGCCAGCTCCGTTGCAGGTTCATAACTGTCGTAGCACGGGTCGAAGACAATGACTTCGTCGCCGCTTTGGATAACCGCCTGAATCGCACAGAAGATCGCCTGGGTCGCGCCCGGCGTCACCGTCAGTTCGCTGTCAGCATCCACGCTCACGCCATAGCTGCGGACGATTTTTGCCGCGATCTGCTCGCGCAACGCCGGCAGACCGGTCATCGGCGAATACTGGTTGTGGCCACTGGCAATATGCCGAGCGACCGCATTGAGCAGGGACTGCGGGCCGTCGAAATCAGGAAAACCCTGGGACAGGTTGATGGATCCGGTCTGCGCCGCGAGCTGAGACATCTGCGTGAAAATAGTGATGCCGACATTCGGCAGCTTACTGGTGATCATCGGGGTTTCCCTGCTCAACACCCGGCTCTGACGACGGCGCGGGAGAGCCCGAGGATAGCCCATCCGGCGCCCATAAAAAAAGGGCGCCAGATGGCACCCTTCTTCTTTGTAAAACACCGCAATCCCCTCACCACAAAAACCCCACACAAAATTGTGCAGGGCCTCGGATCACTTCTTGTCGCGGCGCTTCTTGTCGGCTTTCTTGTGGTGCGACATCAAACGACGCTTCTTGTTGACCTGGCGGTCGGTGAGCGTGGTTTTGTTGCCTTCGTACGGGTTCTCGCCGCCTTTGAACTCGATGCGGATCGGTGTACCGACCAGCTTCAGTACACGGCGGTAAGTGTTCTCCAGATAGCGCACATACGATTTCGGTACTTTCTCGATCTGGTTACCGTGGATCACGATGATCGGCGGGTTCGCACCACCCAAGTGAGCGTAACGCAGCTTGATCCGGCGGTTGTTAACCATCGGTGGCGCGTGCTCGCCCACCGCATCTTCCAGAATCTGGGTCAGACGGTTGGTCGGCCAGCGGGTGACCGCGGACTTGAACGAGTTCTGTACGGAAGCGTAGAGGTTGCCCACGCCAGTACCGTGCAGCGCCGAGATGAAGTGGATGTCGGCGTAGTCAACGAAGAACAGTCGACGCTGCAGCTCGACCTTCACGTAGTCGCGCTCGCTCGGCGTCATGCCGTCCCATTTGTTGATCGCGATAACCAACGCACGACCGGACTCGATAGCGAAGCCCAGCAGGTTGAGGTCGTGATCGACCACGCCTTCGCGGGCGTCCATCACGAAGATCACCACGTTGGCGTCTTTGATCGCCTGCAGGGTTTTGACCACGGAGAACTTTTCGACTTCTTCGTGGATCTTGCCGCGCTTGCGCACACCGGCGGTGTCGATCAGCGTGTATTTCTCTTCATTCCGTTCGAACGGGATGTAGATACTGTCGCGCGTGGTGCCGGGTTGGTCATAGACGATTACCCGGTCTTCACCGAGCATGCGGTTGACCAGGGTCGACTTGCCGACGTTCGGACGGCCGATGATGGCGATCTTGATCCCGTCTTTTTCGCTTGGGCCAGGAATGCGCTTGGCTTCCTCGCCTTCGGCGACGACTTCTTCTTCGCCGTCTTCAGGCTCTTCTTCGTCTCTCGGGAAATCACCCAGGGCGATTTCCAGCATCTGAGTGATGCCACGGCCGTGAGCACCAGCGATCGGAATCGCGTGCCCCATGCCCAACGGAGCAAATTCAGCGCGGGCCATTTCCGGGTCGATGTTGTCGACCTTGTTGGCAACCACGTAGGAGCGCTTGTTACGTTTGCGCAAGTGTTCGGCGATCATCTGGTCGGCGGCGGTAAAACCGGCCTTGGCATCTACCAGGAACAGCACAACATCTGCTTCTTCAATGGCCAGCAGCGACTGCTCGGCCATTTTTTCGTCCATACCGTGCTCGTCACCGGAGATACCACCGGTGTCGACCAGAATGTAGGAACGCCCTTGCCACTTGGCCTCACCGTACTGGCGATCACGGGTCAGACCGGACAAGTCGCCGACGATGGCGTCGCGAGTCCTGGTCAGGCGGTTGAACAAGGTGGATTTGCCGACGTTCGGTCGGCCCACCAGGGCGATTACGGGAACCATGCGGCTCTCCACTTCGTTATTTCAGAAAATACAAAAGCCGCTGCGAGGCAGCGGCTGGTGCTCGGGGCAACGCCTGTTAGCGCTGCAAGCCCCATGAATCCGGGGCCGCCTGGGGGTTTAACCCCAAGCATAGTTGTTACTTGATGGTCAGGGCTTCCAGTTTGCCGCTGTTGCCATACACATAAATCGTGTCACCCACCACCAGCGGACGGGCACGCAGGCCGTCGCTGTCGATGCGCTCACGGCCGACGAAACGACCGTCGACCTGACTCAGCAGGTGCAGATAACCTTCCAGGTCACCCACTGCAACATAGCTGGAGAACACTTCCGGAGCCGACAGTTGACGACGGGCCAGCGAGTCGTTGCTCCACAATGCTGTGGTGGAACGCTCGTCGACGCCTTCAACGGTGCCCGAAGACAGGCTCACGTAAACACTGCCGAAACCTTGGGCGATACCGGCATAGCTTGACGCATCGCGCTGCCAGAGTTGACGGCCGCTTTCCAGGTCCAGTGCCGCAACGCGACCCTGATAGCTGGCAACGTACAGCGTACCGCCGGACAGCAGCAGACCGCCGTCGATGTCGACCACGCGCTCCAGTTCCGAACGCCCCTGTGGAATCGCGATCCGTTGTTCCCACACCGGCACGCCGTTGGAAATGTCCAGAGCGACCACTTTGCCGGTCGACAGACCCGCCACCGCGAGACGGTTGGTCACCAGCGGTGCACTGGTGCCACGCAGGGTCAGAACGGCCGGAGTACTGTCATACACCCAGCGTTGATTACCAGTGGAGGCATCCAGACCGATCAAACGATCGTCCTGAGTCTGCACCACCACCACGTCACCGTTGTTGGCCGGTGGCGCGAGGACTTCGCTGTTGACGCGAGCACGCCACTTCTCTTCACCATTGCTGGTGTCCAGAGCGACAACTTCGCCACGCAGCGTACCGATCAGAACCAGACCGTAACCCACGCCAACGGCGCCGGAGACAGGCAGTTCAAGATCCTGCTTCCATTTCACGTCGCCGTTGCTGCGATCCATGGCCATCACTACGCCGGTCACATCGGCCGCGTAGATGGTGTCACCGTCGATCGCCGGCACCAGCATGTTGTAGGTTTCGCCCTGACCGTCACCGATCGAACGACTCCACTGCTTTTGCAGAACCACTTCTTCTTTGAAGTCGGTCAGCTCGGCCGGTGGCAATTCTTTTTTGCTGTTGCTGCTGCAACCCGCGGCCAGAAGGGCCAGAGCCAGCAATGCTGCATGCTTCCAACGGATCACGTCACGCATCCCCTTTGGCCAGGTCGTCGAGCTTGATTTGAAGGCCACCGACCGCCGCTTCATCCGACAGTGCCGCCTTGGCTTTTTGATACGCCTTGTTCGCGTCATCGGTACGGCCCAGCTGCACCAGCAGGTCGCCCTTGAGTTCTTCGCGAGTGGCCAGGAACGCTTTGTCGGCATCGCCGTCGAGCAGCTTCAGGGCGTCTTCGGCCTTGTTCTGCGCGCCCAGCACCTGCGCCATACGCTGACGGGCGATTTCGCCCAGCGCCGGGTTGGCCGGTTTGTCGACGATGGCTTTCAGCTCGGCCGCCGCGTCATCCAGCTTGCCGCTGTCGACGGCTACCTTGGCCACGAACAGGCTGCCGTACTGCGCGTAGGCAGTGCCGCCGAACTCGCTGTTGAGCTTGCCGGCCAGATCCGCAACGCGGGCTGCGTCAGGCTTGCCGTCCGGGGTCAGCGTGGTTTCCAGCAGTTGCTGATAGAGCACCGAGGCGCCTTGCGACTGGTTGCTCTGATACTTGTGATAAGCCTGCCAGCCGAACACGATGACCAGCGCCAACAGGCCGCCGGTGACCAGAGGTTTGCCGTTGCGTGTCCACCAGTCCTTCAAATCCGCCAACTGTTCGTCTTCGGTACTCGACACCCCAATACTCCTTAATCGCTAAATCGGCTGTTAAGACAGCTTCAACCCTGCACGACGCAGGTGGCCAGGTGAGCGGCAAGCGCATCCCAGGCAATGCTTTGTTGTTCGCCCTGGCCACGCAGGGGTTTGAAACCTACCACTTGCTGGGCCATTTCGTCGTCACCCAGGATCAGTGCGTACAGCGCACCGCTCTTGTCGGCTTTCTTGAACTGGCTTTTGAAGCTGCCGGCGCCGGCATTGACTTGCAGACGCAGGTTTGGAAGCTGATCACGTACACGTTCGGCCAAGGCCAGACCCGCCAGCTCGGCTTCTTCACCGAAGGCGCAGAGATAGACATCGACCTGACGGGAGATTTTTTCCGGGATCTGCTCCAGGGTTTCGAGCATCAGCACCAGACGTTCGATGCCCATGGCGAAACCAACGCCGGTGGTCGGCTTGCCGCCCATCTGCTCGACCAGACCGTCGTAACGGCCGCCCGCGCAAACAGTGCCCTGGGCACCGAGTTTGTCGGTGACCCATTCGAAAACGGTTTTGCTGTAGTAATCGAGGCCGCGAACCAGCTTCGGGTTGAGCACGTAAGGAATGCCGACGGCATCCAGACGGGCCTTCAGGCCTTCGAAGTGCGCACGGGACTCGTCGTCGAGGTAGTCCGCCATTTTCGGCGCATCGACCAGCACGGCCTGGGTGTCGGCATTTTTGGTGTCGAGCACGCGCAGCGGGTTGGTTTTCAGACGACGCTGACTGTCTTCGTCAAGCTTGTCGTGGTGCGCCGAGAGGTATTCGACCAGCGCTTCACGATAGCGACCACGGGACTCGCTGGTGCCGAGGCTGTTGAGTTCGAGTTTGACCGCGTCACGAATGCCCAGCTCGCCCCACAGGCGCCAGGTCATGATGATCAGCTCGGCATCGATGTCCGGACCGTCGAGGTTGAACACCTCCAGACCGATCTGGTGGAACTGGCGATAACGGCCTTTCTGCGGACGCTCGTGGCGGAACATCGGGCCGATGTACCAGAGCTTCTGCACCTGGCCACCGCCGGTGATGCCATGCTCAAGCACGGCACGCACGCACGCCGCGGTGCCTTCCGGACGCAGAGTCAGGGAGTCACCGTTGCGGTCTTCGAAGGTGTACATCTCTTTTTCAACGATGTCGGTCACTTCACCGATCGAGCGCTTGAACAGCTCGGTGAACTCGACGATCGGCATGCGGATCTGCTTGTAACCGTAGTTATCCAGCAGACGCGCGACTGTGCTCTCGAAATAACGCCACAGCGGGGTCTGTTCGGGCAGGATGTCGTTCATGCCACGAATGGCTTGCAGAGACTTGCTCACTATAAATCCTTAAATTCGTTCGGCGTTCAGTCAGGCTCAGCCGCGCGCGATAACTGCTGCGTCGGCTTCGACCTTTTCGGCCGCTTTCTGGCGGATCAGCTTTTCCAGCTCGTCCACCAGATTGTCATTCGTCAGTTTCTGCGACGGTTTGCCGTCAATGTAAATCAGGTTTGGCGTGCCGCCGGTCAAGCCGATATGGGCTTCCTTGGCTTCGCCGGGGCCGTTGACCACACAACCGATCACCGCGACATCCAGCGGCACCAGCAGGTCTTCAAGGCGCCCTTCCAGCTCGTTCATGGTCTTGACCACATCGAAGTTCTGCCGCGAGCAGCTCGGGCAGGCGATGAAGTTGATGCCACGGGAACGCAAATGCAAAGACTTGAGGATGTCGTAACCGACTTTCACTTCTTCGACCGGGTCGGCCGCCAGCGAGATGCGGATAGTATCGCCAATCCCCTCGGCGAGCAGCATACCTAGGCCCACGGCGGATTTCACTGTACCCGAACGCAATCCACCGGCTTCAGTGATGCCCAGGTGCAGTGGCTGAACGATTTCTTTCGCCAGCAAGCGGTAGGCTTCGACGGCCATGAACACGTCGGAGGCCTTCACGCTGACCTTGAAGTCCTGGAAATTCAGGCGTTCGAGGTGCTCGACATGACGCAGGGCTGATTCAACCAGCGCAGCCGGGGTCGGCTCGCCGTATTTCTTTTGCAGGTCTTTTTCCAGCGAACCGGCGTTGACGCCGATACGGATCGGGATCCCCCGATCACGGGCAGCATCAACCACGGCACGCACGCGGTCTTCACGGCCGATGTTGCCCGGATTGATGCGCAGGCAGTCCACACCCAGTTCGGCTACGCGCAAGGCGATCTTGTAGTCGAAGTGAATGTCGGCAACCAATGGCACCTTGACCAGTTGCTTGATTCTGCCGAACGCCTCGGCGGCGTCCATGTCCGGCACCGAAACGCGGACGATGTCGACGCCGGCGGCTTCCAGACGGTTGATCTGCGCCACGGTGGCGGCAACATCATTGGTGTCGCTGTTGGTCATGCTCTGCACAGCGATAGGCGCATCGCCGCCCACCGGTACGTTGCCGACCCAGATCTTGCGCGAAACGCGACGTTTGATTGGAGATTCGCCGTGCATGACTTATTGACCCAACTTCAGGCGAGCAGTCTCGCCACTGGTGAACGGAGCGATATCGACCGGCTGGCCGTTGTAGCTGACCTGTGCAGCGCGGGCAACACCCAGACGCACGGCAAGCGGCGGCTTGCCGGAAACAGCCACACTGTCGCCTTTATGCTTCAGACCACTGAACAGCACCTTGCCGCGGCCATCGGTAACCTGTGCCCAGCAATCGGCGGTGAACTGCAACTGCACCTGACCGTCGCCGGCGAGCGGTGCGGTCGCTTCTGCGATTGGCGCAGGCGTCGCAGGAACAACCGGTGCGGTGACGGTCGGCGCCGGAGTGGCCGGCACGTTCACAGCCGGGGTGGCCGGAGTGGCGACCACTGGCGCTGGCGTGTGAACCGGTGCAGTTGGCGTTGCAACAGGAGCTGCCGGTGCCGCTGGAGTGGTTGCCGGAGCAACAGGCTCGGCACCGGTCGACTCAGCGGAAGTTTCCGATTGTGGCAGCGCCAGAGCGGTTGCGCCCTCGGCCTGATTTTCGGCGACGGCCTGATCTTCCGGCTCATCGATCGGATGAATCTGCGTGGTGCCATCGGCGCCTTCGACTTCGACGTGCTCTGGAGCCAGGCTGGTCAAGTCTTTGGTGCGCTGCGAAGTCTGATCCTGCCACCAGACGAAACCGCCGCCGATGACCGCGATCAGCAACAGCAGACTGACGATACGCAAAATGGTGTGAGATACACGCACCGGCTCTTCGATACGACCCAGCGCATGGACATTACTGCCCTGGGAGTCGGTGCCGGTGGACTGATCAAACTGTTGAACCAGAACGGTCTGATCCATGCCGAGCAATTTGGCATAAGCGCGAATGTAACCGCGAGCGAAGGTATGCCCCGGCAGCTTGTCGAAAGCGCCGGCTTCAAGATTACTCAGGGAAGTCACGGTGAGGTTGAGCTTGAGGGCCACTTCGGCCAGCGACCAGCCATTGCTTTCGCGGGCCTGGCGCAGGGTCTCACCGGGGTTAACGCGATTCGCTGCTACAACTTCGGGATGCGCCGCTTTCATCATTGCTCCGACAGGTATTGCTGATATTCCGGCGTACCGGGATAGAGTCGTTTTAATTGCAGGCCATAACTGGCGGCCTTGTCGCGATTTTCAAACACTTTTGCCAGCCGAACACCGAGCAATAG
Source organism: Pseudomonas sp. FP2196 (assembly GCF_030687715.1). Lineage (GTDB taxonomy): Bacteria > Pseudomonadota > Gammaproteobacteria > Pseudomonadales > Pseudomonadaceae > Aquipseudomonas. The sequence continues at coordinate 5,009,521 of NZ_CP117445.1, forward strand.
ACTACGTGCATTTTGTTCGGTAAGCAGGCTGAAACGGTCGTAATAGTCACGTGCGGGCACATAATGCCTGTCTTCGAAGGACAACTCAGCCATTTCCAGCAGCGCGCGCGGTTGTTGACGGTTCAGTCGCAGGGCTTTTTCGAGTTGCTGCTGCGCCAGATCGCGCTGCCCCAGCTTCGATGCGGTCATGCCGAGGTTTTCGAACACACGCGAACGCTCAGGATACAGGGTATCGGCGGCGGCCTGTTCAAAACGCTCGTAGGCTTCCTTGTAACGCTGTTCTTCGTAGAGAAAACTGCCGTAGTTGTTGAGGATGCGCGCATCGGAGGGGCGACCGGACAAGGCCTTGCGGAAGTGCTCGTCGGCCAGTTTCGGTTCCATTTCGGCCTGAAACACCAGTCCGAGGGCAGCATTGGCGTCAGGATCCGAGTCGTCCAGATCCAGCGCCTTCTTCAACGGCACCTTGGCCCGCTCGGTCATGCCTTGCTGCAAATATCCCAGTCCCAACTGCACATAGGCAGCCCGCGCCTCGTCGCGGCCCTTGCTGGTCTTCATCGGGTTGTAGTCACCCGACAGGACACAACCAGCACACAGGCTGGCCAACAGCAACAGCAGCGCAAAGCGCAGGGACATAGAGATCCTCTCTTAGTTAGTGTTCGCAGCGTTCTGTGCCAGATCGCTGTCGGCGCTCAACTCGCGCACGGCGATATAACGTTCGCTGCGACGGGTGCGATCCAGCACCTGCCCTACCAATTGACCACAAGCAGCGTCGATGTCTTCACCACGGGTGGTGCGGACAGTGACGTTGAATCCGGCCTGATGCAACTGATCCTGGAACCGGCGGATAGCGTTGTTGCTAGGCCGCTCGTACCCGGAATGCGGGAACGGGTTGAACGGGATCAGGTTGATCTTGCACGGAATGTTCTTCAGCAGCTCGATCATTTCCACTGCATGCTCAACTTTATCGTTGATGTCCTTGAGCAAGGTGTACTCGATGGTCAGCACACGTTTCTCGCCAAGGGCGGACATGTAGCGCTGGCACGACTCGAGCAGCATCTTAAGCGGATATTTCTTGTTGATCGGCACCAATTGGTTACGCAATGCGTCATTCGGTGCGTGCAAGGACAACGCCAGGGATACGTCGATGTGCTTCGCCAGCTCATCGATCATTGGCACCACACCCGACGTGGACAGGGTCACGCGGCGCTTGGAGATCCCGTAGCCGAGGTCATCCATCATCAGATGCATGGCGGCGACGACGTTGTCGAAGTTCAGCAGCGGCTCACCCATGCCCATCATCACCACGTTGGTGATGGCACGGTCGACGGTTGCCGGGACGCTGCCGAAAGATTTGTTGGCAATCCACACCTGACCGATAACTTCGGCGGCGGTGAGGTTGCTATTGAAGCCTTGCTTGCCGGTGGAGCAGAAACTGCAATCCAGGGCACAGCCTGCCTGGGACGAAACGCACAGAGTGCCGCGCTTGCCCTGGGGAATGTACACGGTCTCGACACAGCTGCCGGACGCCACGCGCACCACCCACTTACGGGTGCCGTCGCTGGAAATGTCCTCGCTGACCACTTCAGGACCACGGACCTCAGCAATAGCCTTGAGCTTGTCGCGCAAGGCCTTGCTGACGTTCGTCATGGCGTCGAAATCATCGACGCCAAAGTGGTGAATCCATTTCATTACCTGACCGGCACGGAAACGCTTCTCCCCGATTGAGTCGAAGAATTTTTCCATTTCCTGTTGAGTCAGACCCAGCAGGTTGGTTTTTACAGTCGATGTAGTCATGGATTCACCTTCACTCTTAAGCCAATGCTTAGCGAGTGGTTACTTCAGTAGCTGCGAAGAAGTACGAGATTTCACGAGCAGCTGCGGCTTCGGAGTCCGAACCGTGAACAGCGTTGGCGTCGATGGAATCAGCGAAATCAGCGCGGATGGTACCGGCAGCAGCTTCTTTAGGGTTGGTAGCGCCCATCAGCTCACGGTTCAGAGCGATAGCGTTTTCGCCTTCCAGAACCTGAACAACAACAGGACCGGAGATCATGAAGGAAACCAGGTCGCCGAAGAAACCACGAGCGCTGTGCTCAGCGTAGAAGCCTTCAGCTTCGGCTTTGGACAGTTGCTTCAGTTTCGAAGCTACAACGCGCAGGCCTGCTTTTTCGAAACGAGTGGTGATCTCGCCGATGACGTTTTTTGCAACAGCGTCAGGCTTGATGATGGAGAAAGTACGTTGAACAGCCATGGTGTAACTCCAGAAACGGTAATTTGCGAAAAATTAAACCCGCGAATTATACGCGGGTTCTTGGGTATTGCCTAACCTGCGAGGACGATCAGTCTACTTCTTCGATCCAGAGCGCCTGAACCGCTTCCAATACCTTCTCGCCAACACGGCCAGAGGTATCGTCGAAGTCAGGCAGTTCCTTGATCCATCGCTGCAGGTCGACGAAATTGACAGAAAGCGGATCGACATCCGGCTTGGCTTCGGCCAATTCTTCTGCAATGCGTTGAACATCATTCCAACCGTAGCTCATGACAGTCTTACCAGTCAGTGCGGCGCTTCGGCCGCATGGTTAAGCGAATATTTCGGAATCTCGACGGTGATGTCTTCTTCACCAACGATAGCCTGACAGGCCAGGCGCGATTGCGCTTCCAGACCCCAGGCACGATCGAGGAAGTCTTCTTCCAGCTCGTCAGCCTCTTCCATCGAGTCGAAACCCTCGCGGATGATGCAATGGCATGTGGTGCAGGCGCAGACACCGCCACAGGCGCTTTCCATCTCGATGTGGTGTTCGTGGGCCAGTTCAAGAATCGATGTGCCGGGCGCAGCCTCGACCACCATGCCTTCAGGGCAGAACTTCTCGTGGGGCAGAAAAATGACCTGCGGCATCAGATATCCTCGATTTCATTCAGATTGCGCCCCGACAGAGCGGCTTTCACCGTCAGATCCATGCGGCGGGCAGCAAAAGCATCGGTCACTTGCGACAGACGCTTGGTCTGCTGCTCGATGGCGTAACCATCAGTACCTTTCATCAGTTCGACCAGTTCCTGCACCTGCATGTCGATGACCATGCGCTCTTCGGCGTCGAGCAGACGCTCGCCATCCGCCTCCAGAGCACCCTGCACCGCTTCGATCAGGCGCTGGGCATCAACTTGCTGCTCGCGCAGGACGCGGGCGACCTTGTCGTCATTGGCATGCTGGAACGAATCTTTCAGCATCTTGGCGATTTCGCCATCGGTCAGACCGTAGGACGGCTTGACCTGAATGCTCGCCTCTACGCCCGAACCCAGTTCACGGGCCGAAACGCTGAGCAGACCGTCGGCATCGACCTGGAAGGTCACGCGAATCTTCGCCGCACCGGCCACCATTGCCGGAATACCGCGCAATTCGAAGCGCGCCAGGGAGCGGCAGTCGCTGATCAACTCGCGCTCGCCCTGCAAGACGTGGATCGCCATGGCCGACTGGCCGTCTTTATAGGTAGTGAAATCCTGAGCGCGGGCGACGGGAATGGTGGTGTTGCGTGGAATCACCTTCTCCATCAGACCGCCCATGGTTTCCAGCCCCAGGGACAGCGGAATCACGTCGAGCAGCAGCAACTCGCCACCATCGCGCTTGTTGCCAGCCAGGGTATCGGCCTGGATCGCGGCCCCGATGGCCACCACTTGATCCGGATCGATTTCAGTCAACGGTTGACGACCGAAGGCTTCGGCAACGGCTTCACGAACGCGTGGAACGCGGGTCGAACCACCAACCATGACCACAGCGTGTACGTCATCCAGCTCAATGCCGGAATCACGAACGGCGCGGCGGCAGGCTTTCAGGCTACGCGCGACCATCGGCTCGATCAGCGCATCGAAGGCTTCGCGGGTCAGCTGTGCTTTCCAGTCGCCGTAGACAACTTCAACACTGGCCGCATCGGTGAGGGCTTCTTTGGCTGCGCAGGCAGTTTGCAGCAGATTGCGCTGCGCGCCCGGATCGAGATCGGCGGACAGACCGGCGCTCTCGATGATCCAGCCGGCAATCGCGTGATCAAAGTCATCGCCGCCCAGCGCGCTATCGCCGCCGGTGGCCAGGACTTCGAAAACACCGCCAGTCAGACGCAAAATAGAAATATCGAAGGTGCCGCCGCCGAGGTCATAAATCGCTACGAGGCCTTCAGCGTGTTGATCCAGACCGTAAGCCACAGCAGCGGCGGTCGGCTCATTGAGCAGGCGCAGCACATTCAGACCGGCGAGTTTCGCCGCATCCTTGGTGGCCTGGCGCTGGGCATCGTCGAAATACGCCGGAACGGTGATTACCGCACCGACCAGTTCGCCACCCAAAGTCGCTTCAGCACGCTGACGCAACACCTTGAGGATATCGGCGGAAACTTCGACCGGGCTTTTCGGGCCTTGCACGGTGTCGATGAACGGCATGTGCGACTCGCCACCGACAAAGCGGTATGGCAGTTGCTCGCCCAATTGCTTGACGTCGGACAGACCACGACCCATCAAGCGCTTGACCGACAGCACGGTGTTCAAAGGATCGGAAGCGGCGGCCAGCTTGGCCGACTCGCCGACTTCGACGCGATCGGCGTGATAACGCACGGCAGACGGCAGGATGACCTGCCCGTCAGCGTCGGCCAATGGCTCGGAAAGACCACTGCGCAACGCAGCGACCAGCGAATTGGTAGTGCCCAAGTCGATCCCCACAGCCAGACGACGCTGGTGCGGTTGAGGACTTTGGCCGGGTTCGGCGATCTGCAGTAGGGCCATCGTGATCAGGACTTATCTGTATATCAGGCGTGCGACCGGAGCGGCACTGGGTTAATCGTCGAGGCGCTCTTCTAACTGGCGCACTTCGTAGGTGAGCTTGTCGAGGAATTGCATGCGCCGCATCAGGCGTTCGGCCTGTTCGCGTTGCGCTGCATCATCCCAACAGGCTGCGAAGCTTTCGTTGAGTTCTTCCTGAGCCACTTTCAAGCGACGCTTGAACACCGCGACACCGTCCAGATCAGCGCTGTCCTGGAGGTCTTCGAGTTCTTCGCGCCACTGCATCTGCTGCAGAAGAAACTCGGGGTCGTGAACCGTGACTTCCATCGGCACTTCATGCCCGCTGACTTTCAGCAGATAGCGCGCACGCTGCGGCGGGCTCTTGAGCGTCTGATAAGCATCGTTGAGCCGCGCAGACTGCTCGAGCGCCGACCGCTGCTCGCGCTCGGAAGCGTCGGCAAAACGGTCAGGATGAACGCCGCGCGCCAACTCACGGTAGCGCGTGGCCAACTGCTCGAGATCCAGACGGAAACTCGGTTGCAGCTCGAATAAAGCGAAATGACAAGGAATTCCCACGACAAGCCTCAGATGTTGAAGCTTTCGCCGCAGCCACACTCACCGCGGACATTGGGGTTGTTGAACTTGAAGCCTTCGTTCAACCCTTCCTTGACGAAATCGAGCTCGGTGCCGTCCAGGTAGGCGAGGCTTTTCGGGTCGATAATCACTTTTTCGCCGTGACTTTCGAACACCTGATCCTCTGCAACCACCTCGTCGACAAACTCCAGCACGTAGGCAAGGCCGGAACAACCTGTGGTGCGAACACCCAGACGAATCCCTTCACCTTTGCCGCGCCCGTTGAGGGAGCGTCGCACGTGCTGAGCAGCCGCTTCTGTCATGCTGATAGCCATCGTTGACTCCTTACTCGTCGCCAAATCCAGAAAGTCAGATCAAGCCTTTCTTCTGCTTGTAATCGCGAACAGCCGCTTTGATAGCGTCTTCAGCCAGTACCGAGCAGTGAATCTTCACTGGCGGCAGGGCCAATTCTTCGGCCAGCTGGGTGTTCTTGATGGTTTCGGCTTCGTCCAGGGTCTTGCCCTTCATCCACTCAGTGGCGAGGGAACTGGAAGCGATTGCCGAACCGCAGCCATAGGTCTTGAACTTGGCGTCTTCGATAACGCCCTGATCGTTGACCTTGATTTGCAGGCGCATTACGTCGCCGCACGCTGGAGCGCCGACCATGCCGGTGCCGACATCAGGATCTTCCGCGTTCATCTTGCCGACGTTGCGCGGGTTTTCGTAGTGGTCGATGACCTTTTCGCTGTAAGCCATGATGCTTAATCCTCACTCATCAGAGAGTCGCTCTTAAAGCCCTGCAACCTGGGTTTACAGGGCCGGTTCGCGGCGACTTGAAATCAGTGTGCCGCCCACTCGATTTTCGAAATGTCGACACCGTCTTTGTACATATCCCACAGCGGCGACAGAGCGCGCAGCTTGGTAACGGCCTCGCAGACTTTCTGCGCGGCGTAGTCGATTTCTTCTTCGGTGGTGAAACGGCCGAAGGTGAAGCGGATCGAGCTGTGTGCCAGTTCGTCGTTGCGGCCCAGGGCGCGCAGTACGTACGAAGGCTCAAGCGATGCCGAGGTGCAGGCCGAACCGGACGAAACCGCCAGATCCTTGAGTGCCATGATCAGCGACTCGCCTTCAACGTAGTTGAAGCTCAGGTTCAGGTTGTGCGGAACGCGGGCGATCATGCTGCCGTTGACGTACAGCTCTTCCAGATGCTCGACCTGCTTGTAGAAACGGTCGCTCAATGCCTTGATACGAACGTTCTCGGCAGCCATGTCTTCCTTGGCCACACGGAACGCTTCACCCATGCCAACGATCTGGTGAGTCGCCAGGGTGCCGGAGCGCATGCCGCGCTCATGACCGCCGCCGTGCATGGTCGCTTCGATGCGCACACGCGGCTTGCGGCTGACGTACAACGCGCCGATGCCTTTAGGGCCGTAGGTTTTGTGGGCAGAGAACGACATCATGTCGACTTTCAGTTTCTGCAGGTCGATCTCGACCTTGCCAGTGGACTGAGCAGCGTCAACGTGGAACAGGATGCCCTTCGAACGAAGCAGCTCGCCGATGGCGGCGATATCGTTGACGGTACCGATTTCGTTGTTCACGTGCATGATCGACACCAGAATGGTGTCTTCGCGCAGCGCGGCGTCGATCATCTCAGGAGTGATCAGACCATCAGTCTGAGGATCGAGGTAGGTGACTTCGAAACCTTCACGCTCCAGTTGGCGCATGGTGTCGAGGACAGCCTTGTGCTCGATCTTGGAGGTGATCAGGTGCTTGCCCTTGGAGGCGTAGAAATGTGCCGCACCTTTGATTGCCAGGTTGTCGGACTCGGTGGCGCCGGACGTCCAGACGATTTCGCGCGGGTCGGCGTTGACCAGATCGGCCACCTGACGACGGGCGTTTTCGACGGACTCTTCAGCTTTCCAGCCGAACACGTGGGAGCGGGACGCAGGGTTACCGAAGTTTCCGTCGACCAGCAGGCACTCACTCATTTTTTGCGCAACGCGCGGATCGACCGGGGTGGTCGCAGAGTAATCAAGGTAAATCGGCAATTTCATGGACTATCTCCTAAATCAGGGCTGGCGTACCGCTAGCTCTTCGGCTGTCATTCGACGGCGGACGCTTCAATCTTGTCCAGGCGTGGCGCCTTGCTGTTGCAACGGCGCTGGTCCTGACGCTGGGCTACTTCTTGCACCTCACGGCGAGTCACAAGATCGGCCAAGCTGATACCACTTAGAAATTCGTGAATCTGCAGGCTAAGGTCGCACCACAAGTGATGGGTCAGGCAAGTGTCGCCGGAGTGGCAGTCGCCCTGGCCTTGGCATTTGGTAGCATCGACCGATTCGTTCACCGCATCGATCACCTGAGCCACCTGAATGCCCTGCATGTCGCGGGACAACTGGTAGCCACCACCCGGGCCGCGAACACTGGAAACCAGGTTGCTGCGGCGCAGCTTGGCGAAAAGCTGTTCGAGATAGGACAGGGAGATGCCTTGGCGCTCGGAGATATCGGCCAGGGACACCGGCCCGTGCTGCGCGTGCAACGCCAGATCAAGCATGGCAGTCACGGCGTATCGGCCTTTTGTAGTCAGTCTCATGGACAGTTACCACGGAGTTCGGAATGGGCGGGAGTATGCAATTCCCGAGCATTTAAGTCAACTATTAGACCTAGTGCTTTAGTCGGGTTTACCCGCAAAAGAGCGCGCGAATGATAGCAGGCTCTGCGGCCTAATGGCACACCGGTTGACGGATGCCTGTGTAGGAGCTGCCGAAGGCTGCGATCTTTTGATCTTATGAAAGGCAAGATCAGAAGATCGCAGCCTTCGGCAGCTCCTACAGGGGGCGTTAGCTGGCTTTGGACTCGTCTTTGCCTTTCACGCAGGCGAAATCTTCTTCGCGCAGCTCAGGCAGATCTTTCGCACAGTAATTACTGCCCAGATCCTTCAGCGCGCCGCACATCCCCTCCAGACGCCCGTCCACCGCTTGCAGGTGATCGAGCAACTGCCCAATGGCGCGCGCCACCGGGTCAGGCATGTCTTCGCTGACGCCGTAGGCATCGAAGCCGATCTTTTCGGCCATGGCCTTGCGCTTTGCATCCTGCTCTTCATCGGATTTGACGATGATTCGCCCCGGAATCCCCACGACTGTAGCGCCCGGCGGAACCTCTTTGGTCACCACGGCATTGGAGCCGACCTTGGCGCCCGCCCCCACAGTAAACGGGCCGAGCACTTTAGCGCCGGCACCGACGACAACACCGTCTCCCAACGTTGGATGGCGCTTACCTTTGTTCCAGCTGGTGCCACCCAGGGTCACGCCCTGATAAATGGTCACGTCATCACCGATCTCGGCGGTTTCGCCAATGACGATGCCCATGCCGTGATCGATAAAGAAGCGACGACCGACTTTCGCCCCCGGATGAATCTCGATCCCGGTCAACCAGCGACCAAAGTTCGATACCAGCCGCGCCAGCCATTTGAGCTCGTTGCGCCAGAGCATCCCGGCCAGACGATGAATCCAGATCGCGTGCATACCGGGGTAGCAAGTCAGCACTTCAAAAGCGTTACGCGCCGCCGGATCTCGATGGAATACGCTTTGGATATCTTCACGCAAACGCTCAAACATCATTCAGTCCTTCCGTTTCAGAAGCTCACCACGGGCCGCTTTTTGGGTTTCCGTGAGGATGCCACGCAATATATTCATTTCCGCCCGGCTGACCGAGCTGCGTCCGTACAACCGGCGCAGGCGCGCCATCAGGTGTCGCGGTTTCTCAGGATCGAGGAATTCGATGGCGACCAGCGTTTGCTCCAGGTGCTCATAGAATCGTTCCAGCTCATCCATGGTCGCCAGCTCGGCGCTTTTTACCGAAGCCACTTCTTCCTTCTCGATCTTGCTCGGCCGACCTTGTGCGGCCAGCCAGGCCATGCGCACTTCATAGCTCAACACCTGAACCGCCGCCCCGAGGTTCAGCGAACTGAACTCAGGATCGGAGGGGATGTGCACGTGAAAGTGACATCGCTGCAGCTCGTCATTGGTCAGGCCGGAATCTTCACGGCCGAACACCAGCGCAATCTCTGCGCCCTGCCCGGCTTCCTCAACCACTTTGGTGCCGCATTCGCGCGGATCCAGCAGCGGCCAGGGAATACGCCGGTCACGGGCGCTGGTGCCGAGCACCAGATTGCAGCCGACCAAGGCATCTTCCAGGGTGGCGACGACCTGGGCGTTTTCAAGGATGTCACCGGCACCGGAAGCGCGGGCATCGGCTTCGTGATGCGGGAAGACCCGCGGCTCGACCAGCACCAGCCGCGACAGACCCATGTTTTTCATGGCGCGCGCGGCCCCACCGATGTTGCCGGGGTGGCTGGTATTGACCAGGACGACACGAATGTTCTGCAGCAAGGGAGGCGCTCTCGGACACAGTAAAGGGGTGCAAATCTTACAGAACAGCCTACCGTTAAGCTATGAAAGCGAACAGCGACCTTCACCTGAAGAAAAGTTCTGATAGAATGCGCGGCTTTCTTTAACAACCTTAGGTGACACATCCATGCAGCCCATGCTGAATATCGCGCTGCGCGCCGCCCGCAGCGCCAGTGAACTGATCTTCCGCTCCATCGAGCGCCTGGATACCATCAAGGTCGACGAAAAAGACGCCAAGGATTATGTATCCGAGGTCGATCGCGCCGCTGAACAGAAAATCATCGACGCCCTGCGCAAGGCTTACCCGAATCACTCGATCCAGGGTGAAGAGACTGGCCTGCACGCCGGCACCGGCATCGAAGGCGAAGAGTACCTGTGGATCATCGATCCGCTGGACGGCACCACCAACTTCCTGCGCGGCATTCCACACTTTGCTGTCAGCATCGCCTGCAAATACCGTGGTCGCCTGGAACACGCTGTTGTTCTGGATCCGGTGCGCCAGGAAGAATTCACCGCCAGCCGTGGTCGCGGCGCTCAACTGAACGGTCGTCGCCTGCGCGTCAGCGGTCGCACCAGCCTTGACGGCGCCCTGCTGGGTACCGGCTTCCCGTTCCGTGACGATCAGATGGACAACCTCGACAACTACCTGGGCATGTTCCGCGCCCTGGTCGGCCAGACTGCCGGCATCCGCCGCGCCGGCTCCGCCAGCCTGGACCTGGCCTATGTGGCTGCCGGCCGTTTCGATGCGTTCTGGGAGTCGGGCCTGTCCGAGTGGGACATGGCTGCAGGCGCCCTTCTGATTCAAGAAGCTGGCGGCCTGGTGAGCGACTTCACCGGTGGTCACGACTTCCTTGAAAAAGGCCATATCGTTGCCGGCAACACTAAATGCTTCAAGGCAGTGCTGACGGCGATCCAGCCGCACCTGCCGGCTTCGCTGAAGCGCTAAGCTTTTCGCGAAATGCAAAAAGCACCCTTCGGGGTGCTTTTTTTATGCCTGGAATTCGCCCTCCGCCACACCACCGGAGCAATGCAGGAGTGAGCCTGCTCGCGATAGCGGTGTATCAGCCACCACCTGCATTGAATGATAAATAGCTATCGCGAGCAGGCTCACTCCTACAGGGGGGTTTGTTGTGCGGCTTAAATGGAGGGCACAAAAAAGCACCCCGCAGGGTGCTTCTTTTTAAACGCTCGGACTATTACTGAGCCGGCTCATTCTGCGACAGAACCAGCTTGCCTTCCTTGTCGACCGGAATCTGGTTGCCCGGATCACGATCCATCCGCACTTTGCCTTCCTTGCCATCCAGTGAATAACGCACGTCGTAACCGACAACTTTGTCACTGATGTCATTCACCGTATTACAGCGAGTCTGGGTGGTGGTGTAGGTATCGCGATTCTGCATACCTTCCTGCACCTTGTTACCGGCATAACCACCACCAACCGCACCGGCCACGGTGGCGATCTTCTTGCCAGTACCGCCGCCGACCTGATTACCCAGCAAACCACCCGCTACCGCGCCAATCGCGGTACCGAGGATCTGGTGTTGATCCTTGACCGGCGCCTGGCGGGTCACGGCTACATCCTTGCACACTTCACGTGGAGTCTTGATCTGTGTTTTGACCGGTTCAACAGCCAGTACTTGCGCATACTCAGGGCCGCTTTTAACCAGGCTGTAGGTGGCAACAGCACCCCCGGCAGTCACACCGACAGCACCCAATACCGCACCAACCAGCAACGACTTGTTCACATGAACCTCCTGACCATCACATGCGGGACGCGCCCGCGCTTCTCCCAGCCTTGGAGCATAAAAAAAGGCGCGAGTTCAACTCGCGCCTTTTTTGGCTGACAGCGGGAAAGACGATGGCCGTTATGGACGGTCGTCGATTTCCTTCTCGGTGTTGGCCGGAGGAATTAGATCCTCAGTGGTCAGGTTCAGCCAGATCAGCACCACGTTAGCGATGTAGATCGACGAGTAAGTACCCGCCAGAACACCGATAAACAGGGCAATGGAGAAACCGAACAGGTTGTCACCACCGAAGAACAGCAGTGCCGCGATCGCCAGCAACGTGGAGATCGACGTCGCCATGGTGCGCAGCAGGGTCTGAGTGGTCGAGATGTTGATGTTCTCGATCAGCGTCGCCTTGCGCAGCACGCGGAAGTTCTCACGAACCCGGTCGAATACCACGATGGTGTCGTTCAGCGAGTAGCCGATGATCGCCAGCACCGCAGCCAGTACCGTCAGATCGAAAGTGATCTGGAAATACGACAGGATGCCGATGGTCACGATCACGTCGTGGATCAGCGAAACAATGGCGCCGACCGCGAACTTCCACTGAAAGCGGAAAGCCAGGTAGATCAGGATACCGCCGAGCGCCAGCAGCATGCCGAGGCCGCCCTGGTCGCGCAGTTCTTCACCGACCTGCGGGCCGACGAACTCGACACGCTTGACCGTTGCCGGGTTGTCGCCGCCAACCTTCAGCAGCGCTTCCGCCACCTGATGGCCCAACTGCGGGTCTTCACCGGGCATCCGCACCAGCAGATCGGTAGTCGCACCGAAGCTCTGCACGACGGCTTCGTGATAACCCGAAGTCACCAGTTGCTCGCGCACCTTGGTGACATCGGCCGGACGCTCGTAGGTCAGCTCGATGAGCGTACCGCCGGTGAAGTCCAGACCCCAGTTCATGCCCTTGGTGAAGACACTGAACATAGCCAGCAGGGTGAGGAATACTGTGACGCCGAACGCGAAGTTGCGAACGCCCATGAAGTTGATTGTACGTAACATGGCAGCCCCTTAAATCCACAACTTCTTGAAGTCACGTCCGCCGAAGATCAGGTTGACCATTGCGCGGGTCACCATGATGGCCGTGAACATCGAGGTAAAGATCCCGAGGGACATGGTCACTGCGAAGCCTTTGACCGGGCCGGTGCCCATGGCAAAGAGAATCCCGCCAACCAACAGAGTTGTCAGGTTGGCGTCGAGAATCGCGGTGAATGCCCGGCCGAAGCCTTCGTTGATTGCACGCTGCACGGTCATGCCGGCGGCGATCTCTTCACGGATCCGCGAGAAGATCAGTACGTTGGCATCGACCGCCATACCCATGGTCAAGACGATACCGGCGATACCCGGCAGGGTCAGCGTTGCACCCAGCAGCGACATCAAGGCCAGCAGCAGCACCATGTTCACCGACAGCGCGACGGTGGCGATGACGCCGAAGAAGCGGTAGATGGCGATGATGAACAGCGACACGAACAGCATGCCCCACAGCGATGCATCAATACCTTTGGTGATGTTGTCAGCACCCAGGCTCGGGCCGATTGTGCGCTCTTCAGCGAAGTACATCGGCGCCGCCAGACCACCGGCACGCAACAGCAGCGCCAGCTCGGACGATTCGCCCTGACCGTTCAGGCCAGTGATGCGGAACTGAGCACCCAGCGGCGACTGAATGGTCGCCAGGCTGATGATCTTCTTCTCTTCCTTGAACGTCTGCACCGCGACGTCTTTCTCGACACCATTAACCATTTGCTTGGTGTAAGTGGTGATCGGACGCTGTTCGATGAAGATCACTGCCATGCTGCGACCGACGTTCGAACGTGTCGCGCGGCTCATCAGCTCGCCACCGTGACCATCCAGACGGATGTTCACTTCAGGCGTGCCGTGCTCACCGAAACCGGCCTTGGCGTCAGTCACCTGGTCACCGGTGATGATCAGGCCACGCTCGATCTGCGCAGGAGGACGGTTGCCCTCACGGAATTCAAAGCTCTCGGAAGTGGCTTTCGAAGCACCCGGCTCTGCGGCCAGACGGAACTCAAGGTTGGCCGTCTTGCCCAGAATACGCTTGGCTTCGGCAGTGTCCTGTACGCCCGGCAGCTCAACCACGATGCGGTTGGCGCCCTGACGCTGAACGATCGGTTCGGCAACACCCAGCTCGTTGACGCGGTTACGTACCGTGGTCAAGTTCTGCTTGATGGAGTATTCACGGATTTCCGCCAGCTTGGCCGGGGTCATCGCCAGACGCAGCACCGGTTGACCGTTGAGGTCGGCCGGAACAATGTCGAAATCGTTGAAGTTCTTGCGGATCAGTGCACGGGCCTGTTCGCGGGAATCTTCATCGCTGAAGCCCAACTGAATGGCACCGCCCAGTTGCGGCAGACTGCGATAGCGCAGCTTCTCTTTACGCAGCAGGCTCTTGACGTCGCCTTCGTAGACTTTCAGGCGTGCATCGAGGGCTTTATCCATGTCCACTTCCAGCAGGAAGTGCACACCACCGGACAAGTCCAGGCCCAGCTTCATAGGGTGCGCACCCAGATTGCGCAGCCATTGCGGGGTGGTCTGTGCCAGGTTCAGCGCGACGACGTAGTCATCACCCAATGCCTTGCGCACAACGTCTTTTGCCGGCAACTGGTCTTCAGCCTTGACCAGACGGATCAGGCCGCCCTTGCCGTTGTCCGCCAGCGTGGCAGCCTTGACGTTGATCCCGGACTCTTTCAGCGCGGTGCTTACGCGATCCAGATCGGCCTGATTGACCTGCAGTGCCGTGCTGGCGCCGCTGATCTGAATGGCCGGGTCATCGGGGTATAGATTGGGAGCGGAATAAATCAGACCGATCGCCAGCACCGCCAGGATCAGAATGTATTTCCACAGAGGGTATTTGTTCAGCATCACGCCGCCCGTTATGAACGCGGGGCGCCTTGCGCGCCCCGTCGATTGAGTAGAAGTTGGAACCTTAGATCGCTTTCAGCGTGCCTTTTGGCAGCGTGGCGGCGATGGCGCCTTTCTGGAACTTCATTTCCACGGTGTCGGAAACTTCCAGAACCACGAAGTCATCGGCCACTTTGGTGATCTTGCCGGCGATGCCGCCAGTGGTGACCACTTCGTCGCCCTTTTGCAGGCTGCTCAGCAGGTTCTTCTGCTCTTTGGCGCGCTTGGCCTGTGGACGCCAGATCATCAGGTAGAAGATGACCAGGAAGCCGACCAGGAAAATCCACTCGAAACCGCCACCCATTGGGCCGGCAGCAGCCGGTGCAGCGGCGTCAGCCATGGCATTAGAGATAAAAAAGCTCATTTAGCACTCCAGTTGCAAATGTTGAATCTTGGGGTCAGAAAACTCAGTCCAAAGGCGGAACGGGGAGCCCGCGTTTGGCGTAGAAGGCATCGACAAAGGCGGCCAATGTACCCTGTTGAATAGCCTCGCGCAAACCAGCCATCAGCACCTGATAATGGCGCAAGTTATGGATGGTATTGAGCATGCTTCCCAGCATTTCGCCGCACTTGTCCAGGTGATGCAGATAAGCGCGGGAGAAGTTCTGGCAGGTATAGCAATCGCAGGTCGGATCCAGCGGCGAATCATCATGGCGATGGAACGCGTTACGGATCTTCAGCACGCCTGTATCAATGAACAGATGCCCATTGCGGGCATTACGGGTTGGCATCACGCAATCGAACATGTCCACACCGCGGCGCACACCCTCAACCAGATCTTCCGGTTTGCCAACGCCCATAAGGTAACGAGGTTTGTCAGCCGGCATCATGCCCGGCAAATAATCCAGCACCTTGATCATTTCGTGCTTCGGTTCGCCCACCGACAGACCGCCGATGGCCAGACCGTCGAAGCCGATCTTGTCCAGACCTTCCAGCGAGCGCATGCGCAGATCCTGGTGCATACCGCCCTGAACGATACCGAACAGCGCCGCGGTGTTTTCACCGTGGGCGTTTTTCGAACGCTGAGCCCAGCGCAACGACAGCTCCATCGACACACGGGCGACGTCTTCGTCAGCCGGGTACGGCGTGCATTCGTCGAAAATCATCACGATGTCGGAACCCAGATCGCGCTGAACCTGCATCGACTCTTCCGGGCCCATGAACACTTTCGAGCCGTCGACCGGAGAGGCGAAGGTCACGCCTTCTTCCTTGATCTTGCGCATCGCGCCCAGGCTGAACACCTGGAAGCCACCGGAGTCAGTCAGGATCGGGCCTTTCCACTGCATGAAATCGTGCAAGTCGCCGTGCGCCTTGATCACCTCGGTGCCAGGGCGCAGCCACAGGTGGAAGGTGTTGCCCAGAATGATTTCCGCGCCAGTGGCGACGATGTCACGCGGCAACATGCCCTTGACCGTGCCGTAAGTACCGACCGGCATGAAAGCCGGGGTTTCGACGGTGCCACGCGGGAAGGTCAAACGACCACGACGGGCCTTGCCATCGGTGGCCAGGAGCTCAAAGGACATGCGACATTCGCGACTCATTCTGTTTCCTCTGGGCCTGTTTGTTTAGGGGCAGTAGGTGCGGGATTACGGGTGATGAACATGGCATCACCGTAGCTGAAAAAGCGGTAACCGTTGTCGACGGCGGCCTTGTAGGCGGCCATGGTTTCGGGATAACCGGCGAATGCCGAAACCAGCATCAACAGCGTGGATTCCGGCAAATGGAAATTGGTGACCAGGGCATCGACCACATGGAACGGCCGGCCCGGATAGATAAAGATGTCGGTATCGCCACTGAACGGCTTGAGCACGCCATCACGCGCGGCGCTTTCCAGCGAACGCACGCTGGTGGTGCCAACGGCAATCACTCGACCGCCGCGCGCACGGCACGCTGCAACTGCATCGACCACGTCCTGGCCGACTTCCAGCCACTCAGTGTGCATGTGGTGATCTTCAAGCTTCTCTACGCGCACCGGCTGAAAAGTACCCGCGCCCACGTGCAGCGTGACGAAAGTGGTCTCGACGCCCTTGGCGGCAATCGCCTCCATCAGCGACTGATCGAAATGCAGCCCCGCCGTCGGCGCCGCTACCGCGCCCAGGCGCTCGGCGTACACGGTCTGATAACGCTCGCGATCCGAGCCCTCATCCGGGCGGTCTATATAAGGAGGCAGCGGCATGTGCCCGACGCGATCAAGCAGCGGCAACACTTCTTCAGCGAAGCACAGCTCGAACAACGCGTCGTGACGCGCAAGCATCTCGGCTTCGCCACCGCCGTCGATGAGAATCTTCGAACCCGGCTTCGGCGACTTGCTGGAGCGCACATGGGCCAGCACGCAATGCGTATCGAGCACCCGCTCGATGAGGATTTCCAGCTTGCCGCCGGACGCTTTCTGCCCGAACAGCCGCGCCGGAATCACCCGGGTATTGTTGAACACCATCAAATCGCCCGGGCGCAAATGCTCAAGCAAATCAGTGAATTGACGGTGTGCGAGGGCGCCGCTGACCCCATCCAGGGTCAACAGGCGACTGCCGCGACGCTCGGCCAAAGGGTGGCGAGCGATCAGCGAATCAGGGAGTTCGAAGGTAAAGTCAGCAACGCGCATGATGGGGTTCGTCTAGCAGGGCCGGAAAGTCTAGCGGAAATATCGAAAATTGACCATGAAACGTGATTGACCAACGGTAATCTCATCTCTATACTTCGCCGCCATTGAGCCCTGATGGCGGAATTGGTAGACGCGGCGGATTCAAAATCCGTTTTCGAAAGGAGTGGGAGTTCGAGTCTCCCTCGGGGCACCAAAATTAAGAAAGGTCTTGCTTAGCAAGGCCTTTTTTTTCGTCTGCAATAAAGCCCCTCGCTTGCGTAGGAGCTGTCGCAGGCTGCGATCTTTTGATCCTCCGCTTCTTGGCCATCGGAACCCCAAGGAACCAAACCATGGAAACGTCACTGGAAACAGTCGCCCTTTTCTCCCTCAAACTCGCTTACGAGGAAGAAGGCCTGAGCCCGATTTTGCGGGACGACATGGTCATGGGTGATTATCAGAAAGACGTGTTTGAATTGCTGGTGCGGCGCGGGGATGTCGAGACCATTCAGTTCAAAGTGAATGAATGCCTGGGGCTGGCGATGGACGCCTTGGGCGGAGTCGACAAACCCTTGGGACGCGAACTGCACAAGTTGAAGACTGAACTCGGGGAGGCTCAATCGCTGGAGCAGCTTGACGCGCCGCTCCTCGCGCTGAAGGGCTATCTGAAAGACATACTGTGACGACTTCTTCCAACTGAACAACAGCACTGAGGCAGAGATGCGACTTTCTACCCTCTATGAGAGCAGGCTAACTTTTTTTTCCATGACTAAAACCTGCTGCATCAGTGGGAACTCAAAACTGCGCAACCCCGGACTTTGCTTCCTCAAATCATCAATCATTTGAGCAAGGGTCCTCTGGCGACTGTCTTTAGCGATTACTTCATTTAATCCAACAATTGAAAAGTTCTTCGTGGGTATTCCCGGTAGCCTTCTAATAAAATCCAGAGAGCTTAGCAATCGACCGCGAGGTACGCCTTTCCAAGACATACAAAGCAGATGAATCGCATCCGACAACTCTTTATTAAGAGGCGCCATGGATGCCTTGCCATTTACCCCGCTTTTGACTTGTTGTGAGCCACCACTCCCACTCCCGCCCCCCTGATGACTTAGCGGATTAAACAGCGGCAGATACTCCTGTTCTGTCATATCCAACAATTGTTCTGCGCAGTCATATCCGACCACAAAGTTTTCAACTTCCTTGGTAGCCTTGGAGGTAGCCTCGAAATGGTAATAACGATCCGAAACTTTCCCACAGCAGCCTTCAAGAGCATCTTGCCCCTCAATCATTTTTATGTGGAACAGTGGGCGGATATCATATTCAGCCACGATCTTCCTTTTGCGTTCCTCACCTCGGCAGCTTCCAATACTCATACCACCTCCATAAAAACTCTTCAAAAAAGCACTACAGCCGTTACAACAGATGCTTGGAAATGTACTTCGAAATCTCTACCATCGACGTCTTCCCGGTGAACTCAAACTTCACCTTCCCCAACGACGAAAAGTAAATCTCCAGCTCCGAGTCCAGATCAAAGGTCCCCGACGTTTCCACGGAGTACGCGACGATGTTCTTGTACGGCAGCGAGGTGAAATCCTTCTTGCTGCCGGTGATGCCCTGGACGTTGACGGCGATGATGCGTTTGTTGGTGAACACCACGCCGTCGCGCATGGCCTTGTAGGAGTCGATCACTTCTTCCCCGTCCAGCAACAGGGCGGTGACGCGTTCGGCGTATTCATTGTTCTGCTTGAGTTTGAAGAAGCCTTTGTTGTTGAAGTCGATCATCTGTTTATCCTCTGGTTGAAGAAAAAGCCCTGCAGATTAATTGCGCACCTTTACGACTCGAATGTCGATGGGAAACCCACCTGGCCCTTCCAGCTTCTTCCATCCCACGTACTGAAATACCGCGTCTTCATCGATGGTCTCGCCTCGCTCCACCATTTCTCCGCCCAGCACCGCAACTTCCTTATAGACGGCGCAACTGCCCTCATCGGGATGGGCGGTGTAGATCACATAGGGTTTGACGTATCGCACGGCGCGGAAATGTCGGCCGCATCCCCGATCGACCGTGATCATCAACGTCTTCAGATACGCTTCGCCGTCCGTTTCCGATTCCTCGGCGAGTTCGTGGAGCTTGCCAATTGCGCCGACGTCGCTAAAGCCTAGATCGAGGGCGCGCTTGTATTCCGGTGACTTCTCGTGCTCGGCCTGAGCCTTGAAGTATTGCTGTTGAAGCTCCGCGACCAGGACCTCCTCTTCCTTGTTCCGGATCACGAACGCTTGAGCAATGACGTTTTCGCAACGGGCATATTCGGGAGAGGCAAGGCTTTCCTGGGCGAGGTGATCGCGATGGACGTAAACAGTGCGATTCAAGCTGTCGACGCGGCCCATCGCTTGCCTGGTAGTCATGACCCCGTTTTGAACGTTGTTCACGACTTGCTGAAAACTCTGACAATCGGAGAGGTATTCCTTCCAGGCAACCTCCGGGGTTTCATCCCAGCCGGCAAGTGCCGGGGTCATTACGGTAGAGAGGAGGAAAGCGCTGAGCAGGCGCGGGACAGAAGAAACGGTAGGCATGTGTAGTCCGTTACGCAGTTGAAGAAAGTGGCGCAAAGCTACTAGTTTGATATCTTGCCGTCCACTCTCGGAGAAGGCCTGTCAACCGCCTCCGTTATCGCGCACTCGGGAATAAACCAATGGATGCTTTGTTGTGCTTGCTAGTGATGGTCGGAACCTGGTTTTGGGTGGTGAAGCAACGGGGTGAGTGGAACTTGCTACTTGGCAACCTTGCTGGCGCTGGAAGTAGCGTAGTAACCGGCATTGTGTTCACGCTGATTTACGACGCAGTCATTGGAACGTCGATGGCGACACCGAATCTGGATCGCAGCTTGGTAGTGTTCACCACAAGCGCGGGCGTTCTGGCGGGGGTATGGTTGTGGATTGCCAATCGCCGTCAACCCGAACATCCGATTGCACGTCAGTTGCTGGGCGCGGTGTGTGGGTTTGCCGCCGGCATGGCGACCCTGCTGTTTCTTGCTGTGAATTATTTTCCCAACATGTGAACTGAGGCGTAATTGTTTTGCTATCTTGCCGCCCGCAAAGGCGGATCTACTTAGTGAGCTGACACGAATTAAAGAAAGGAAATGGATGGAATGGAAACATCGTTGATCGTGATGTTTTTGCTGGTCTGGGCAGGGATGTGGGTCTGGGTCTTCAAGAATCGTGGAAACTGGCCGGTATTCTTTGGCCACTTCGCCGGCCTGATTGCCGGGATTATCGTGGCAGCCGTGGTGTTCGTTATCGTCAAAGGACTTCTGCCCGAAAAGTCCCCCCCCGCGACATCCAGCGGCACTCAGCCGCAAATCGCGAACGAAAGCCAGCTCAGATCCTTTGTCCCACGCACTCCGGTCAGTCGTGCATCCGCTCCGACGTCGCCGTTGCTGCCAACCGACAGCCCGCGCTATCCACGGCTCTCTACACCGCTGCTTTCCGCCAGTCTCGATCCACAGTGGAGAAGCCAATACGCGCAATGGCGAGCCAGCGCGGACATGGTCAACGGGGTCAACGGAAGCCTGGCGGGGCTGATCTGTCGGTCAGCGGCAAAATCCACGCTGCGCATTCCGGACTCCGCCTCCTTCGACGAGACTGAGGACGCTCGATTCGACACTTACAAATCCCAGACCTACCTCGTCACGAGCAGGATTAGTGGCGAAAACATGGAGGGCAGTATGGTCAGTCTCGGCTATGACTGCGCCGTGAAGTTCGTCTCCGGCAACGGGATCAAGGATGACCAATGGCGTCTGCTGGAGTTGACCATGCAAGGAAAATCAGGTCCTGCGAGTTCTGCCAACACGTCGTCCGGGGAAGCATTGCCCGAGTATGTCGCCGCTGCGCCTGCTGCTACGCCAGAACCGCTCAAGTCTGGCCTGGTGGAAAACTATCTCAATGAAATACCGACAACCCGTTCTGAACTGGCGGCGGTTCAAGGGATGACTGCGCAACAGACTCTGGCTCATGCGCAGTTGCGAAAAGGGCTCATTGGCGGGCCGGACGCCAACAAAAGACTGATCGCGTTCCAGATGTGCGAGCCGTTTTTACGCAGCGTTCTGCGTCAGCCGGAACTGGCCTTGTTTGCCGACGACAAGGCTCTCTCGACTCAGCGTTACAAAGAGCAGATCTATACCAGCACAAGTCTGATGAAGATCCAGGACGCTGCGAAAAATTATCTGACCTATCGTTACGAATGCACCCTGCAGGCTTTGCCAACCATGAACGAAGGTTTTGACGACTGGAAGTTGCTGGATCTGCGCTTCGAACTGACCGGTAGCTGATCAGCTCGATGAGCAAGAAGCGCGACGCTTCTATTTTGTTATCTTGCTGCCCATTATTGCAGCGGGCTCGAAGCGTGCTGCCTTGAGCGTTTTTGCAGGTTTAAGGAAAGGATCAAATGGAGTTTTTGCGTTTTCTGGCGTTTGTCGCGGCCTGGGGTTTCATGTGGCGCTGGGTGGTCAAGAACCGTGGCAGCTGGAATATTTTCTACGGCAACATTGTTGGCGCTGCGGGTGGTTTCATTGTTGCGATGGTGGTGCTGTCGATCACTTTATCGCTGCTTCCTTCGTCGCATGACTACGAGACGGCGCAGGCTGAAAACACGCAGGTCGCCGAACCGACCTCCCTATTGCCTGAGGCCGAGTCAGTCACGCCCGCTGCCGAGCTGAAGGATGCGCCGGCTTTTGCTGCCATCGAGCCGGACGACAAGCCCTCTCCCGCCGACTCCGCATTGCTGCCGAACTACGCCGGCCGGGCGCCGAAATCAATCGGGCTACAGACCGTGCTGGATCAAAGCGACTATCAGGGTCGTATGGCCCTGGCAGCGCTGAACAAGAAATTGCGCGGCGACGCACAGGCCGACAAGTCGATGATCGCGTATGTCATGTGCAGCCCGTTCGTGACCAGCACGTTGCGCTTTCCCAACTCGGCGCGCTTTGCTGACAGCAAAGGCCTCGTCAGCCATCGCTTCAAGGATCAGATCTACACCTTCAGCAACATCGTCACCGCGCGCAACATGAACGGCGACGATGTGAAATACCGTTTCGATTGCTCCGTGCAGGAGCAGCCGAGAGTTGATGCGATACCTGCAGAATGGCGCCTGCTGGGCCTTAAGCTGCAAAAAGCGGACTCTTAAGTCTCGTTTAAGCGTTCAAGGCGCCGGCTGCGCTATCATCGCCGGCCTGTGCGCCTTGAGCTTTGTCCTTGATGTCTCCAACACCCGATGACCTGACCCCGCTGCCTCCTGTCTTGGCCGGCCCGCTGTTGCGACGGTTGGAACCGACGCGGCTGGTGCTGTGGCTGATCGGTACGCGTCCACTGTCGCTGACCTTGCGCTTGCAGGGTGTAGGAAACATTCCTCTCGATACCGAGAAATGCGCAGTCATTTCCGTGGGCACTCGAGCCTTCATTCATCTCATCGATGTCAGCCTCGAAAACGCCCTGCCCCTCAACGAATTTATCGACTACGACCTGCTGATCGATGGCCAGGAAGGTATCGCCGATTGGGCGCCACATCTGATGTATGGCGGCGCTACGTGTCCAAACTTCGTCGTGCGCTCGCGGATCGATCAGTTGCTTCACGGTTCCTGCCGCAAGCCGCATCACCCGGCAGCGGACGGTTTGCTCTGTGTCGATCAACTGTTGGCCGCCGAAACCGATCCGCAGCAACGCCCGGCCCTGTTGATGATGAGCGGTGATCAGGTCTACGCCGATGACGTTGCCGGGCCGACGCTGCGGGCGATTCATGCCTTGATCAGGCGCCTCGGCCTGTTCGACGAACACCTCGAAGGTGCCGTGGTCAGCGACAGCGCCAAGCTTTACGAACACCCGGCCAGCTACTACCACCGTGCGGATTTGTTACCGGCGCTAGAGAGCAACGAGACTCTGCGTGAGCGATTTTTCGGCGGCGCGCGTAAGCCGATTTTCACCAGCAGCAGCGCCGACAATCATCTGGTGACTTTCGCTGAAGTCATGGCGATGTATCTGCTGGTGTGGTCGCCGGTCGCGTGGACACTGATCAACCCGACAGCGCCAACGCTCACGCCCGAACGGCTCAAGCGCTATACCCTCGAACAAACTCGTATCGACGCCTTCAAGGCTGGCCTGGGCAACGTCGCCCGAGCACTGGCGCATCTGCCGAGCCTGATGATTTTCGACGACCACGACATCACCGATGACTGGAATCTGTCCGCGCAATGGGAGGAAACGGCCTACGGCCACCCGTTCTCCAAACGCATTATCGGCAACGCATTGATCGCTTATATGTTGTGTCAGGGCTGGGGCAACAACCCGGATGCCTTCAAGGATGTGCTGGAGAAAACCCGAGGTCTGATTGCCAGTGGCGATGATCACTACCTCGACAGTCCGGTACAGGACGATCTGATTGATGACCTGCTGCGCTTCCAGAACTGGCATTTCGTGCTGCCGACCAGTCCCGCGCTGGTAGTCCTTGACACGCGTACTCGACGCTGGCGCAGCGAGTTGGCGCTGAAGCAACCGTCGGGGCTGCTCGACTGGGAAGCCTTGAGCGAGTTGCAGCAGGACCTGCTTGATCACCCGTCAGCAATCATCGTTTCGCCCGCGCCGATCTTTGGCGTGAAGCTGATTGAAACCGTGCAGAAGATTTTCAGTTGGTTCGGTTATCCACTGCTGGTCGATGCGGAGAACTGGATGGCCCATCGGGGCGCCGCGCAGGTGATCCTGAACATTTTCCGACATACACGTACGCCAGGTAACTACGTGGTGCTGTCCGGCGATGTGCATTATTCCTTCGTCTACGAAGTGCTGATCCGACACCGCAAGGCCGGTCCGCGCATCTGGCAGATCACCAGCAGCGGCATCAAGAACGAGTTTCCGCCGGCGCTGCTGGAGTGGTTCGACCGGCTCAACCGCTGGCTCTACTCTCCGCGTTCACCCCTGAACTGGCTGACCAAACGCCGGCGCATGCGCATCGTGCCGTATACGCCGGAACACGCCGAAGCAGGTGAGCGACTGTGGAACTCGGCGGGGGTTGGGCAGGTGTTTTTCAATGAGCAGGGGCAGCCGCGCGAGATCATTCAGCACAATTCGAATGGAGCGGCGAAGACGCGGATGCTGGCGCCGGATTTGTCGGATTATCCTGATTAGCGCGACGCACTTTTCCCCTGCGGGAGCGAGCCTGCTCGCGATTGCGATTGACCCTTCAAAATGAATGTCGTCTGACGCTACGCTATCGCGAGCAGGCTCGCTCCCACAGGGGTTATCGAGTAGCCATTAGTGCGCAGTGACTGCCCGCCCGACACCTCTGACAATCATCCCCACCTCACGCTCATCAATCGTCAACGGCGGCAGCAGCCGTATGGTCTTGCCGCGCGTGACATTGATCAGCAACCCATGATCCCGGGCAGCGATCAGTGTCAGATCCCGAATCGGCTGCTTCAATTCGACGCCGATCATCAATCCCTGCCCGCGAATCGCCAGCACATTCGGGTTATCCGCAAGCTCTGCGCGTAACCGGGCCAGCAAGCGCTCACCCTGCACTCGCGCGTTCTCCAGCAAGCCTTGTTCTTCAATGATATCCAGCACTGTGCAGCCGACCCGGCAAGCCAGTGGATTGCCGCCAAACGTGCTGCCATGGCTGCCGGGGGTGAACAGATCTGCCGCCCTGCCCCGGGCCAGACAAGCGCCGATGGGCACGCCGTTGCCGAGTCCTTTGGCGAGCGTCATCACGTCCGGGACGATGCCTTCATGCTGAAACGCAAACCACCGGCCAGTACGCCCGATGCCAGTTTGAATTTCATCGAGCATCAGCAGCCAGGCATGGCGATTACAAAGTTCACGCAGGGCTTTGAGGTAATTGGGCGGCGCCAGTTGCACGCCGCTTTCACCTTGAATTGGCTCGACCAGAATCGCCACGATCCGCTCACCGTGCTTGCGCTGAACCTTCTCCAGTGCTGCGAGATCACCGAACGGCACTTTGACGAAATCCCCCGGCAGCTCATTAAAGCCCAGACGCACCGCCGGCCCATCGCTGGCGGACAAGGTGCCGAGTGTGCGGCCGTGGAAAGCGTTGGCCATCACCACGACAAGGGGCTGCTCAATACCCTTGCGCCACCCGTACAGCCGCGCCAGTTTCAGCGCCGTCTCGTTGGCCTCGGCACCGGAGTTATTGAAGAACGCCCGCTCCATCCCCGACAACGCAGTCAGCCGCTTTGCCAGTTGTAGCTGCCAGTCAATGCTGTACAGATTGGAGGTATGCAGCAGCAATCCGGCCTGCTCGCTAATCGCCGAAACAATCCGCGGATGCGAGTGGCCAACGTTGGTTACCGCGACCCCGGCAACCGCATCCAGATACTCGCGCCCGGCCTGATCCCAAAGTCGGGTGCCCAGGCCTTTGGTGAAACTCAGGGCCAGCGGTTGGTAGGTGTTCATCAGGGCGGCGGTCATGACTTCAAACTCCAGTGAAGGTCGGTGTGTTTGCAGTATGGTTAGCCACTCAAACTGGATAAACTCGGTAAAACTTCAATCATTTATAAGCTGAGCTTGATAATGGATTTGTTCCAGTCGATGAGCGTTTACGTCAAGGTGGTCGAAGCCGGGAGCATGACGGCAGCCGCGTTGCAGTGCGATATGTCGACCACGATGGTAGGCAATCACCTGCGAGCCCTGGAGCAACGGCTCGGCGTGCAACTGCTGCAACGCACCACTCGGCGGCAGCGGCTTACCGAGTTCGGCAGCGTTTATTACCAGCGCTGTCTGGATGTATTGGGGCTGGTGGCGGACTCCGAACGACTTGCCGAACAGACCCTTGATGAGCCGCGTGGCATCCTGCGCATTACCGCTCCCCTGACCTTCGGCGTTGAACGCATGGCTCCGGCGCTCAGTGAGTTTTCCCTGCAATGGCCGCAGGTCAAACTCGACGTGGTGTTGACCAACAGCCGCCCGGACCTGATGGAAAACGGCCTCGATGTCGCCTTCCGGCTGGGAAACTTTGAGCAGTCCAACCTGATTGCGCGGCCATTGATCGACTACACCCTGACGGTCTGCGCATCGCCGGAATATGTGGCACGACGCGGCATGCCCCTCACACCGCAAGACCTGCAACAGCATGACTGCCTGTCCTTCGCCTACCCTACCGGCGATGATTGGCAATCAGTGGAAAAGCGCTGGCGCCTCAGTGGTCCGGACGGAGAAATCATGGTCGACGTCAGCGGCCCGATGCTGATCAACAGCTCCGCCGGTTTGCATCAGGCCGCACGCACCGGCATGGGCATCGTGATGCTGCCTGACGCGCTGGTGGAACAGGATCTGCGCGACGGCAAACTGGTCACGGTCATTCCCGATTACCAACCGCCCAGCCGCCCATTGCACCTGCTCTACGCCCCGGATCGCTACCGACTGCCGAAGCTGCGGCGCTTTGTCGAGTTCGCGATGAAAGCATGGGGCAGATCCTGACGAAGGACACCCGGAACCCGACTCAACGCAACGCTGACAAAGGACTCGACAGCCAATGAACAAGGCACTCACCGTACGCGACCTGCAGCCCGCCGAAGTGGAATCGGTCAGGCTCTTTCCAGGCCTGCATGGCTGGGGACATCGCACAGGCGCCGCCGAATATTTTGCCCATTTGAACCAGAACTCTCAGTGCACCGCGCGCTTGAAACAGGGCATGCGCTGATCACAGGGAAAAAACCTCGACCACCGACCCGTTGCTCCGTGACAACGCCACCCCACTCCCCTAAATTAGTCGACCTGAAAGAGCCCCCGTGCTTGCTCATCTCCACTCAAGTTAAAAAGTAGTGAAATTTCAATGTCCGATTTCAACACCGCTGAATCCGTAGTCACCGAATCGTCCAAAGCGGAATACGAAAACTCCATCAATCTTTCACAACACCTGCCACAAGCCAAAATAATCAGCGAGATGGTGCTGGACGCTTTTCAGTCGACCCGCGAAAGCGACCAGATCCGCGAACTGCGCACCGCGATCCGTCAGGCACACGACCGCTTCGACGACGACAAGGCTTACGAACTGATGGGTGAACTAAAGGCCCTGAAGGACGCCGAAGCTGCGGACATTGCCGCACTTGAAGACCTGAGCAGCAAGTTCTCGATCGGCCGAATCCTGTCCAGCTTCAAGGACGATCCGGCGTTCCAGGAAATCGTCTACGGTCTGGCGCTCAAAGTGCTGAACCAGACGCATCAGGCGATCAGCAACCCGAGCGGCGGCAAGAGCAAAGCGGCACGGGCGAAGAAAGAAGTCGAAATCTTCACCATCAGCAAGGACGGCAGCAGTGTGACCCTGCCACTGCGCACGCCACGTTCGCGCCTGAGCGTTGACCGTGAAGCGCTGGAGTTCCTCGG
Organism: Pseudomonas sp. FP2196; assembly: GCF_030687715.1. Lineage (GTDB taxonomy): Bacteria > Pseudomonadota > Gammaproteobacteria > Pseudomonadales > Pseudomonadaceae > Aquipseudomonas. Next base: position 5,036,919 of record NZ_CP117445.1, read on the forward strand.
TTTCACCTTCGTCGGTGAAGGCGAAGAAGCGGAACTGGAAAGCGAAGTCTTCGTCGACAACGCCGGCACCGAGCAGGCCGTCAACCGCAAGAACATCATCACCGCCCTGCAACAGCAGACCGCGTTCGATGGCTACAGCATCGCCGCGCAGTAATACGGCAACGCTGACAGAAAAGCCCCGCTCTGAGATTCAGGCGGGGCTTTTTGTTGTCCAACGTGCGGTTTATGCGTCGGCGTGCAACGCCGCGATCATGTCGACTTCGATCGCCGCGTTCTTCGGCAACTGATAGACACCGATCGTGGTGCGCGTGTGCCGCCCGGCATCGCCGAGCACATGACTGAACACATCCGATGCGCCGTTGGCCACCTCGCTCAGGTCAACAAAGTCAGGGGTGGACTTCACGTACACCGTGACCCGCAACAACGCCCGGATCTTGTCCAGCGACCCCACCGCATCGACGATCAACGCCAGACAGCGCATCGCACTGATGCTGGCGGCGGCCTGCGCGTCCTTGAGGGTCAACTCCAGGCCAACCCGACCGGGGTACTGAATCTTGCCGTGCGTGCGCGGCACCATGCCGCTGATGTAGAGCTCATCGTGATGACGGATCAGCGGTGCGTAATTGCCGCCGGCGGTGTTCTCGCCGTAGATGTCGTAGTTGAGCTCTTGTGCCAGGGCAATGAAGCGTTCGTCGCAGGTCATCCTCTCAGTCATTTCGCCCAGCCTTTTGATTGATGCGTGAATAACAGTCGAGCACCTGTGGAATGGCGTGGCGCTATCACCGTTATGGCTGGATCCAAATCTAGGGGGTTTACCGGAAGTCTGCAACCGGCAACCCAGCAAATTCAGTGACGTTGCGATTCGCGAGCAGTCTCGCTCCCACATGTGATCTGCGTCGATCACATATTCCCTGTGGGAGCGAGCCTGCTCGCGAATGGCCGCACATCAAATCAGCATAATCCGCGCAACAAAAAACCCCGCACATCTCTCAATGTGCGGGGTTTTTCTTCAAGCCTTTGAGCCTTACGGCGCGTACGTCAGCAGCAACTCGCTCGGCACCTTGAAGTCCAGGGACATCATGACGCTCAACGCAGTGATGGTGAAGATCGAGAACACGAACAGCTTGCGTGCCCAGACCGTGTCATCCACTGCCTTGTAGCCGGTCCAGGCCATGTACAACCAGTACATGCCCATGGCCGCGGCGACGGCGAGGTAGCTCATGCCGGCGTAGCCGCTGAAGGTCAGCATCAAGGTCGCCACGAGGAACGCCAGGATGTAGAGCAGGATGTGCTTCTTGGCCACTTGAATCCCGCGCTTCACTGGCAACACCGGAATCGATGCGGCCAGGTAATCGTTGAAGCGAAAGATCGCGATGGCGTAGGAATGCGGCATCTGCCACAGGCTGAACATCACCAGCAGGACCAGCGCGGCCATGTCGAAGCTGTTGGTTACGGCGACGTAACCGATCACTGGCGGCATGGCGCCCGACAGACTGCCCACCAGCGTGCCGTGAACCGACTTGCGCTTGAGGTACAGGCTGTAGAAGCCGACGTAGATCACGAAGCCGATTACGGCGAACAGGGCGGCCAACGGGTTGGCCACCTTGTACAACAATGCAACGCCGAGAACACCAAGGATGGTCGCGTAGACCAGGGCCAGTTTCAGGGAGATCAAGCCCTGAACCAACACCCGGTTTTTAGTGCGTTCCATCTTCAGGTCGATGTCGCGGTCGATGCAGTTGTTGAACACGCAACCGGAGGCTACAACCAGGGAGGTGCCGATCATGGCTGCCAGAAACACGGCCAAATCGACATGCCCTTTCGAGGCCAGGAAGAACCCGCCTGCCACAGAAAGCACGTTACCGAAAATGATCCCCGGTTTGGTGATTTGGATAAAGTGCTTGAGCGACATCGGGTCTACCTCACTTCGCCATCATGTACGTGTGGATGCTGAACATGATCCACAGCGACAGGCCAACCAGCAGCACGATCACGATTGCCGTGAAGACAAACGCGATCACGTTGTTACGCTGAGCGATGGAACGGTCCAGGTGCAGGAAGTAATACAGGTGAACAATCACCTGGATCACTGCGAACAGCAGAACGATTGCCAGCGTCGTCGCCTTCGGCAGGCTCGGGTACATCACCAGGCCGAACGGGATGACGGTCAGGATCACCGACAGGATGAAGCCAATGGCGTACGACTTTACGCTGCCGTGGCCAGCATCATGGCTGTCATGGGAGTGTGCATTAGCCATTACAGAGTCCCCATCAGGTAAACAACGGTGAATACGCAGATCCACACCACGTCCAGGAAGTGCCAGAACAGGCTCAGGCAGCTCAGACGGGTCTTGTTGGTCGCCGTCAGGCCATGCTTGTTGACCTGGTACATCATGATGCCCATCCAGATCAGACCCGCGGATACGTGCAGACCGTGGGTACCGACCAGGGTGAAGAACGCGGACAGGAAGCCCGAACGGCTAGGACCGAAGCCCTCGGAGATCAGCAGGTGGAACTCGTTGATCTCCATGGCGATAAAGCCGGCGCCGAGCAGGAAGGTCATGAACAGCCAACCCAGAACCTGCTGCTTTTTACCTTTGAACAACGCCAGCATGGCGAAGCCGTAGGTGATCGAACTGAACAACAGCAGAGCGGTTTCGCCCAGCACGTATGGCAGTTCGAAGATGTCGTGGCCCGACGGGCCACCGGCAACGTTGTTTACCAGTACTGCGTACACCGCGAAGATCGACGCAAACAGAATGCAGTCGGTCATCAGGTAGAGCCAGAAACCGTATACGGTCATCTCGCCCGAGTCGTGGTGATGGTCATCGTGCCCATGGTCACCATGGGCGTGTCCGGCATTGGTCACTAAATTCGACATGGTTTAAGCCTGTTCCAACGAGGTTTCAACACGGGTGGCACCGGCCGGGATTTTCCCTGCCGCAACCAGACGCTTGTGCTGCTCGGCTTCGATGCGCTCGATCGTTTCAACCGGAACCATATAGCCCTGGTCGTCACGTGCAGCGTGGATCACGAAGTAGACGACAGTGCCTACCAGGCTCGCGATTGCCAGCCACCAGATGTGCCAGATCATCGCGAAACCGAAGACGGTCAACAGCGCGCCCATCACTACGCCAGTGGCGGTGTTGTTCGGCATGTGGATCGGCTCGTACTTGGCCGGACGCTGGTACGCAGTACCGTTTTCCTTGGCTTCGGTGAACGGGTCGATGCAGTCAGCCTTAGGCAGCACAGCGAAGTTGTAGAACGGAGGTGGCGACGAGGTCGACCATTCCAGGGTGTGCGCATTCCACGGGTCACCGTGATCGCAAACGTTCTCTGGCTTGTTGCGGTCACGCACCGACACGTACAGCTGGATCAGCTGGCAAGCGATACCGACAGCGATCATCACCGCACCGAACATGGCAACGTACAGGTACGGTACCCACTCAGGGTTGGTGGTGGCGTTCAGACGACGGGTCATGCCCATGAAGCCCAGTGCATAGAGCGGCATGAACGCGACGAAGAAGCCGGAGATCCAGAACCAGAACGCTGCTTTACCCCAGCCTTCGTGCAGCTTGAAGCCGAACGCTTTCGGGAAGTAGAACGCGAAACCTGCGATGTAACCGAATACCGCACCGCCGATGATCACGTTGTGGAAGTGCGCGATCACGAACAGGCTGTTGTGCAGAACGAAGTCAGCACCCGGAATGGCCAGCAGTACGCCGGTCATGCCGCCGATGGCGAAGGTCACCATGAAGCCCAGGGTCCACAGAACCTGGCTGGTGAAGCGCAGACGGCCCTGGTAGATGGTGAACAGCCAGTTGAATAGCTTCACACCCGTCGGGATGGAAATCAGCATCGTCGCCAGACCGAAGAAGGCGTTGACGCTTGCACCCGAACCCATGGTGAAGAAGTGGTGCAGCCAAACCATGAAGCCCAGTACCGAGATCGCGCCCGAAGCGTAGATCATCGAGTGGTGGCCGAACAGTTTCTTGCCGGTGAACGCCGAGATCACTTCCGAGAAGATGCCGAATGCCGGCAGGATCAGGATGTATACCTCAGGGTGGCCCCAGGCCCAGAACAGGTTGACGTACATCATTGGATTGCCACCAAGTTCATTGGTGAAAATGTGGAAATCCATGTAACGGTCAAGGGTCAGCAGTGCCAGGGTAGCGGTCAGGATCGGGAACGAAGCCACGATCAGGACGTTAGCCCAGGTGCAGGTCCAGGTGAAGATCGGCATGTCCATCAGCTTCATGCCAGGGGTACGCATTTTCAGCACGGTGGCCAGGAAGTTGACCCCCGTCAGCGTCGTACCTAACCCGGATAGCTGTAGCGCCCAGATGTAGTAATCCATCCCCACGCCAGGACTGTATTGCAGGCCCGACAGCGGCGGATAGGCAACCCAACCGGTCTTGGCGAATTCGCCGACGCCCAGGGACAGGTTGATCAGCACAACGCCGGACACCAGCAGCCAGAAGCTCAGGGAGTTCAGGAACGGGAAGGCAACGTCACGCGCGCCGATCTGCAGCGGCACTGCAAGGTTCATCAGGCCGGTGAAGAATGGCATCGCCATGAAGATGATCATGATCACACCGTGAGCGGTGAAGATCTGGTCATAGTGTTCAGGCGGCAGGTAGCCAGGCGAACCCTCGGTGGCCATGGCCAACTGGGTACGCATCATGATGGCGTCGGCAAAACCGCGCAGCAACATGACCATGGCGACGATGATGTACATCACGCCGATTTTCTTGTGGTCGACCGACGTCAGCCACTCGGTCCACAAGTAAGTCCACTTCTTGAAGTAAGTGATTGCAGCGAACAGCGCCAGACCACCGAGGGCGATCATGGCGATGGTCACCATCACGATCGGCTCGTGGAATGGGACTGCTTCCCAACTTAATTTACCAAACATCGTTTACTCCTCTGCCCCGGCAGCTGAATGCGAACTCGAGTCAATTTCCGTGGCCGCCACTTCTTTCTCTTTCTTCTCGTGCTTCAGCGGCTTGCCCGGCTTCATACCTTCGTACTTGTCGACGATGATCTGGAACTGGTTCGGCGTGACCGAGGAGTAGAGCTCGACTGGGTTGTTCTGGCTCGGCTTGGCAAGGGCTGCGTATTCAGCCTGATCAAGCTGTTTAGGTGACTTCTTGACTTCACTGACCCAGGCGTCGAAATCTTCCTGAGTGGTTGAGATGGCTTTGAACTTCATGCCGGTGAAACCCGCGCCGCTGTAGTTGGCGGAGATACCGTCCATTTCAGCGTTACGGTCAGCGATCAGGTGCAGCTTGGTCTGCATGCCCGCCATCGCGTAGATCTGGCCGCCCAGACCCGGGATGAAGAACGAGTTCATCACGGCGTCGGAGGTGATCTTGAAGTTGATTGGCGTGTGCGCCGGGAACACGATCTTGTTGACCGTGGCAATGCCTTGTTCCGGGTAGATGAACAGCCACTTCCAGTCCAGCGCGACCACTTCGATGGTCACAGGCTTGACGTCGGATTCAATCGGACGATACGGGTCCAATTCGTGGGTCGAAATGTAGGTGATGTAACCCAGGGCAATGATGATCAGCACCGGGATGGTCCAGACAGCCACTTCGATTTTGGTCGAGTGCGACCATTTCGGGGTGTAGATGGCGTCTTTGTTGGAGGCGCGGTACTTCCAGGCGAACAGGAAGGTCATGACGATGACCGGCACCACAACCAACAGCATCAGCAGGGTCGCGGTGATGATCAGGTTGCGCTGTTCCAGGCCAACCTGGCCCGTTGGATTGAGCAAGGTCATGTTGCAGCCTCCCAGCAACAACGTGCCGAGCAGCGGCACTAGGCCTAGTAATCTGGGGTACCTGTTTTTACTCATCTCACGACCTCTAAAGCAGCTTGCGCAATGCAGTTGGGTTTTGATCGCCAACACTTCACCCTGCCAAGGGTTGGCATTTTCTTTGGATTGAATAAGGGCCGCCCGTCGCGCGTCAGACGCTCGACAAAACCTGGGACAGCGGTCAGTTCTTATTCGAATTCGTGGTCAAAGGCCTTGTTACAGACCAATTCCATTTGGTGCGGAAAGTTGGAAGGCACCGACACCTGGGTGTCTTGAAAGCCTCACGACTTACTCGACACCCGACTTCCTGCTCGCCTCCTTAATAAAGGCTGAACAGTGCCGGGAATTCAGTGCGGGCGATTGTAGATAGGTAGCGCCCTATACACCATGTCTTATCCCGAAATAATTTTTATCCGTTCGAGCAACAATCCATCGCCATTTTTGCAAAAGTGCCGCATGTTATCGAAATCGATTCTCAACAAAAACACCAAATTTTGTAGGTGTACACGCCTCAGTTCAGACAGCTCTGAAGGCATTTACTGAATGCCCGATCAGCGCAAAGCCCGATACTCCAAGGCTTCTGGCCATTTGCCTGCGCTTGTTAAAACTGCCTGATCTGGCACACGCGTGCAAAAGCCAAAAATCAATGAAACTGACCAATCCTTTTTTGTAACAGCGCACCAATCCGTGTCGCTGCGACGGCCTGCGACACGGCCTGTGTGACAACATGTCGCACATCTGCCGCACCCTCCCTTGCCATTCGTCACGGTGTTTTCACAAACACTCTGAAATGCAAAACGCCCCGATTTGCTGATACGCAAATCGAGGCGTTTTCTGTATCGGCCAATGAGCCGAATAGTTGATTCAGCGCAGTGCTTTTCGGTTACGCGAGGTCAGCAGCGGCACCAGGATCACCACCAGCACGAACGCCACCAGCGCCCATTGCGCCAGCGACAGACCGAGGATCGGCGGGTACGGGGTCGAGCAGAAACCGTCGACCTGGAAGCCCAGCGGGAAGATCTTCGCCAGCGGCAGATCATCGACAATCGGCTGCAACACATCGATACCGCAGCTCACCGCCGGATAGAACTGGGTGTACACGTGATGCCCCGCCACACCGGCGCCGGCAATCGCGCAAATCACCACCAGCGCTTCGAACACGGTAATGCTGCGCTTGGTCCGCATGGCCGCGCCGATGAACGCGAACAGCGCGATCAGCAGCAACGCATAGCGCTGCAAGATGCACAGTGGGCACGGCGCCTCGCCGAGCACGATCTGCATGTACAGCGCGCCCCCTATCAACGCCAGGCAGATGATGCCCAGCAGCACCAGAAAGCGCCGCTCACGTCCCAGTCGAATCGTTTCCTCGCTCATCGCGTTTCCCTTATATGTCCATGGTTCAGCTGGCCGGCGGCTGCGCTTGCAGTTGCGCCATCAGGCTGATGTTGTCTTCGATATGCCAATTGGCCGCGATGCGACCGTTGTCGATCTGATAGATATCGGTTGCCCGGAAGTCTACACGCTGCCCCTGCCCTTTGAGAGCCTTGAACGTGCCAGTGAAATGCCCGCGAAAGTGCAAATGCACTACCACGCGATCACCGGCGACGATCATTTGCTCGATCTCGCAACTCAAGTCAGGCACCGCCGTGCGAAAAAACTTCGACGCCAGCAATGGCCCGGTCGGCCCCTGCACCCGACCTTCGGGTGGGGTCTTGTCGACAAACTGCGGCGACAAGGCGGCGGTGGCCAAGGCCTCTTCACCGCTGTTCCAGAAACTGCCATAACGCCGCGCCGCCAGCTCCATGGCTTGCGCCTGTGCCTTGGGCAGGCTCTGATCGACAATCAGGGTCTGCGGTGTGATCAAGGCCGATTCGGCAGAGGCAAACGGACTGGCCAGCAAAGCGGCCGACAGGCCCAGAGCGGCAAGGCTGAAATGACGGGACAAGGTGAGGTGCGACATGAGGGCGATCCTGATCAGGTAAACGAACGAGCGCCTATCATCAGCATCGGGGAATAAACGATAAACCGGTTAAGAAACGATTAACCTTTAAACAGAATTTAATAATAGAGACCGCGTAACGGCCTTCGCGAGCAGGCTCGCTCCCACATTGGATCTGCGTTGAACACAAACCTGTGGGAGCGAGCCTGCTCGCGAATGAAGGCGACGCGGTTTCAGATCACTCCAAAGCAGACGCCGGTCCAAAGAACTCATAACGGCTCTGCTTCTGCGGCACACCCAGCGCCTTCAGGTGGCGCTTGATCGCCCCCATGAAACCTTTCGGCCCAAGAAAGTAAGCGTCGACGTCACGCTGCGCCGGCAGCCATTCGCCGAGCAACTCCTCGCTCAACAGCCCGACCTTGTCCGCCGCCGGGCTCACGCCGTCGTCTTCGGCGTAGCAGTAGAAACGCTTGAGTTGTGGATGACGCGCCGCCAAGCCATCGATCCAATCGCGGAACGCGTGGACGCTGCCATTGCGCGCGCAGTGGATAAAGTGCACCGGGCGCTCAGTCTCCAGCGCCGCTTCCAGCATCGCCAGCGTGGGGGTGATGCCGACACCGCCACTGATCAGCACCAAAGGCTTGTCACTGGTGGTCAGGGTGAACTCACCCGATGGCGGGAACAGCTGAATGCTCGCGCCAACATGCAGTTGATCATGCAAGTGGTTGGAGGCACGGCCGCCTGGTTCGCGTTTGACGCTGATGCGGTACTGGCCGTTGTTCGCCAGCGCCGACAGTGAGTAGTTACGGCGGATTTCTTCGCCGTCGAGGAACAGCTTCATACCGATGTACTGACCCGGTTCGGCCGCGAGGATCGGGCCTTTGTCCGCTGGCTCAAAGTAGAACGAAGTGATTTCCGCGCTCTCCTCGACCTTGGCCGCCACAATGAACTCCCGGGCGCCGCGCCAGCCGCCGACAGCTTGCTCTTTCTGCTCGTAGATAGCGGCCTCGGCGCCGATCAGAATGTCGGCCAATTGCCCGTAAGCCGCGCCCCACGCGCTCATGACTTGCGGCGTGGCAATCTCTTCGCCCAATACTTCGGAGATGGCGCGCAGCAGGCAGGCACCCACAATCGGGTAGTGCTCTGGGAGGATTTGCAGAGCGACGTGCTTGTTGATGATCTTCGCGACCAGATCGCCCAACTGGTCGAGCTGGTCGATATGCCGTGCGTACATCAGCACGCCATTAGCCAACGCACGCGGCTGGTCCCCACTGACCTGGTGCGTCTGGTTGAACAACGGGCGCACTTCCGGGTATTCGGCGAGCATCATGCGGTAGAAGTGCGTGATCAGCGCCTCGCCGCCGCTTTCCAGCAGGGGCACGGTGGATTTGATGATGGCACGATCCTGGACGCTGAGCATAAGGGTGACTCCTGAGCTTCATGAAAAAGTTACCTAAGGCTTATCAGTTTCCATGCCAACTAATTAATGCATATAAATCAGTAACTTGAGAATATTGTAGTCAAATCGACTCAAAGCCTTATATAGTCATCCCGACTACATCTTGTCTCTTTGACTACAAAGCCATGTCCGCCAAATCCCTGCTCACCGCTTTGCTTCCCCTCGTATCCGACCTCTCACGCGAACTGCCCGAGGGTGAGCGCTACCGACGCCTGCTCGAAGCCATGCGCGCCCTGCTGCCGTGCGATGCCGCCGCGTTGTTGCGCCTCGACGGCGAATCGCTGGTGCCATTGGCAGTCGACGGGTTGAGCACTGACACCCTGGGCCGCCGTTTCAAAGTCAGCGAACACCCGCGCTTTGAGGTGTTGCTGGCAGGTAAAGGCCCGACCCGGTTTGCCGCCGACAGCGATTTGCCCGACCCCTACGACGGTTTGGTCGATGGACTGGACGATCACCTCGAAGTCCACGATTGCCTCGGCTGCCCGTTGTTTGTCGATGAAAAGCTCTGGGGCTTGATCACTCTCGACGCTCTCGACCCCGAGCGCTTCGAGCCGATCGAACTCGACGCCCTGCAAGCCTTCGCCAGCCTCGCCTCGGCCACGGTCAACGCCGCCGAGCGCATCGAGCGCCTGGCGATCCGCGCTGAAGACGAGCATCAGCGCGCCGAGGTCTACCGTCAGGCCAGCGGTCAGCAGAACCGCGAAATGATCGGCCAGAGCAAGGCGCACAAACATCTGGTGGAAGAAATCAATCTGGTCGGCGGCAGCGATCTGACCGTGCTGATCACGGGTGAAACCGGGGTCGGCAAAGAGCTGGTAGCCCAAGCGATTCACGCCGCCTCCAAGCGTGCCGACAAACCCATCATCAGCCTCAACTGCGCCGCCTTGCCGGACACACTGGTGGAAAGCGAATTGTTCGGCCACGTGCGCGGCGCCTTCACCGGCGCCACCAACGACCGGCGCGGCAAGTTCGAACTGGCCAATGGCGGCACATTGTTTCTCGATGAAGTCGGCGAGTTGTCGCTGACCGTGCAGGCCAAGTTGCTGCGGGTGTTACAGAGCGGCCAGTTGCAGCGCCTGGGTTCGGACAAGGAGCATCAGGTCGACGTGCGCCTGATCGCCGCGACCAACCGCGATCTGGCCGAAGAAGTGCGCAGTGGCCGCTACCGTGCCGACTTTTATCATCGTCTGAGCGTGTACCCGTTGCGGGTGCCGGCCCTGCGTGATCGCGGGAGGGATGTGTTGCTGCTCAGCGGTTTCTTCCTCGAACAGAACCGCTCGCGCATGGGCCTTAACAGCCTGCGGCTCACCAGCGACGCTCAGGAAGCCCTGCTCGCCTACACTTGGCCGGGCAACGTGCGCGAACTGGAACACTTGATCGGCCGCAGTGCGTTGAAGGCCTTGGGCAACTGCAAGGTGCGGCCGAAGATCCTTAGCCTGAGTGCGGCGGATCTGGATCTGCCGGGCGAGGTTGTGGATAACTCGGCTGAGCCGGTTGCCGGGGTTGTCGCGGCGATGCCGTTGATCAGCGGGGATTTGCGCAGTGCGACCGAGGAATATCAGCGGCGATTGATCAGTGCAGCGCTGGAGCGCAATCAGGATAACTGGGCGAGTGCGGCGCGGGAGTTGGGGCTCGATAGAGCAAATCTGGGGCGCATGGCCAAGCGGTTGGGGATGAAATAAAAGCACAGATCGCAGCCTTCGGCAGCTCCTACAGAGATCACCTGTCCCGGTAGAAGCTGCCGAAGGCTGTGAGCTTTTGATCTTCAACTGCCCAAAGGCACTAAAGCCTGCCCCCGACAAGTCGATAACCCGGCATCAATAGTTTTTGGCGATTTCCACCCTCGCCCATCACCTTTTTCCAGAGAAGGTTTTTATGTCCTCCACCAAAGCCCGCGCAGACTCACTTTCGCTTCTGCTGTTTACCTTGCGCAGCGGCAAGCTGATGGCGATCAACCTGCTGAAAGTCAGTGAAATCATCCCCTGCCCGCCGCTGACCAAAATGCCGGAGTCGCACCCACACGTTAAAGGCATTGCGACCCTGCGCGGCGCTTCGTTGTCGGTGATCGATCTCAGCCGCGCCATCGGCGAGCGTCCACTGGAAGACCCGAACGGCGGCTGCCTGATCGTCACCGACGTCAGCCGTTCGAAGCAGGGTCTGCACGTGCAGGCCGTGAGCAAGATCGTCCATTGCCTGACCACCGACATCAAGCCACCGCCGTTCGGTTCCGGCGGCTCACGCGCCTACATCACTGGCGTGACCTCAGTGGACGGCACACTGGTGCAAGTGCTGGACATCGAAAAAGTCATCCACAGCATCGCCCCGGCGCAGATCGAAATGGCCCCGACCGACCTGTCCATGGAAGACGCCGATGTACTCGGCAACGCGCGGATTCTGGTGGTCGACGACAGCCAGGTAGCGCTGCAGCAATCGGTGCACACCCTGCGCAACCTCGGTCTGCAATGCCACACCGCGCGAAGCGCCAAGGAAGCCATCGACTGCCTGCTCGACCTGCAAGGGACCGCACAGCAAATCAACCTGATCGTCTCCGACATCGAAATGTCCGAGATGGACGGCTACGCCTTCACCCGCACCCTGCGCGAGACGCCGGACTTCGCCCACCTTTACGTGCTGCTGCACACCTCGCTCGACAGCGCGATGAACAGCGAAAAAGCCCGACTGGCCGGGGCCAACGCGGTGCTGACCAAGTTCTCCTCGCCGGAACTGACTCAGCGCCTGATCGAAGCGGCCAAACACGTCGCCGCCAACGGGCACTGAGTGTTGGCCGAGACGTATTGCTTTTTGATGCGGCGCGATCTGCGGGCAGACGCGCCGGATATCTGCTGGCCAGAAGGTATTGAAGTCAGCACTTACCGACCGGAGTTGGCGAACGCCGTGCATCAATTGATGCAACTCGGTTACCGCGAAGGTGGCGGCCGGGTGCCGGCGCTCGACGTCTGGCAGCAGCGGTTTGAAAGCGATCCTGAATACGATCCGCAACTGTGTTTCATCGCCACGGACACCGAAGGCGTTATCGGTGTGGCGCAATGTTGGACCAGCTCATACATCAAGAATCTGGTGGTGCATCCGCGCGCTCAAGGCCGAGGTTTGGGTCGGGCATTGCTGCTCAATGCATTCAAGGTGTTTCAGCAAAGGCGCGAAGGATTTGTCGATTTAAAGGTGCTGGAAGATAACCTTCGGGCGCAGCGGCTGTATGAGAGTGCCGGGATGTATGTGGTTCGCCGTGAGTTGGTGCCCGACTGACCACCGCCATCGCTGGCTTGCCAGCGATGGCGGCCTCAAAGACAACTTTTTACCCTCAGGCATACTCCAACCTTGGTCATTACAAGGATGCCTCAACCATGAAAGCCATCACCCTCAGCCTGCTCTGCCTCACCGCCCTCGCCGCCCAGGCCCACGCCTCCAGCCCCGACGCCTGGGCCGCCTATGACAAAACAGTGCTCGCCAGTTGCACCAAAGCCAGCGGCCTGAAAAACGCCAAACCCGTCGGTACCCCCGCACAATTCGACGACCGCGTCGGCTACACCGCCGTGTTGCTGCAAGGCCAATACCCGCAAAAACACATGAAAGGCCAGCAAGGCAGCGAACTGTGCCTGTACAACAAAAAATCGAAAACCGCATTCGTCACGGAGTGGGACTCGATCCGACCGACCGCCAAAGCCCAGTGAATGGCGCATAACTTGCTTCGATCCGGTTCTGCACGGCGATTTTCTGCCGCCGATTCACACCCTGATTGAAGATTGATCGCTCAATGACTACAACGTTTTCCTGCGTAGGTTGCGGCAAATGCTGCACCGACCATCATGTCCCCCTGACCCTGGCCGAAGCCCGCATGTGGGCGGCGGATGGCGGCCAGGTCATCGTGCTGGCAGAGGCGTTCCTCGGCAATGGTCTGGGTTTGCCGGCGCAGCAACGTGAACACGCCGAGCGGCGTTCGGCGCTGGTACGCAGCGGCGCATCGGACGTGCATGTGGCGATCACCTTTGCCGCCTACAACGTCGGCCCTTGCCGGAATCTTGACGAAGACAAGCTGTGTCGCATCTACGAGCGTCGGCCTTTGGTGTGTCGGATTTATCCAGCGGAAATCAATCCGCATATCCCGCTTAACCCTGCAGCCAAGGATTGCCCGCCAGAGTCATGGGAACAGGGGCCGGCGCTGATCGTCGGTGGCGAATTGGTTGATCAGGAACTGATCGAACTGATTCAGCGCTCAAGACAGGCGGATCGCGATGACATTCGGCTCAAGGATGCGATTTGTGCCGCACTGGGGATTCGTACCACGGCGCTCAAGGGCGACGGGTTTACCGCGTACTTGCCGAATATGGACGCGTTTGCGGCGGTGATTGATCAGGTGAGTGCGCAGCCATTGAGCGAAGAGACCAGTGAATGGCTGTTTCATTTGTCCGGGGATGATGTGGCCGGGCAAATACTCGCGGCCGGCGCACGGGTGGTCACTGAGCCGGCGTTGACCTATGCGTTTATTTCGTTGCGGGCGGCTTGATCCGGAGTTTTTAGCGGGCTCACATCATTTGTGTACGACACAAATCCCTGTGGGAGCTGACTTGCCAGCGATGAGGCCGGCGAAGACAGCTTCAATCAATAAAATCAGCGCTTGCCCATCGAACGACGGGTGCCCGGCGGCGCCATGCCCGGTGTCTTGGTGTGGCCGTTCTTCGCGCCGTTCTTGTACCACGGCTGGTTCGAGCCTTTGGCAGCGGCCAATTCGCCCGGTTTGAACGGGAACTTGAACGCCGGGATCTCGGCTTTGGATTCGCTGGCGTCGGCCAGTTCAGCCGGGACATCGCTCACGGCGTCGTCAACCGGCGGTTGGATCGGGGAAGTCATGAAAGCTCCGCAAAACAAAAAAAGTCGCGCCCGGTAAGTGAGCCGCGAAGGCGCGCAGTATACCTGCGCGCCACGGGTCAGCACCTGAAGATTTGCACCGCACGCCGAACGGTTTACAGGTACTCGATGGTGACGATGCCTTTGTCGGTCGAGGTCTTCAACGCCTCAAAGGTCATGGTCATTGGCAGCTTTTCGCGGCTGCACGCGTTGCGGTAGGTGTCGACGTCAACCTTCAGACCGGGCGTGAGCTCGACTTGCCGGGACTCGCTGGAATTCAGTGCGCCAACTCGCCCGACTTCACAGCCGGAATCGACGATCTGACCGCTGAAACGGATCTCGCCGGAAGTGGTTTGAGGAGCGGCGCAGACCGTGAGCGGAAGCACGACAAACACACTGGAAATGACGATTTTGAGCTTCATGACAGGACACTCCCGTAGAGACCCGTGCAGTGATCGACTGGGCTATACACTTGTATCCGCTGCTGGGGGCGGATCTTGAGGAGCTTAGTAGGGGCAGCGCAGAAGAGTCCTGATTTGGGAATGATCAGTCCTTTTTTGGGACTGTTCCGTGGTGAGTTTGCATGTTGGTTCAAAGGTTAGTGATGTTGTGTCATTTCAGCCGTCTTCGCGAGCAGGCTCACTCCCACAATTGGAATGCTTACTCCTGTGGGAGCCAGCCTGCTGGCGAAGAACGATAACGCGGACTCAGGTCTGCGGATCAACCCGATCCAGCGCCCGGTTAACCGCCAGCTCGGCGAGCATGATGATCTGCTGGATCCCCAGCACCGTGTTGCGCTGCAAACCGCTCAGCTCATTGGCGAAATTGCTGGTCGCCGCACTGGCGGACGCTAAAGACTCACAGGCGTGGGCGAGCAGACTTTCGGTGTCGACGTTGGGGCAGACCATGAACATGGTGCTGGGTTTTCGTGGTTTAGGGGGATCTGGGCAGAGGTAAAAATCGAGGGCGCGTTTTATCGCTTCGTGGTTTTTGATGCGGTCTTCGGCGCGGATGGCGTCGGCGAGGGGGGTGGATGTTTCTGGTGGATCCGGGATTAATTTGTCCATCGAATGGGGGCTTCCAAGTAGTGGCGCCACTCGTTCCTGATCTCACTCGAAGAAGAGGTGGCAGCTATGTACGGGGTGAGATCACCGGGGATACCCCAAACCGGCCGGACCGAAGTCTGCCCGCACATAGCCGCCATAAAAATGCTGACAGCGTGAACTGACGGCAATTATGGGGGCACTTGTCTGGGGATCCAAATCGGGCATCTCACCTCCCGATCGCTGAGTTGTCAGCGACAGCCAAAGACTAGAGAGCGCACGTCCGACGGACAACCTGAAAACCTTGTGGGAAGGTTCTGGTGATTTCACACGCCTCTAAACACAGCAAAGTAATCGGGTGACTGTATGGGCCTCATCGCTGGCAAGCCAGCTCCCACAGTTTCAACCGAGTACACCTGCCAGACATTGGGCGGTTGTCAGATCGCCATCGCGAGCAGGCTCACTCCTACAATGGGATCGCATGCTGCCTGCCACACATTGGGCGGTTGTCAGGCCGCCATCGCTGGCAAGCCAGCGCCCACAGAAAGCAAAAGCCAGATCAAAAGATCGCAGCCTGCGGCAGCTCCTACAGAGGAGACAGTTACACCCCGCACGCGGCGAATGCCGCCCCACTCAACAATGAGCGTTAGCTCGAGTAAAGCTCTTGATCTTGATCTCAGAGCCCGTCGGCAGCCGTTACCGCAGCAACGGATAGACACACAGAAAACTGACAGCGCTGACAGCTAGCCGTCACCCTCCTGACCCCAAGACAGGTTTATAACGTACCCAATCTGCCCAAACTCCAGCCCCTTGGCGCCCCAATCGCATGCGAATCCAAAAGCACAAAGCCCTGCTAGCCACCCTGCTCATCGCCCTGGCAGCCATGGGCCTATGGTTTGCAATCAAACCCGCCCCGACCAAACTCGCCACCCCAACCGCCATCCCGGTGCGAGTCATAACTGTCAGCGAAAAAGACGTCCCCCGCTACACCAGCGGCATCGGCTCCGTCCTCTCATTACACAGCGTGGTCGTGCGCCCACAAGTCGACGGCATCCTCACCAAAATCCTCGTCAAGGAAGGCCAACGGGTCAAAACCGGCGACCTGCTCGCCACCATCGACGACCGCTCGATCCGCGCCAGCCTCGACCAGACCCGCGCGCAACTGGCCGAAAGCCAGGCCCAACTGCAAGTCGCCCAGCTCAACCTCAAACGCTACAAACTGCTCAGCGTCGACGACGGCGTCTCCAAACAGACCTACGACCAGCAACAAGCGTTGGTCAACCAGCTCAAAGCCACCGCCCAAGGCAACCAGGCCTCGATCGACGCCGCCCAAGTGCAGCTTTCCTACACCCAGATTCGCTCCCCGGTCACCGGTCGCGTCGGTATTCGCACAGTCGACGAAGGCAACTTCCTGCGCATGACCGACGCCCAAGGCCTGTTCACTGTGACCCAGATCGACCCGATCGCCGTGGAATTCTCCCTGCCCCAGCAAATGCTGCCGACCCTGCAAGGCCTGATCACCGACCCGCAACACGCGCAGGTCAAGGCCTACATCGGCGCCGACACCGATGGCGAAACCGGCAACCTGCTCGGCGAGGGCCACCTGACCCTGATCGACAACCAGATCAACGCCAACACCGGCACCATCCGCGCCAAGGCCGAATTCGACAACGCCAGCCAGAAGCTCTGGCCGGGTTTGCTGGTGACGGTAAAAATTCAGACAGCTCTGGACAAAGATGCGCTGGTCGTCCCGCCCACCGTCGTACAACGGGGCCTCGATCAACACTTCGTCTATCGCGTGAACGGCGACAAGGTCGAAGCCGTACAAGTACAGATGGTTTATCAGGGCAGCGGCCAGGACATCATCAAAGGCGTGAGGGCCGGTGACGTGCTGGTCACCGACGGCCAGTCGCGGCTCAAGCCCGGTTCCACCGTGCAAGTGATGAGTGAGCCGCCGCAGGTGGTGCAAGCGGAGCCGAAACCATGAAGCAGCACAAAGGCGTTTCGACGTGGTGCATTGATCACCCGGTCGCAACGATTCTGCTGACCATCGCCCTGGTGCTGGTCGGCGTCATTGCCTTCCCGCGTCTACCCATTGCCCCACTGCCAGAAGCGGAATTTCCTACGATTCAGGTGTCCGCGAAATTGCCCGGCGCCAGCCCCGACACCATGGCCTCGTCCGTGGCCACGCCGCTGGAGGTGCAATTCAGTGCCATCCCCGGCATGACCCAGATGACCTCCAGCAGTGCCTTGGGCTCCACCCTGCTGACCCTGCAATTCAGCCTCGACAAGAGCATCGACACCGCTGCCCAGGAAGTACAAGCGGCGATCAACACCGCCGCCGGCAAGTTGCCCAAAGACATGCCAACGCTGCCGACCTGGAGGAAGGTCAACCCGGCCGACAGCCCGGTGCTGATCCTCAGCGTCAGCTCGACACAGATGCCCGGCACCGAACTCAGTGATCTGGTGGAAACCTTGCTGGCCCGTCAGATCAGTCAGATCGACGGTGTAGGCCAAATCAACATCACTGGTCAGCAACGTCCGGCGATCCGCGTTCAGGCTTCGGCGGACAAACTCGCGGCCATCGGCCTGACCCTCGCCGACATCCGCCTGGCGATCCAGCAAACCAGCCTCAACCTGGCCAAGGGCGCACTGTACGGCGAGTCGAGTATTTCCACGCTGTCGACCAACGACCAGTTGTTCCAGCCTGAGGAGTACCGCCAGCTCATCGTTTCCTACAAGGATGGCGCCCCGGTTCACCTAAGAGATGTCGCCAACGTTATCAACGGTTCGGAAGATGATTATGTGCAAGCGTGGGCGGGTGATCGACCGGGGGTAAACCTGGTGATTTCGCGCCAACCTGGCGCCAACATTGTCGAGACAGTGGATCGCATCCAAGCCGCCCTGCCCGGCCTCGAAGCCATGCTGCCGGCCTCTGTGCAGGTCGACGTTCTGATCGACCGCACCCAGACCATCCGCGCCTCGCTGCATGAGGTCGAGATCACGCTGTTGATCGCGATCCTGTTGGTGGTGGCGGTGATGGCACTGTTCCTGCGCCAGTTGTCGGCGACGCTGATCGTGTCGGCGGTACTCGGTGTGTCGCTGGTGGCCAGTTTCGCGCTGATGTACATCCTCGGCTTCAGCCTGAACAACCTGACGCTGGTGGCGATCGTGGTGGCCGTGGGGTTTGTCGTCGACGACGCGATTGTGGTGGTGGAGAACATTCACCGGCACCTGGAGGCAGGCGATGATATGCGCGAGGCCGCGATCAAAGGTGCCGGCGAGATCGGTTTCACCGTGGTCTCGATCAGTTTCTCGCTGGTGGCGGCATTTATTCCGCTGCTGTTCATGGGCGGTGTGGTCGGGCGACTGTTCAAGGAGTTCGCCCTGACGGCAACCTCGACCATCATGATTTCCGTGGTGGTTTCGCTGACGCTGGCACCCACGCTGGCCGCGCTGTTCATGCGTAAACCGGTGCATCACGCCCACGACAAACCGGGGTTCAGTGAACGTTTGCTCGGCTGGTACGAAAAAGGCCTGCGCCGCGCCCTCGCCCATCAGAAATTGATGATCGGCGTATTTGGCTTGTCCCTCGCTTTGGCCGTCGCCGGTTACATCTTTATCCCCAAGGGTTTCTTTCCGGTGCAGGACACCGGTTTCGTCCTTGGCACCACCGAAGCCGCTGCGGATATTTCCTACGGCGACATGGTGAAAAAACACCTGGCCATGGCCGAAATCGTCGCCGCCGATCCGGCCGTGCAGGCGTTCTCCCACTCGGTGGGTGTATCCGGCAGTAACCAGACCATCGCCAACGGCCGCTTCTGGATCGCCCTGAAAAAACGCGGTGACCGTGATGTGTCGGCCAGCCAGTTCATCGACCGGATTCGCCCGCAACTGATGAAAGTCCCCGGCATCGTCCTTTACTTGCGCGCCGGCCAGGACATCAACCTCAGCTCCGGCCCAAGTCGCGCGCAGTACCAATACGTGCTCAAGAGCAACGACGGCGCGACCCTCGCCACCTGGACCCAGCGCCTGACGGAAAAACTGCGCAGCAATCCGGCGTTTCGCGATATTTCCAACGATTTGCAATTGGGCGGCAGCATCACTCACATCAGCATCGACCGCAGCGCCGCCGCGCGCTTCGGGCTGACTGCGAGTGACGTCGATGAGGCGCTGTACGACGCCTTCGGCCAGCGACAAGTCAATGAATTCCAGACCCAGGTCAACCAGTACAACGTGATTCTGGAGCTGGACACCAAGCAACGCGGCAAAGCCGAGAGCCTCAACTATTTCTACCTGCGCTCGCCGCTGAGTGGCGAGATGGTGCCGCTGTCAGCGCTGGCCAGGTTTGACGCGCCGACCATCGGCCCACTGTCGATTGCCCATGACGGCATGTTCCCGGCCGCCAACCTGTCGTTCAACCTCGCCCCCGGCGTGGCGTTGGGCGATGCGGTGATTCTGCTCAATCAGGCCAAGGCCGAGATCGGCATGCCGACCGCGATCAGCGGCAATTTCCAGGGTGCAGCGCAGGCGTTCCAGAGCTCGCTGGCCAGTCAGCCGTGGCTGATTCTGGCGGCGTTGGTGGCGGTGTACATCATTCTCGGTGTGCTCTACGAGAGCTTCGTGCATCCGCTGACGATCATTTCGACGCTGCCGGCGGCCGGTCTCGGTGCGGTAATCATGTTGTGGATCTGCGGGCAGGACTTTTCGATCATGGCGCTGATCGGCCTGGTGTTGCTGATCGGCATTGTGAAGAAGAACGGCATCCTGATGATCGACTTTGCGCTCGAGGCTCAGCGACAGCGAGGTTTGTCGCCGCAGGATGCGATTTTCGAGGCGTGCATCACCCGGTTCCGGCCGATCATCATGACCACCCTCGCCGCCCTGCTCGGCGCGCTGCCGCTGATGCTCGGTTATGGCACCGGTGCCGAACTGCGACAGCCGTTGGGGATTGCGGTGGTGGGCGGCTTGTTGGTGAGCCAGATGCTGACGCTGTTTACCACGCCGGTCATATACTTGTGGCTTGAGCGGCTGTTTCACCGGCCCAAACCAGAGCCCGTGCCGGCACTGGCGACTACAGACTGAGGCGGTCATGCGCGTTCTGATTATCGAAGACGAGGAAAAAACCGCGGATTATCTGCACCGCGGCCTGACGGAACAGGGTTACACCGTGGACCTGGCCCGCGACGGCGTCGAGGGCCTGCACCTGGCGCTGGAAGGCGACTACGCGGTGATCGTCCTCGACGTCATGCTGCCGGGCCTCGACGGCTTTGGCGTGTTGCGCGCGTTGCGTGCGCGCAAGCAAACCCCGGTGATCATGCTCACCGCCCGCGAAAGGGTCGAAGACCGCATCAAGGGCCTGCGCGACGGCGCCGACGATTACCTCGGCAAACCGTTTTCCTTCCTTGAACTGGTCGCGCGCCTGCAAGCGCTGACACGACGCAGCGGCGGCCATGAACCGGTGCAAGTGAGCATCGCCGACCTGTGGATAGATCTGATCAGCCGCAAGGCGACTCGCGCCGGCACTCGGCTGGACCTGACCGCCAAGGAGTTCTCGTTGCTCAGTGTCCTCGCCCGTCGCCAGGGTGAAATTCTTTCGAAAACCGCCATTGCCGAGATGGTCTGGGACATCAATTTCGACAGCGACGCCAATGTGGTCGAAGTGGCGATCAAACGCCTGCGCGCCAAGCTCGACGGGCCGTTCGACGAGAAGCTGCTGCACACCATCCGGGGCATGGGTTATGTGCTGGAGAGCCGTGATGTCCAGTAACTCAATCGCCCTGCGCCTGAGCGGGATGTTCACGCTGGTGGCGCTGGTGGTGTTTCTGTTGATCGGCGGCGCGCTGTATCAGCAGGTCGACAAGGGTTTGGGCCTGTTGCCGGAAGCCGAACTGGACGCGCGTTATAGCGTGCTGGAGTCGGCGCTCAATCGTTTTGGCACGCCCGAGCATTGGGTGAAGATCAACGCCAAGCTCAAACTGCTGAGCGAAGAGGACAAACGCATTCGTTTCTGGGTGGTGAGCGGCAACCCGGGTTATGAGTTCGGCGAGCCGGATGCCGAGGTCCGCGCCTTCGCCAAAGGCCCGACGGGCATGCATGACTTGCAGTTGCCCGGCCAGCCTTACCCGTTGAAAGTACTGCTGACCGAGCTGCCCGCCAAGGATCAGCGCCCGCCCCTGCGCTTTATGATCGGCATCAACACCGAGACCTTTCATGAGACCCAGCACAACCTGCTGATCGCCTTGATCGGCCTGGCCATTGCCGGTGTGCTGATGGCCTCGGCACTGGGCTATTGGGTGGCGCGGATCGGTCTCAAACCGCTGATCAAACTGTCCCATGAAGCGCAAAGGCTGGCACCACCGCTGCGGGCCGGACGCTTGCGCCTCTCGCCATTGCCGCCGGAGCTTGAGCAGTTTGTCGACTCGTTCAACTCGACGCTGGAACGGGTCGAACAGGCTTACTCGCGGCTGGAATCTTTCAACGCTGACGTGGCCCACGAACTGCGCTCGCCGCTGACCAATCTGATCGGCCAGACCCAAGTGGCACTGACGCGCGGACGCTCGGCCGAACACTACTTCGAAGTGCTGCAATCCAATCTCGAAGAGCTGGAGCGGCTGCGTTCGATCATCAACGACATGCTGTTTCTCGCGAGTGCCGATCAGGGCAACAAGGCGACCAAACTGACGTCGACGTCGCTGGCCGATGAGGTAGCGACCACGCTGGAGTATCTGGATTTCATTCTCGAAGACGCGCAGGTTCAGGTGCAGGTCAGCGGCGATGCACGGGTGCAGATCGAGGTCGCGCATTTGCGCCGGGCGTTGATCAATCTGCTGAGTAACGCCGTGCAGCACACTGAAGCGGGTCAAGTGATCGAGGTGCGGATCGAGGTGCAGGAACATCAGGTCAGCATTGGTGTGGCAAACCCCGGCTCGCCGATTGCCAGTGAGCATTTGCCGCGTTTGTTTGAACGCTTTTATCGGGTGGATGCGTCGCGCAGCAACAGTGGCAATAACCATGGATTGGGATTGGCGATCGTTAGAGCGATTGCGCTGATGCATGGTGGTGACGTGTTTGTGCGCAGTGACCGGGGGATGAATACCTTCGGCATTCACCTCCCTGTCTGACGCTTAGCCCCCAGTGCAGGCAAATCCCTGCGGCAGTGGATTGGAGTGAGGAAGCTTTTGTGGTGAGGGGATTTATCCCCTCGCCACACGTTCGCGCCCAGCCTGAAAGATTTTTGCTTGTGCTGTAACAGTCATTTATGAAAATCACGCTGTTTCCCAGCGCGAGGCAACCTTATCTTTGCCCGCACCAAACAGCACTCGCCAAGCGAGAAGGTTTTCAAGATGTCCAACAGTATGGGTATTGCCAGCGCGTTCGTTTTGTCCTCATTGATCCTGTCGCCGATGGCGATGGCTGAAGAATCGCAGTCGTTCGTGGCACGCAATGTCGCTCGCGCTCAGGCCTTCGATCAGCATCAGGCCGAAGTGATGGCCAAGGCACAAGACGCCTCGCAAGCCCCACAGGCTGCCACTTCCAAGGCGCAAGCCGCCGAGAAAGACAGCTGAGTCGCGCACCGCGCCAACGTTTCCCTCGACGCGGTTGTTTGGCTCTTCCCGTTCAACCGTCGTCATTCCAGGCCGCTGCCGTTCAGCGGCCTTTTTTCGTTGTGGTCTGAAAGCCGTTTGGTTCGTCTGTAACAACAAGAAACATTGAGCGCCTCAAAATATAGAGGCGCCAGTTGACCCAAGGAGCTCCATTGCACGTGCGTTACCCAGTCCGTTTCACCCCGCTGTTCATTGCAATTGCCGCAACGATTGCCCCGGCTGCTCACGCCGACGAGGCCGCCAAAGAAGGCTTTGTCGAAGGCTCAAGCCTCAACCTCAACGCCCGCAACTACTACATGAATCGCAACCGCCTGCAGAAGGCGGACGACAACATCGAGTGGGGCCAGGGCTTTCTCGGCATCTTCCAGTCGGGCTACACCGAAGGCACGGTCGGGTTCGGCATTGATGCCCACGCCATGCTCGGGCTGAAACTCGACGGCGGTGGCGGCACCGACGGTTCCAGCATCCTGCCGATCAGCGATGGCAACGGCAAAGCGCCGGGCGCGTTCTCGACAGCGGGCGGCACCTTGAAAATGCGCGCGTTCGACACCGAGTTGAAGGCCGGTGATCTGTTCCTCACCAACCCGGTGATTGCCGGCGGTGACAGTCGCATGCTGCCGCAGACGTTCCGTGGCGTCAGCCTGACCAACCATAGCTTCGATGGCTGGTTGATCGAGGGCGGTCAGGCCAGTTTCACCAAGCCTTACAACCAGAGCGGTCACACACGCATCGGCACCTCCTACGGCACACTGGCCGATGGCGATGACAGCCGCCACCTGAACTGGGCGGGCGTGTCCTGGAGCGGCGTTGAAGGCCTGACCAGCAGCCTGTATGCCTCGGAGCTCAAGGACATCTGGAACCAGTACTACTACGACCTGGATTACACCTGGCAGTTGAACGATCTGGTCAGCCTCAACCCGGGCCTCCACTTCTATCACACCCAAGACACCGGCGATGCGCTGCTCGGCGATATCGACAACAACACCTACAGCCTGCATTTCACCGTCGGCATCGGCAGCCACAGCGTCACTGCCGCGTATCAGCGGGTCAACGGCAATACGCCGTTCGACTACATCAGCCAGGGCGACAGCGTTTACCTCGACAACTCGCAGCAGTACTCGGACTTCAACGGCCCCAACGAGCGCTCATGGAAGCTCAAGTACGCCTACGACTTTGCCGGTGTCGGTGTGCCGGGGCTGACGTCGGCAGTGTCCTACTCACGCGGTACGGTTGACCTGACCAAAGCGGACCCTGACAGCCAGGGCTACTCCAACTGGTACAGCGCCGAAGGGAGCAACGCCAAGCACTGGGAACGCGACCTCGACCTCAAATACGTCGTGCAAAACGGTCAGGCAAAAGACCTCGCGGTGCGCCTGCAATGGGCCACCAACCGCGGCGGCAACGGTTATGGCGTGATTGATACAGACACAGATGAATACCGGGTAATCATCGACTACCCGATCAACGTCTTCTAAGATCAGTCAGCTAACACTGGACATGTAAGAGCTGCCCAAGGCTGCGATCTGTTGATCTTTCTATTGAAAATCAAAAGATCGCAGCCTTCGGCAGCTCCTGCAGTGGTGAAACAGCAAGTTCTCCACAGTTAATCCTTTGTTTGTGCAACTACTCTCATAAGATCCCCCAACCGATAACCCCATCATGATCGCGAGTCGAACCCCACCCGCTTCGGGCAAGACCGGACGCCCCGAACTGCTGCTGATTTGCGGTAGTTTGCTGACCGTGATCGCGATTATCTGCATCGTCACCTTTCTACTGATTCGCGAGCACGCCAACGCTCAGGAGTCGGCGACCCGCAGTGCCACCACCATCGCTCAGTTGATCGATGCCGACGTGCTGCGCACCGTCGAGTTGTACGACCTGACGCTGCAAGGCCTGATCGCCGCTTCGCAACGTGATGACTTGCGCAACGTCACGCCGCAGATCCGCCATCTGGCGTTGTTCGACCGCTCGACCGCCGCCCGCTACAAGGGCGACATTCTGTTGCTCGACAAGCACGGCGATGTGGTTGCCGATTCTTCGCGCGTCGACCCCAAACCCGGCAACTTCGCCGACCGCGATTACTTCCTTGCCCATGCGTTCAACCGCGACACTGGCATGTTTATCAGCCGCCCGTTCAAGACCCGTTGCGACTGCGATGAAGCCAATCAATGGCGCATCAGCTTCAGCCGACGCATTTCCTCTGAAACCGGGGAATTCGTCGGCGTGGCCGTGGCCTCCTTGAAGCTCGATTACTTCGACCAGTTGTTCAACAGCCTCGACATTGGCAACGACAGTACGCTGAACATCATCGACAACGACGGTGTGTTGCTGGCGCAGAAGCCGTACCTGCAAAGCGACTCCATCGGTAAAAGTTTCGGCAATCGGCCCAACGTGGTGCGGATTCTGCGTGACAAGGATGGTAATGGCAGTTTCAACAGCGTTTCGAGCATCGATTTCCAACAGCGGCTCTACACCTATTCGCGAGTCGGCAATTTGCCGCTGACGGTGATCGTCGCGTTGTCCAGTAATGAGGTTTTTGGAACATGGCGGCGCACGGCGTTGCTGATCAGCGGTGCCACCGGAGTGCTGTGCCTCGGTCTGCTATGGCTGACCTGGCTGCTGGCCCGGGAACTGCGCTTGCGCCACAGGGCCGAGCGCGAACTGGCGCAACTGGCGGCCACTGACGCACTGACCGGCTTGGCCAACCGCCGAATGCTCGATCAGGCACTGCGTCACGAATGGTTCCGCGCCCAGCGTTCGGGCAAGCCGCTGTCGGTGATGATGATCGATGCCGATCACTTCAAGGCGTTCAATGACCGCCATGGGCATCAGGCTGGCGATCAGGCGTTGCGCGAGTTGGCCAAGGTCATCACGGCGAATGTACGCCGGCCGGCGGATCTGGTGGCGCGGTATGGCGGCGAGGAGTTTTCGGTGATTCTGGCCGAGACCGACAGCGCGGGCGCACAGCAGATTGCCGAGCATATTCGAAAGGCGGTGGAGCGATTGCCGTTGCGCGACGGAGCGCAGGTGCCGATGACGGTGAGTATCGGTATCTGTGTCTGGACAGCGGACAGTGAGATGACGCTGGAGCAACTGCTGTTTGCGGCGGACAAGGCGTTGTATCAGGCCAAGGAAGGTGGGCGCAATCGGGTCGTTGTCTCCTAAGATCAAAAGATCGCAGCCTGCGGCAGCTCCTACCTTTGGGAGTGCGATCCCCTGTAGGAGCTGCCGCAGGCTGCGATCTTTTGATCTTTTAAAAAGGCATAAAAAAAGGCCATCCGAGGATGGCCTTCAAAAAACTAGAGAGGTTTTTTACTTACACAGCCGCAACAGGGCGCATGTAAGAGATTGGTGCGGTGCTGGCGTCTTCGAACGTCACCACTTCCCAGGCATCTGTCTGCTCAATCAACTTGCGCAGCAGCTGGTTGTTCAGTGCGTGACCGGACTTGAAGCCTTTGAACTCACCAATCAGGCTATTGCCCAGCAGGTACAGATCGCCAATGGCATCGAGGATCTTGTGCTTCACGAATTCGTCTTCATAGCGAAGGCCGTCTTCGTTCAGTACGCCATCGGCATCGACCACGATTGCGTTTTCAACGCTGCCGCCGAGTGCGAGGTTGTGCTTGCGCAGGTACTCGATGTCACTCATGAAACCGAAAGTACGGGCGCGGCTGACTTCTTTTACGAACGAAGTGCTGGAAAAATCCACGCTTGCACTTTGGGTGCGGTCCCGGAATACCGGGTGATCGAAATCGATCTCGAAGCTCACCTTGAACCCTTCGAAAGGGACGAAAGTGGCGCGCTTGTCGCCGTCTTCCACTGTCACTTCACGCAGGATGCGGATGAATTTCTTGGCGGCGTCCTGTTCTTCCAGGCCAGCCGATTGAATCAGGAATACGAAGGGTCCAGCGCTGCCATCCATGATCGGGACTTCGGACGCGGAGAGCTCGACGTAGGCGTTATCGATGCCCAGGCCAGCCATGGCCGAGAGCAAGTGCTCTACCGTGTCCACTTTGACGTCGCCGTTGATCAGCGTCGTCGACATAGTGGTTTCACCGACGTTTTCCGCGCGGGCAGGAATCTGCACCACAGGGTCGAGGTCAGCGCGACAAAACACAATGCCAGTGTCGACAGGCGCAGGCTTGAGGGTCAGATAGACCTTCTCACCGGAGTGCAGGCCTACACCTGTGGCACGGATAATATTTTTCAGTGTGCGTTGTTTAATCATGGCTTGGGCCGCTTCAGCGCAAATTGCGAACTGGTATCAACAAAGGCTGGCGATAATAGCAGACCGAGCCTTTGCTGAACACCAATCACCTTCATAGCCCTGATACATTCCATCAATCAGCCTGACGACGCAGGAATGCCGGGATGTCCAGATAGTCCAGATCATCTTGCGGATTCATCTTCGCGGCAGCCGCAGCACCGGCCTGAGCCTGGTTGCGCATGACGGTCGGACGGTCCAGATCACGGTAGTTCACCGCTGGCGCTTCCTGACGGCTCGGAGCCGGTTGTTGCACCTGAGAGGCAGCCATCGACGTGTGAACGGTGTTGTCGATAACCTTCACAGGCTTCTCGATTTTCGCGCCCAGACCGGTAGCAACTACGGTTACGTGCAGTTCGTCGCGCATGTCCGGATCGATAACGGTACCGACCTTGACCATGGCGTGCTCGGAAGCGAAGGCTTCGATGATGCTACCCACGTCGGAGTACTCACCCAGGGACAGGTCAGGACCGGCGGTGATGTTCACCAGGATGCCGCGTGCGCCTTGCAGGTTCACGTCTTCCAGCAGCGGGTTACGAATGGCAGCTTCGGTCGCTTCACGTGCACGGTTCGGACCGCTGGCGCAGCCAGTGCCCATCATCGCCATGCCCATTTCGCTCATCACGGTACGCACGTCGGCGAAGTCGACGTTGATCATGCCCGGACGCTTGATGATGTCGGAGATACCGCGAACGGCACCGGCGAGAACATCGTCAGCCTTGGCGAAAGCCGACAAGAGGCTTGCGTCTTTACCGAGGATGGTCAGCAGCTTCTCGTTGGGAATGGTGATCAACGAGTCGACGCTTTCGGACAGCATGCGGATGCCTTCGTCGGCGATCTGCATACGCTTGCGGCCTTCGAACGGGAACGGACGAGTCACGACCGCAACGGTCAGGATGCCCATTTCCTTGGCCACTTCGGCGATGATCGGTGCTGCACCGGTACCGGTACCGCCGCCCATGCCAGTGGTGATGAACACCATGTTGGTGCCCTGCAGGACTTCGGCAATGCGCTCACGGTCTTCGAGAGCGGCCTGACGACCTACTTCAGGGTTGGCGCCAGCGCCGAGACCTTTGGTCACGCCGGTACCCAGTTGCAGAATGGTACGCGCGCCGATGTTTTTCAGCGCTTGAGCATCAGTGTTGGCGCAGATGAATTCGACGCCTTCGATGTTGCTCTTGACCATGTGATTGACAGCGTTGCCGCCGCCACCGCCAACACCGATAACTTTGATTACCGGGCTTGCGGGGATGTTGTCTACGAGTTCGAACATTTTCCCTCTCCTTACATTCTCTAGTTTTTTCGCCTACTGCTGTTTGTTGCGGTGTTGCGGTAAAGCTTTAGAAGTTGCCTTGAACCCACTTCTTCAATCGGTCCAGCAGCGGCGCCTGAGGCTCTTCGCTGCTGTAGCTGTCGCGACTGCCAATGCCGGAGAACGAAACTCCGTCGGACTGCTTTTGCAGGCCGTACATCAACAAGCCAACGCCAGTGGAATAAATCGGGTTGCGCACCACGTCATCCAGGCCTTTCACGCCGTGCGGTACACCGAGGCGTACCGGCATGTGGAAGATTTCTTCGGCCAGCTCAGTGGCGCCTTCCATCTTCGACGTACCGCCGGTCAGGACGATGCCGGCCGGGATCAGGTCTTCGTAGCCGCTGCGACGCAGCTCGGCCTGAATCAGGGTGAACAGTTCGTCGTAACGCGGCTCGACCACTTCGGCCAGGGCCTGACGCGACAGCTCGCGCGGTGGACGGTCGCCGACGCTTGGCACCTTGATGGTTTCGCCGGCACCGGCCAGTTTGGCCAGGGCGCAGGCGTAACGGATCTTGATCTCTTCGGCGTACTGGGTCGGAGTGCGCAACGCCATGGCGATGTCGTTGGTCACTTGATCACCGGCAATCGGGATCACCGCGGTGTGACGGATCGCACCTTCGGTGAAGATCGCGATGTCGGTGGTGCCGCCGCCGATGTCGACCAGGCACACGCCCAGTTCTTTCTCGTCGTCGGTCAGCACCGAGTAGGCCGAGGCCAGTTGCTCAAGAATGATGTCGTCGATTTCCAGGCCACAGCGACGCACGCATTTTTCAATGTTCTGTGCGGCGTTGACGGCGCAGGTGACCACGTGAACCTTGGCTTCCAGACGTACGCCGGACATGCCCAAAGGTTCGCGAACCCCTTCCTGGTTATCGATCACGTAATCCTGCGGCAGGGTGTGCAGCACGCGCTGGTCAGCCGGGATCGCCACAGCCTGGGCAGCGTCGAGTACGCGCTCGAGGTCAGCCGAGCTGACTTCGCGATCACGAATCGCGACGATGCCGTGGGAGTTCAGGCTGCGGATGTGATTGCCCGCCACGCCGACGAACGCCGAGTGAATGCGGCAGCCCGCCATCAGTTGGGCTTCTTCGATCGCGCGCTGGATCGATTGCACGGTGGACTCGATATTCACCACCACGCCTTTTTTCAGGCCGCGGGAAGGATGTGTACCGATACCGACGATTTCCAGCGTGCCGTCGTCCGCGACCTCGCCTACCAGCGCCACCACTTTGGAGGTGCCGATATCCAGACCGACGATCATTTTGCCGCTTTGCACGTTTGCCATGGGTCCTGCCTCTTCTTAATTCTTCGCGACAGCGGGTTGGGCTGTCGTCGGCGCTACAGGTTCCCGCCAGCCAACGGCGAGGCCGTTGGCATAGCGCAGATCGATGCGCGCAATGTTCGTAATCTGTTCTTTGAGCGTCTTGTCATAGATGGCGATGAAGCGGCGCATCTTTTCCACCAGGTTGCCGCGTCCCAGCAGCAACTCGATGCCGGGACCGGAACTGCCGGCACCGGTGGTCAGGAACCAGCTCCCGCGTTCACGCAATTCCAGGCGTGCAATCGAGAAGCCCAACGGTCGCAGCATCTGGCTCAGCACCTGGTACTGCTGCATCACTTGCTGCTGGGCCCGTTGTGGGCCGAACAGCTGTGGCAGGTGTTCGTAGTTCGCCAGCTCCCTTGGCGTAAACGCCTGGCCCTGGTTGTTCAGCAAAGACTCGTCACCCCAACGCGCCACCGGCAGTTGCTCTTCGAGGCGAATCACCACTTGATCCGGCCAGACCCGACGCACTTCGGCGTGGGCAATCCAGGGCATTTGCTCAAGCTCCTTGCGCATGCTCGCCAGGTCGATGGTGAAGAAGCTCGCCGCCACAAAAGGGGCGATTCGCTGCTGCACCGCTTGCTGGCTGATGTAGCTCAGGTCGCCCTGCACGGCGATCTTGGTGATCGGCCGGTCGGCGTACGGCAGCAAACGCTGCGCGCCTTCGTAGGTACCGAACCCGAGCGCGACCAGCAGTACCGGCCAGAACAGGCTTTTCAGAAAACCGAAGTTGGCTTTCGGCAGGCGCGCGGACATCGGCTCTTTGGCCACCATTCGGCTGGCACCCCGCGGCACCGGCTTGCGGCCGGGTGCGGGTGGCTGATGTCTGAGCTGAGCGCCTTGCATCGTCTTAACCTCTAGCGTCTTCAACACTGGCGGCCAGAATGGCCAGAACCAGTTGCTGGAAATCCAGACCGGCGGCACGGGCCGCCATCGGCACCAGACTGTGATCGGTCATGCCCGGTGCAGTGTTCACTTCCAGGAACCAGAACTGTCCGTCGGCGTCCTGCATCACGTCCGCCCTGCCCCAACCGGCGATACCCAGCGCCTCACAGGCCTTGGCCGTGAGATCCATGAGTTCCTGTTCCTTGGCGGCATCCAGCCCGCACGGAATGCGGTACTGGGTATCGTTGGCGATGTACTTGGCGTCGTAGTCGTAGAACGTGTGCGGTGTACCCAGGGCAATTGGAGGCAACACCTGGTCACGCAGGGTGGCGATGGTGAACTCCGGACCTTGAATCCATTGCTCAACCAAGACTTGCGAATCGTAGGTACTGGCCGCTTTCCATGCGTCGATCAACTCGGACGCAGAACTCACTTTGGCCATCCCGATACTTGAACCTTCATGCGCCGGTTTGACGATCAAAGGGAAGCCCAGTTCCGTCGCTGCTGAAATACAATCGGCTTCGCTGCACAACACGGCGTGACGCGGCGTCGGAATCCCGAGGCTGTGCCAGACCTGCTTGGTGCGCAGTTTGTCCATTGCCAGTGCCGACGCCAGAATGCCGCTGCCGGTGTACGGAATGCCCGCCACTTCGAGCAGGCCCTGCATGGAGCCGTCTTCACCGCCACGGCCGTGAAGAATGATGAAGGCGCGGTCGATCTTTTCGCTGAGCAGACGTTGCAGAATATCGTCGCCAACGTCGATGCCGAACGCGTCCACGCCAGCGCTCTGCAGCGCTTCGAGCACAGCGTTACCGGATTTCAGCGAAACCTCACGCTCGGCACTCAGGCCACCGAAGAGCACGGCAACACGGCCGAAGTCTTTCGGCGCAATAGTGGAGAACAGCTTGGCGTAGGCAGCAGTCATTTCAACTTCCCCTCGACCGACGCCGCCACGGCGCCAGCGAACAACTCACTTTTCAACAATTTCGGTGCGAGACCGCCGATATCACCGGCGCCCTGGCACAGCAGGATGTCGCCGGCACGCAGCAGCGGCTTGACCAGTGGCGCCAGGTCGACGCCACGCTCGATGTAGATCGGGTCGAGCTGTCCGCGCTGACGGATGCTGTTGCACAGCTTGCGGCTGTCGGCGCCCGGGATCGGCTCTTCGCCGGCCGGATAGACTTCCATCAGCAGCAGCACGTTGGCGTCGGCCAGTACATTGACGAAGTCGTCGTACAGGTCGCGAGTGCGGCTGTAACGGTGCGGCTGGTAAACCATCACCAAGCGGCGCTCCGGCCAACCACCGCGTACGGCTTTGATCACGGCGGCGACTTCGGTCGGGTGGTGACCGTAGTCGTCGACCAGCATCACGTGGCCGCCGTCCACCGGCAGTTCGCCGTAGACCTGGAAGCGTCGACCGACCCCCTGGAACCCGGACAGACCCTGAACGATGGCTTCATCACTGACGCCTTCGTCGGTGGCGATGCAGATGGTCGCCAGCGAGTTGAGCACGTTGTGGTTGCCGGGCATGTTCACCGACACTTCCAGCGGCTCGCGGTCAGGACGCAGTACCGTGAAGAACGTCTGCATGCCTTGCTGGCGCACGTTGATTGCGCGCACGTCGGCGTCTTCGCTGAAGCCGTAAGTCACGGTCGGACGCTTGACCAGCGGCAGGATTTCGCGCACCACCGGATCGTCCAGGCACATCACGGCCAAACCGTAGAACGGCAGGTTGTGCAGGAACTCGACGAAGGTTTTCTTCAGTTTGTTGAAGTCACCGTCGTAGGTCGCCATGTGGTCGGCGTCGATGTTGGTGACAACGGCCACCAGCGGTTGCAAGTGCAGGAAGCTCGCGTCGCTCTCGTCGGCTTCGGCGATCAGGTAACGGCTGGTGCCGAGTTGGGCATTGGTGCCCGCGGCATTCAGACGACCACCGATGACGAACGTCGGATCGAGGCCACCGGCAGCGAACACCGAAGCGATCAGGCTGGTGGTGGTGGTTTTGCCGTGGGTACCGGCGACGGCGATGCCGTGGCGGTAACGCATCAGCTCAGCCAGCATTTCGGCACGCGGCACCACCGGGATGCGGCGTTCCAGCGCGGTCGCGACTTCCGGGTTGGAGGTGTTGACGGCGCTCGACACCACCAGCACATCGGCGGCGGCGGCGTTCTCGGCGCGGTGGCCGATATAGATCTTCGCGCCGAAGGATTCCAGACGCTCGGTCACCGGCGATGCTTTCAGGTCGGAACCGGACACTTCATAGCCCAGGTTCAACAACACTTCGGCAATGCCGCACATGCCCACACCGCCGATGCCGACGAAGTGGATGCGACGGATGCGGCGCATTTCCGGTTGCGGCATGGCTTTCTGATTCTCAACCATGGGCCACCTCCAGACAGGTATCGACCACGCTACGGGTGGCATCGGGTTTCGCCAGACGGCGGGCCGCTTGGGCCATATCTTCGAGTCGTTGCGGTTGCATCAAGACCTCTGTCAGGCGCGCGGCAAGGTCCGCGGCACCAGTCGTTCTTTGCGGCATCAGGAAGGCAGCGCCTTCACGGGCCAAATAATCGGCGTTGCGGGTCTGGTGATCGTCGATCGCGTGGGGCAAAGGCACCAGCATCGAGGGCAGACCGGCGGCAGCCAGCTCACTGATGGTCAACGCGCCTGCGCGGCACACCACCAGGTCAGCCCAGCCATAGGCCTGGGCCATGTCTTTGATGAACGGCTGCACCTGCGCGTCCACGCCGGCGGCGCGGTAGCGCTCTGCAGTCACTTCATCGTGGTTTTTGCCGGCCTGATGAAACACTTCCGGACGCAAATCGGCAGCGACTTGGGCCAGGGCTTCAGGCAGCAATTTGTTCAACGGTTCTGCGCCCAGGCTTCCACCGAGGATCAGCAAACGCGCTTTGCGCCCTGCCAGAGCAGGTCGCGATGTGTCGAGGAACAGCTCGCTGCGCACCGGATTTCCGGTGGTACGGCGGCTGTCCGACAGAGTAAAGGTGTCGGGGAATGCTTCACACACTCGGGCGGCGAACGGCACCAGCAACCGATTGGCGGTGCCGGCCACAGCGTTCTGCTCGTGAACGATCACCGGCACGCCGGCCAGTTTTGCGGCAAGGCCACCGGGACCAGTCACATAACCACCGAAGCCGACCACGCACACCGGTTTCAGGCGACGAATGATCGCCCGCGCCTGCCATACCGATTTCAGCAGCATGAACGGCGCCTTGAGCAGCGACAGCTTGCCCTTGCCGCGCAAGCCGCTCGCGTTGATGCGATGCAGTTCCAGCCCGGCGGCCGGGACCAGTTCGTTCTCGATCCCGCGTGGCGTGCCGAGCCAGTGCACGGTGTAGCCGCGCGCCTGAAACTCGCGGGCACAAGCCAGCGCCGGGAACACGTGGCCGCCGGTTCCGCCGGCCATGATCAATACGTTAGCGCCCATGATTCGGCTCCTCGGCGAAGTCGCTCTCATGGAATTCCATCTCTTCGCTGCCCAGGTGGGTTCGACTCTCCCACTCGATCCTCAGCAACAAGCCGAGACAGGCACAGCAAATCACCAACGAGCTGCCGCCGTAACTGAGGAACGGCAAGGTCAGCCCCTTGGTCGGCAGCAGGCCGACGTTCACCCCGATGTTGATCAGGAACTGACCGATCCACAGGAACGACAGGCCGTAAGCCACATACGCGGCGAAGAACTGTTTGGCTTTCTCCGCCCACAAGCCGATGTACATGCCGCGAATACACACGAACACGAACAGCGCCACGGTGCACAGCGAACCCACCGCGCCGAGTTCTTCGGCCAATACCGAGAACACGAAGTCGGTGTGCGCTTCCGGCAGGTAGAACTGCTTCTGCACGCTGTTGCCCAGGCCAACGCCCAGCCATTCACCGCGACCGAACGCGATCAAGGCTTGCGACAACTGGTAACCGGCACCGAACTGGTCGGCCCACGGGTCGGCGAAGTTGGTCAGACGCGCCATCCGGTAAGGCTGCATTTGAATCAGCAAGACCACGGCCCCTACCGCCAGCACCACCATCAGCGAGAAGCGGAACAAGCCGACCCCGCCGAGGAACAGCATCGCCGCCGCAGCGCCCATCATCACGACGGTGGCACCGAAGTCCGGTTCCATCAGCAACAGGCCGGCCATCGGCAGCAGCACGATGAATGGCTTGAAGAAGCCCATCCAGCTTTCGCGAACTTCTTTCTGGCGCCGCACCAGGTAACCGGCGAGGTAGATCACCACGAATACTTTGGCGATTTCGGATGGCTGAACGTTGAAAAAGCTGAAACCGATCCAGCGCATCGAACCGTTAACCTCTCGGCCAATGCCCGGGATGATCACCATCACCAGCAAGCCGAAGGCACCCAGCAGCATCAACCAGCCAAGGCGCTGCCAGGTGGCGATCGGAATCATCATGGTGACGATGCACGCGCCCAGCCCCAGCACCACATAAATAAGGTGACGGATCATGTAATACAGCGGACTGCCCGACTGCGCGGCCGCCACTTCGGTGGAGGCCGAGGCGATCATGATCAGACCCAGACCGAGCAACGCCAGGCAACCGGCAAGCATCGGGAAGTCGAGGTCGATCCCGCGCCCGGTGATGATCGGCGACGGATACGGCTTGATGATGTTGAGCAGGCTCATGCCAGTTCCTCCACGGCGCGGACGAACTGGTGACCACGGTCTTCATAATTCTTGAACATGTCGAAACTGGCGCAGGCCGGCGACAGCAGTACCACGTCACCCGGTTGCGCGGCGGCGCGACATTGCTCAACGGCTTCAACCAGCGAGGTGGCGCGAATCAGTGGCACGGCATCGCCGATGGCGTCACCGATCTTGTCGCAGTCGCGGCCCATCAGGATCACGGCGCGGCAGTTGGCCGCCACCGGATCACGCAGATCATTGAACTCG
Source organism: Pseudomonas sp. FP2196 (assembly GCF_030687715.1). GTDB lineage: Bacteria > Pseudomonadota > Gammaproteobacteria > Pseudomonadales > Pseudomonadaceae > Aquipseudomonas. The sequence goes on from NZ_CP117445.1 coordinate 5,072,355, forward strand.
GCGCCCTTGCCGTCACCGCCGGCAATCAGAATGACCTTGCCGTCGATGTCCGCACCCAGGCCTTCGATGGCCGCCAGTGCGGCGCCAACGTTGGTGGCTTTGGAGTCGTTGTAATAAGCGACGCCGTCCAGATCACGCACCCACTGGCAGCGATGTTCGAGGCCGGCGAACGTACGCAGGGCCGAAAGCATGGCGTCGAATGGCAGACCGACCGCGTGGCCGAGCGCTAGCGCCGCCAGGGCATTGGACTGGTTGTGTGCGCCACGAATCTTCAATTCGCGCACCGGCATCAGGTTCTGGAATTCGAAGGCGAGGTACTTTTCGCCGTCTTCTTCGCGGATACCGAATGCCTTGAAATCAGGCTTGCTCAGGCCGAAGGTCCAGCACGGCTGGCCCTCACCCATCAACGGACGGGTCAGTGCATCCTGACGGTTGACCACGAACTGCTTCGCGCCACGGAAGATCCGGTGCTTGGCCAGGTGATAGGCCGGCAGACCGCTGTAGCGATCCATGTGGTCTTCGCTGATGTTCAGCACGGTCGCCACTTCGGCGTTGAGCTGGTCGGTGGTTTCCAGCTGGAAGCTCGACAGTTCCATCACATACAGCTCGACATCGTCACTGAGCAGATCCAGCGCCGGCGTACCGAGGTTGCCGCCCACCGCGACACGTTTGCCGGCCGCAGCCGCCATCTCGCCGACCAGGGTGGTGACGGTGCTTTTCGCGTTGGAACCGCTGATGGCCACGATCGGCGCCCGCGCGTTACGCGCGAACAGCTCGATGTCGCCGGACAGTTTCACGCCACGGGCTGCAGCGGCTTGCAGGGCCGGGGTCGCCAGCGCCAGGCCGGGGCTCACGTAGAGCTCGTCGGCACGGCACAGGAATTCGACGTCCAGCTCGCCACAACGCACTTCCACGTGCGGATAGTCACGCTTGAGCGTGGCCAGTTCCGGTGGATTTTCCCGCGTGTCAGCCACAGCAAACGACGTGCCCCGGTTCGCCAGGAAGCGAACCAGGGACATGCCGCTCTTGCCGAGGCCGACAACGATGCGGAAGTGGTCAGAAGCGATCAGAGACACTCGTTCTACCTCAGCTTCAGGGTGGCAAGGCCAACCAACACGAGAATCACGGTGATGATCCAGAAACGGACGATCACACGCGGCTCGGGCCAGCCCTTGAGTTCAAAGTGGTGGTGTATCGGAGCCATGCGGAACACACGGCGACCGGTCAGCTTAAAGGACGCAACCTGAATGACGACTGACAGGGTTTCCATCACGAACACGCCGCCCATGATGAACAGGACGATTTCCTGACGGACGATCACCGCGATGGTGCCCAGTGCAGCACCCAGCGCCAGTGCGCCGACGTCGCCCATGAATACTTGGGCCGGATAGGTGTTGAACCAGAGGAACCCCAGACCGGCACCGATCAATGCGCCGCAGAACACGATCAGTTCGCCCGCACCCGGCACATAAGGAATCAACAGGTATTCAGCGAATTTCACGTTACCCGACAGGTAGCAGAAGATACCGAGGCCACCGCCAACCATCACGGTCGGCATGATCGCCAGACCGTCGAGGCCGTCAGTCAGGTTGACCGCGTTGCTCGAACCGACGATCACAAAGTAGGTCAGCACGATGAAGCCCAGGCCCAGCGGAATGCTGTAGTCCTTGAGCATCGGCAGGATCAACGTGGTTTCCACCGGCGTGCTGGCGGTCATATAAAGGAAGATCGCCGCGCCGAGGCCGAACACCGACTGCCAGAAATACTTCCAGCGGCTCGGCAAGCCACGGGAGTTTTTCTCGATGACTTTGCGGTAATCGTCAACCCAACCGATGGCGCCGAACAGCAAGGTCACCAGCAGTACAGTCCAGACGTAGCGGTTGCTCAGGTCAGCCCAGAGCAAGGTGCTGACGCCGATCGAAGACAGAATCAGTGCGCCGCCCATGGTCGGAGTACCCGACTTGGACAGGTGCGATTGCGGGCCGTCGTTACGAACGGATTGACCGATCTGACGGTTCTGCAAAGTGCGGATCATCCACGGGCCATAGCACAGCGACAAAACCAGCGCGGTCAGCACACCGAGAATCCCGCGCAGGGTCAGGTACTGAAAGACCGCGAAGCCTTTGTAGAACTGTTGCAGATACTCCGCTAGCAGCAGCAGCATTAATGTTTCTCCAGACTGGACCCGCACAGAGCCGCAACGATGTTTTCCATCGCTGCACTGCGCGAACCCTTGATCAAAATGGTGGTGTTTGTGTCCTGCTCGGCGTCGAGGGCCTGGATCAGTTCGGCTTGCGTGCCGAAGTGATGCGCCTGTTCACCGAAAGCGTTTACGGCGTGAACCATGTTCGGCCCAACGGCATAAAGCGCGGAAACCTTGCCCCGGGCGTATTCGCCCACGTCGCGGTGCCCCTGCTCCGCCCAATCGCCCAACTCGCCGATGTCTCCGAGCACCAGGACGGTGCGACCGGAAAAGCCGGCGAGTATATCAACGGCAGCGCACATGGAGGTGGGGTTTGCGTTGTAAGTGTCATCGATCACACGCATACCGTTTTTTGCCAGTTGCGCGACGGTGCGGCCCTTGACCGGTTGCACCGCGCCAAGCCCGGTGGCAATGCCGAACAGCGACACGCCCAACGCATGTGCGGCAGCAGCAGCGGCCATCGAGTTGGCAACGTTATGGGTACCGAGCAGATTCAGTTGAACGCGCTCCGAACCTTCAGGCGTGTGCAGATTGAACGCCGGGCAACCCCGGGCATCGGTGCTCAGGTCGCTGGCGTAGAAGTCAGCTTGCGAATTGCTCAGGGCGAAAGTCAGGACTTTGCGAGCACCCGCGCGGGTCTTCCAGATACCGAAGGCCTTGTCGTCGAGATTCAGCACGGCGATGCCATCAGCCGCCAGACCTTCGATGATTTCACCTTTGGCTTCGACGATTTTTTCCGGGCCGCCGAACTCACCAACGTGAGCGGTGCCGGCATTGTTGAGGATCGCTACTTGCGGCTTGGTCAGCCCGACGGTGTAGGCGATTTCACCCAGACGCGAAGCACCCAGTTCGATCACGGCCGCCGTGTGTTCCGGGGCCAGTTCGAGCAGGGTCAGCGGTGCGCCGAGATCGTTGTTCAGGTTGCCACGGGTCGCCAGCACCGGGCCGCGTGTGCGCAGGATGCTTGCGAGCATTTCCTTGACCGTGGTCTTGCCACTGGAACCGGTCACGGCAGCCACTGGCTGAGTGAAGGCAGCGCGGTTCAAGGCACCCAATTGGCCCAAGGCCTGACGGGTATCTTTGACCAACAGCTGTGGCAACGTGCTATCGGCGACTTCACGCTCGACCAGCGCTGCTACGGCGCCTTTGGCGGCGACGTCGTTCAGATAATCGTGACCATCGAAACGCGGGCCGGTCAGGGCAATAAACAGTTGGCCTGGCTTGATCGCGCGACTGTCGATGCTCACACCATCGAAACTGGCATCGGCGCTGATCAGGCGTGCGTCGAGCGCATTGGTCAATTCACCGAGCTTCAGGGCTTTAAGCATGGGCCACCTCCCAAGCGGTCAGCGCATGATCCGCTTCGACCAGATCGGAGAAGGCATGACGCTCGCCGTTGATTTCCTGATAGTCCTCGTGACCTTTGCCAGCCAGAACGATCACGTCATCTGCTGAAGCAGCAGCAATCATTTGCGCAATCGCCTGGCCACGGCCGGCGACGAACGTGACTTTATCCACAGCGGTAAAACCGGCGCGGATATCATCGAAAATCACTGCCGGGTCTTCGGTGCGCGGATTGTCATCGGTGACCAGCACTTGATCAGCCAGACGCTCGACCACTTCGGCCATCAACGGACGTTTGCCACGATCGCGATCACCGCCGCAGCCGAACAGGCACAGCAACTTGCCTTTGACGTGTGGGCGCAATGCCGTGAGAACTTTTTCCAGCGCATCCGGTGTGTGGGCGTAATCGACCACCACCAACGGCTGAGTGCCGCCGCCAAGACGCTGCATGCGTCCGGCCGGACCTTCGAGCTTGGGCAGTACTTTGAGAATTTCATCGAGCGCGTAATCCAGGCCGAGCAAAGCACCAACCGCCGCCAGCACGTTGCTCAGGTTGAAACGACCGAGCAAGGTGCTGCGCAGATGATGTTCGCCCTGCGGCGTCACCAGCGTGGCGCGTACGCCGTGGTCGTCGAACTGCGCTTCGCGACAGAACAGATAAGCGCTGCTGTCGAGCAGGCTGTAGGTGATCAAGCGCGACTCACGTTTTTCAGCGGCCAGTTGCCGGCCGAAATCGTCGTCGAGGTTGACCACGCGGCACTTCAGATCATTCCAGGCGAACAGCCGGGCCTTGGACTCGGCGTAAGCCTCCATGGTGCCGTGATAATCCAGATGATCGCGGGACAGGTTGGTCATCACTGCCACGTCGAACGCTAGCGCGGTCACCCGGCCTTGATCCAGACCATGGGACGAAACTTCCATGGCCACGGCTTTCGCGCCGGCCTTTTTCAGGTCGCCCAAAGTCGCTTGCACGGCAATCGGGTTCGGCGTGGTGTGCAGACCGCTTTCCAATGCGCCATAGAAGCCGGAACCGAGGGTGCCGACAATGCCGCAATGCTGGCCGAGCAGATCCAGCGCCTGCGCGACCAGTTGGGTCACGCTGGTTTTACCGTTGGTGCCGGTGACGCCGATCAAATTCAGATGATGGCTTGGTTCGCCGTAAAAACGCCCGGCGATATCTGACAACTGCGCCGCGAGCCCCTTGACCGGAATCAACGGGACATCAGTGATAGGCAGCACGGTGGCGCCTTCCACTTCATACGCCACAGCGGCAGCGCCGCGCGCCAGTGCATCGGCAATGTGCGCACGACCATCGAATTTGCCGCCCGGCACCGCGAGGAACAAATCACCCGCGCGTACGTTACGGCTGTCCAGCGCCAATTCACGGATCAGCAGATCGTGGCCGGCGTGGGGGAATATTTTGTTCAGACTTAATGACATCAGCCGCGCCCTCCATTGGCTTTCAGCGGAATAACCGGGGTGGCGTTGGCCTGTTGCGTGGTCGGCAGGTTGTCCGGGGTCACGTTCATCAGACGCAGGGTGCCGGACATCACACGGCTGAACACCGGCGCCGAAACCAGACCACCGAAGTAACCGGCCTTGCTCGGTTCATCAATCACCACAACGATGGCGTAACGCGGATCGCTCATCGGGCCGAAACCGGCGAACAGCGAGCGATAAGAGTTTTCGGCGTAACCCTTGGTGCCCACCGAAGTCTTGCGCGCCGTACCGGACTTGCCGGCCACGTGATACGCCGGCACTTGCGCACGGAACACACCGCGTGGGGCTTCGATCACTTGGGTCAGCATGCCCTGCATGGTTTTCGCGACAGCTTCCGGCAGCACTTGCGTGGTCTGCGGCGGCTTGTCGGTTTTGATCAGGGTCAACGGTGCGAGACGACCGTTGTTGGCCAGCGCCGAGAATGCGTGCACCAACTGAATCGCGGTCACGGAAATCCCGTAGCCGTAGGACAGGGTCGCGGTTTCAGCCTTGCGCCAATCGCGGTAGTTCGGCAGGTTGCCGACACGTTCGCCCGGGAAGCCAAGGCCGGTGTCCTGGCCGAGGCCGACTTTCTGCGCGAGGCGGAAAATCGTTTCGCCGCCGATATCGAACGCGACCTTACTCATGCCGACGTTACTGGAATTGATCAGGATGCCGGTCAGGTCGAGCACCGGACCTTCGCTCTTGGAGACGTCCTTGATCGTGTACTTACCGATCTGCAGGGAGCCCGGATACACCTCAACGGTGTCGCTCGGTTTCCAGCGACCGGTTTCGATTGCGGCAGCCATCGAGATGGCTTTCATGGTCGAACCCGGTTCGAACACGTCGATCATCGCGCGGTTACGCATCATTGCCGGCTGCAGGTTGCGGCGGTTGTTCGGGTTGTAGGTCGGCTGGTTGACCATGGCCAGAATTTCGCCGGTCTTCACGTCCATGATCACCAGGCTGCCGGCCTTGGCGCCGTTCTCGATGATCGCGTTACGCAGTTCGCGGTTGGCCAGATATTGCAGACGCAGGTCAATCGACAACGCCAAGGGCTTGCCGGCCTTGGCGTTTTTGGTGACCTGGACATCCTTGATCAGCCGTCCGCGCCGATCCTTGATGACCTGCCGCTTGCCGGGAACCCCGGCGAGCCATTCGTCATAAGCCAGTTCGACACCTTCGCGACCGTGATCATCGATGTCGGTAAAGCCGACCATGTGCGCCGTGACTTCACCGGCCGGATAGAACCGGCGGAATTCTTCGATGCCGTAGACGCCCGGCACTTTAAGGTCGAGCACAGACTGGCCCTGCTCGGGGGTCAACCCGCGTACCAGATAAATGAATTCTTTGTTGGCTTGCGCTTCGAGGCGCTCGGTCAGGGCTTTCGGGTCCTGACCCAACGCGGCGGCCAGTGCCGGCCATTTCTCTTTGGCGGTCTGCATTTCCTTGGCGTTGGCCCACAGGGTGGTCACCGGGGTACTCACGGCCAACGGCTCGCCGTTACGGTCGGTGATCAGGCCACGGTGAGCAGGAATCGGGATGTGACGAAGACTGCGCGCGTCGCCCTGACCTTTCAGGAAGTCACGGTCAACCACTTGCAGGTCGATGATGCGCCAGCAGATCGCCGCAACCATCACGCCGAGCAGCGCCACCATCAGACGGAAGCGCCAAGGGAAGAGTGCGCCTTCGAGCTTCATCATGGCGCCACCATCTTCACGTCAGCCGCGCCCGGGATGTGCATCTTCAATTGTTCGGTGGCCAGCACTTCGATCCGGCTGTGCGCGGTCCAGGTGCTTTGCTCAAGAATCAGCCGGCCCCACTCGGCCTGCGCCTTGTCGCGCACGCTGAGTTCGTTGTAAAGGTTGTTGAGCAATTGGCGGTTCCAATGCGCGCTGTAAGACACGCCAATGGCCGACACGAGCACACCGACAAACAACAGCAGCATGAAAAAGCTGCCGCCGGGCAGTGGCTTGGCGAAAAGCTTGCTCACCGCAACTTCTCCGCGACGCGCATGACGGCGCTACGGGAACGTGGGTTGGCTTTGAGTTCGGCGTCGGAGGCCGTCTGCGCTTTGCCATGGACTTTGATTTTCGGTTCGAACGCTACGTGGCGAACCGGCAGGTTGCGCGGCAGGTTGTCGGCTTCGCCTTTCACCAGCTTGCGCATGAACAGTTTGACGATGCGGTCTTCCAGCGAGTGGAAGCTGATCACGACCAGACGGCCGCCGACTTCCAGTGCGTCCAGTGCGGCTTCGAGGCCGGCTTCCAGATCGCCCAGTTCGTTGTTGACGTGAATACGCAAACCCTGGAACGCACGGGTGGCCGGGTTCTTGCCCTTTTCCCAAGCCGGGTTGGCCACTTTCAAGACTTCAGCCAGATCAGCGGTGCGCTCGAAAGGAGTGATATCGCGACGCTCGGCGACGGCGCGAGCCATGCGCCCGGAGAAACGTTCTTCACCGTATTCCTTGAACACCCGGGCGATTTCCTCAGCCGGCGCGGTGTTGACGAACTCGGCAGCGCTGATGCCACGGGACGGGTCCATGCGCATGTCGAGCGGGCCGTCGTTGAGGAAACTGAAGCCACGCTCAGCGTCGTCAAGCTGCGGCGAAGACACGCCCAGGTCGAGCAGGATGCCGCTGACCTTGCCGGCCAGACCACGTTCGGCGACGACCGAACCGAGCTCGGCAAAGCTGCGCTGCACAACGACAAAGCGGCCGTCTTCGGCCGCTAGCGTTTGCCCAGTGGCAATCGCTTGTGGATCCTTGTCGAATCCGATGAGTCGCCCGTCAGTCCCGAGCTGACTGAGGATCAACCGACTGTGCCCGCCGCGCCCGAACGTACCGTCCAGATAGCAGCCATCAGGACGTACGGCGAGAGCCTCGACGGCTTCGTCAAGCAGTACGGTGATGTGGTTAAAGCCGCTATCAATAGTCACAGGATCAAATCACGCAGTTCATCAGGCATCGCGCCCGGTTGTTGAATGGCAGCAAGGTCAGCGGCAGATACCGCGTTCCATGCATCCTCGTCCCACAATTGGAACTTGTTCAGTTGGCCCACCAGCATCGCTTTCTTATCAAGCTTGGCGTATTCGCGCAGACGCGGTGGAACCAGAAAACGACCACTGCCGTCGAGTTCGAGGTCGACGGCATTACCAATCAATAAACGTTGCAGGCGACGGTTCTCTTCGCGAAGCGAAGGGAGTGCGCGCAACTTGGTTTCAATAATTTCCCACTCGTCGAGCGGATAGACACACAGACACGGATCAACGGCATCAATGGTGACGATCAATTGGCCGGAACTGCGCGAATCGAGCTCGTCACGGTACCGGCTCGGCATAGCGAGACGGCCCTTTGCATCGAGACTGATAGCGTTAGCTCCGCGAAACACGTCTGCGTTTCTCCAATTTTTATCGTTTTGAGCTCAAAAAACCCACTTCATGCCACTTTCCGCCACTTGCGCACACTATAGGAATGCGCCCACCACACCGTCAAGGCGCGGATTAAAGGAAAACCCTTACAGAACGGAGATTTAGGAGCATAAAAGGAGGCACAACGAGAATCTGGCGGAGACTTTTGACCCATAACTTGATGCAGCACTGAAAGCTGCGCTCGAAAGTTAAAGTAATTTGTTAAGAGTAAGATTTTTTCGGTATTACGAGAGCGCTTCTGCTGTTGATTGAAGCAGGGTGGGAAATGGCTATTACTGCATTTGCCGCTGCCGAACTTTCAGCGCAGGCCTGCTGATAATACACAGCCCCGATAACACTGATTCAAGCAGGGAAAGAAAAAGGTGGAGAGTCGATCTGTAAGCCGGGTTCTGTCTTGAACAGTCATTCGTCTACGATGGCCATCACTGGACATCTTTAGCAACCTACCCGGTCCCAGCGCGGGCCACGCCTTGGGACCCTATTTGGTCTTGCTCCAAGTGGGGTTTACCTAGCCACGAACTGTTGCCAGACGTGCGGTGCGCTCTTACCGCACCTTTTCACCCTTACCGTCGCCGAAGCGCTTAGGCGGTTATTTTCTGTGGCACTTTCCGTAGGCTCACGCCTCCCAGGCATTACCTGGCACTTCGCCCTATGGAGCCCGGACTTTCCTCCCCCCCCTAATTTTCATAGAGGGCAGCGACTGTCCGATCGACTCTCCGCCGCGAAGGTTAACGGCAGAGCGACCGAAGAACAAGCGCTAAAAGCCCCAAGACCGCTATGGGCGACGGCTTACACGTCTTTCTGTTTGTCCAGCGCGACCTGATACAGCACATTTTTGCGCTCACCGGTGATCTGCGCTGCCAACGCAGCGGCACGCTTGAGCGGCATCTCTTCGAGCAACAGATTGAGGACGCGCATCGCCTCGCTGCTGACGGCGTCTTCAGACTCCGGCACTGTCCAGCCCGCGACCAACACCACGCACTCGCCGCGCTGCTGATTGCTGTCGGCCTCGACGAACGCGCGCAACTCAGCCAGCGGCAAACCTTTAAGCGTTTCGAACGTCTTGGTTATCTCACGAGCCAGCAATGCCTGACGCTCGCCACCGAACACCGCCTCCATATCCTGCAGGCATTCCAGAATGCGATGCGGGGCTTCGTAAAAGATCAGCGTGCGCGGCTCTTCCTTAACCGCTTCCAGGCGCGCCTTGCGCCCAACCGACTTGGCCGGCAGAAAACCCTCGAAGATGAATCGATCGGATGGCAGGCCCGCCGCCGACAATGCCGCGATCAAGGCGCAAGCGCCAGGCACGGGCACCACATTGATCCCCGCAGCACGGGCCTGACGCACCAGGTGATAGCCCGGATCGGAAATCAGCGGCGTACCGGCATCGGAAATCAGCGCAACGTTGTCACCCGCCAGCAGACGGGTAATAAAGCGGCTACCTTCATCTCGTTCGTTATGTTCGTGGCAAGCGGCCAACGGCGTGGAAATACCGAAGTGCTGCATCAGTCGCTGCGAGTGACGCGTGTCCTCGGCAGCAATCAATGCCACTTCGCGGAGAATTTTCAATGCCCGGGCGCTGATGTCGTCCAGGTTGCCGATGGGCGTCGCCACCACATAAAGCGAGCCAGCAGCGGAATTCAAAGGACCTGGAGCAGTCAAAGCGCACACCTCATGATCGGTAAAAGCCGGCATTGTAACGCGTCACGAGGCTTGCGATGCGCCCTGCCCGCACACGGTTTTTCCCGCAGATGTGCGGCTCCGCAACATTTACTCCAGCTAAATTGACTGTTTCACGCCACTAACATCGCGCCCCGGCCAGTGCTTGGGTACAATTCCACGCTAATTTGATCGAGTATCAGGAACACTTACATGATCGCTTGCCTGCGGCTGTTCACTGCCCTCTGCCTCGCTGCCCTTTTGGCGGCCTGCGCCAGCTCCCCTTCCTCCAGCCTTGGCGAACTTCCACGGACTCCGGATGCCAGCATCGAGCAACTGCTCGAACAGGCCACCCAGGCTAAAACCCCGGAAAAAGCCGCCCTGCTGCGCCTGAGCGCAGCGGATCTGGCTTATCGTCAGGGCAATGCCGGACAGTCCGCGCAAATCCTGCAACAAGTGCCCGTTGAACAGCTAAAGCCGGGGCAGCAGATTTTTGCTAACACTTTGGCCGCCGAGCTGGCCATGACCCGCAATCAGCCGAAAGCCGCGCTGACCGCACTGAGCCATCCGAGCCTGCAAAAGCTGGGTGAGATGCCGGAAGAGCAGCAGGTGCGCACCGGCACCGTTCATGCCCGCGCCCTCGAAGCCGATGGCCAGACGCTGGCCGCCGCCCGCGAGCGCATCTTCATTGCGCCGATGCTGCAAGGCGAAGCCGCGAGCAAGAACCACGAAGCGATCTGGACACTGATTGCCTCGCTGCCGACCGACCAATTGCAACCAAACAGCACCGATGACCTCGGTGGCTGGATGGCTCTGGCGCAGGCGGTTAAAACCGCTGGCACTTTGGAGCAGCAGCAGGCCGCTATCGACACCTGGCGCGCGCAGAATCCAAAGCACCCAGCAGCGATCAACCTGCCACTGCCGCTGACCAAGCTCAAGGAACTGGCGAGCCAGCCCCTGAGCAAAATCGCCCTGCTGCTGCCGCAAGACGGCCAGTTGGCTTCCGTCGGCAAAGCATTGCGTGAAGGTTTCATGGCCGCGCACTACCAGGCTCAACAGGCCGGGCAGAAGCCGCCAGCCATCGAGTTCTACGACAGCTCGAAACTGACCTCGATGGACGAGTTCTACCGCAAGGCTCAGGCAGACGGCGTGCAGTTGGTCGTTGGCCCGCTGGAAAAACCACTGGTCAAACAACTGAGCACCCGCCCGCAACTACCCATCACCACCCTGGCGCTGAACTACAGCGAAGGCGATCAAGGCCCGGCGCAGCTGTTCCAGTTTGGTCTGGCTGCTGAAGACGAAGCCCGTGAAGTCTCCCGTCGCGCCCGTGCCGACGGCCTGCACCGCGCCGCAATCATGGTGCCGAAAGGCGAATGGGGCGACCGCGTACTGCGCGCGTTCAGCCAGGACTGGCAAGCCAATGGCGGCAGCATCGTTGCCACAGAGCGTGTTGATCAGCCGGTGCAACTCGCCCAGCAGATCGCCGACATGTTCCAGTTGCGCCAGAGCGAGGCCCGCGCCAAGAGCCTGCAGAATGCGGCTGGCACCAACGTCGCCGCACAGCCTTCGCGTCGTCAGGACATTGAGTTCATCTTCTTGGCTGCCACTCCACAGCAAGCGCAGCAGATCAAGCCGACCCTGAACTTCCAGTACGCTGGTGATGTTCCGGTTTACGCGACCTCCCACGTGTACAGCGCCAGCGGCGATGTGAACCAGTACAACGACATGAACGGTATTCGCTTCTGCGAAACTCCATGGCTACTGGAAGCCAACGATCCGCTGCGCCAGCAAGTCACCGCACAGTGGCCACAAGCCGCAGGCAGCCTCGGTCGCCTGTACGCCATGGGCGTCGATGCCTATCGTCTGGCACCGCGCCTGGGCCAACTCAAAGCCCTGCCGGACAGCCGCATCGAAGGACAGTCGGGGAGCCTGGGCATGACTCAGACTCAGCGTGTCGTGCGTCAACTGCCTTGGGCGCAGTTTGTCAGCGGTCAGATTCAACGTCTGCCGGACACCGCGCGCTAATGCCCGACAGGTCACGCTCGCAAAGCGGTAAAGATGCCGAGCGCCATGCGCTCGAGCATCTGCAGAAGCAGGGGCTGCGACTGTTGGCGCAGAACTGGTTATGCAAGCGCGGCGAGCTTGATCTGGTCATGCTTGATGGCGATACAGTAGTATTCGTTGAAGTTCGCTACAGAAAAAACACTCAATGGGGTGGCGCGCTCGCTAGCATCGATGGGCGCAAGCAGCAGAAACTGATTTTCGCTGCGCAGTATTTTCTTCAGCGCGAATCGCGTTGGGCCAATTCCCCCTGCCGCTTCGACGTGGTAGCCATCGACAGCCATCCGAGTCAGCTGAACTGGTTGCAGAATGCTTTCGACAGTTGATCTGCATCCAACCCGGACTTTTTCATCCGACACATTTTGCTCTTTGCTTTGCGGGCTGCACATTCATGTGCCGAACAGCCGCGCTACTTAAGGTCACACAGATGGACATGCAATCCCGAATTCGCCAGCTTTTCCAGGCCAGTATCGACACCAAGCAACAGGCGATGGACGTACTTGCACCGCACATCGAGCAAGCCAGCCAGATCATGGTCAACGCCCTGCTCAACGAGGGCAAAATGCTTTCGTGCGGCAACGGCGGCTCCGCCGGCGATGCACAGCACTTTTCCTCGGAGCTGCTCAACCGCTTCGAACGCGAGCGCCCGAGTCTGCCCGCCATCGCCCTGACCACCGATACGTCGACGATCACCTCGATCGCCAACGACTATAGCTATAACGAAGTGTTCTCCAAGCAGATCCGTGCGCTCGGCCAGCCAGGTGATGTCTTGCTGGCTATTTCGACCAGCGGTAACTCGGCGAACATTATTCAAGCGATCCAGGCCGCACATGATCGCGAAATGATTGTCGTAGCTTTGACCGGACGCGATGGCGGCGGCATGGCGTCGCTGCTGTTGCCCGAGGACGTCGAGATTCGCGTACCGGCCAACGTCACTGCACGTATTCAAGAAGTCCACTTGCTGGCGATCCATTGCCTCTGCGATCTGATCGACAGCCAACTGTTCGGGAGTGAAGAATGACCCCTAATCGCCTTGGCCTTCTGGCCTTGACCCTGTGCCTCGGCATCAGTGGCTGCACCTCGGTGGTAAATGCCAGCCGAGAAGCACCGATCGAAGATGACCGTGGCACCCGTACCTTCGGCAGCAAGATCGACGATTCGCTGATCGAAACCAAAGTAGGCGTGAACATCGCCAAGGCCGATCCGGCGCTGGACAACGACTCGCACATCGTCACCACCAGCTTCAACGGCGTGGTACTGCTGGCCGGCCAGACGCCGCGCGAAGACCTCAAGGCCAAGGCCGAGCAGGCCGCCGCCAATGTGCAGCGCGTGAAGAAGGTGCACAACGAACTGCAAGTGCTGCAACCCTCCTCCCTGCTGGCGCGCCAGAACGACGCGTGGCTGACCACCAAGATCAAGACCCAGATGCTCACCGACGCGAGCATTCCCGGCTCGCGCATCAAGGTTGTGACCGAGAACGGCATCGTCTACCTGCTGGGCCTGCTGACCAAACAGGAAGCCACCCAGGCAACCAATCTGGTCCAGGGCGTTTCCGGTGTGCAGAAGATTGTGAAGCTGTTTGAGTACATCGACTGACTTACCCTCCCCCTGCAGGAGCAGCCTTGGGCAGCGCCTACAGGGGAAGTAATAAAAAAGGCGATCCATCCGGATCGCCTTTTTTATTACTTCACCACTTTCAAACTTGGCCGGCCGCTAGGGCGCGGTGGCTCGCTGTCCGGTGGCGGCAAGTCGTCATCCGGCTCGATGTCGTCTTCGTCATCCATCGGCGACTCGATATCGAACACCATACCCTGCCCGTTCTCCCGGGCGTAGATGCCCAGAATTGCGCTGATCGGCACGTACAGACTGTGCGGAACGCCACCGAAGCGACCTTCGAAGGTCACTACGTCGTTGTCCATGTGCAGATGCCGCACAGCGCTGGGCGAGATGTTCAGGACAATCTGCCCGTCACTGGCGAAACCCTGCGGCACCTGCACCGCCGGGTACTCGGAGTTGACCAGCATGTGCGGGGTGCAATCGTTATCCACAATCCACTCGTAGAGCGCGCGGACCAGATAAGGTCGACTGGAGTTCATAGCGGCTCCTTAAGCCTTAGCGCATATCGCGTTCGACACCAGACAGACTCGCCTGGAAAGCCTCACGCGCAAACTGGCGCTCCATATAATCAAGCAGCGGCTTGGCTGGCCGCGGCAGTTCAATACCCAGAATCGGCAAACGCCAGAGTATTGGCAATAGGCAGCAATCCACCAGACTTTGTTCCTCACTGAGGAAAAACGGCTTGTCGGCAAACAGCGGCGACACGCCCGTCAGGCTTTCACGCAATTCCTTACGCGCCACGACACGCGCGGCTTCCTTGGACTTGGGATCAAGTATCAGATCCACCAGACCACACCAGTCACGCTGAATACGGTGAATCAGCAGACGACTGTTGGCACGCGCCACCGGATAAACCGGCATCAACGGCGGGTGCGGGTAACGCTCATCCAGATATTCCATCACCACGGTCGACTCCCACAACGCCAGGTCACGATCGACCAGCGTGGGCAGGCTTCCATAAGGGTTCACCTCAATCAGTTTAGGCGGCTGACGACCAGCTTCCACATAAATGATCTCGGCGCTGACACCCTTCTCTGCAAGTACGATGCGCACTCGGTGGGAATAGTGGTCGGCGGGGTCGGAGTAACAGGCCAACCGATTGGTCACGCCCATGGCGATCCTCCTCGCTTGTTGAAATTATCGGAACCGGAAAAACGCGCGCGCCCAGAGGGCGCCTCCGGCAAAGCCTGGCTGACCAGACGTTGCGCTATCGGAGACGCCCTTGGGCGCGCGCGATTAACAGCAATGCTTTTGAAGCGTATCAGTGCACGTCTTTCCAGTATTCACGCTTGAGCAGATAGGCGAACACAAAGAAGAACGCCAGGTACAGCAAAACGTAAGTACCGATGCGCTGATGTTGCAGCTTAACCGGGTTAGCCGAGTAAGCCAGGAAGGTTACCAGATTCTTGACCTTCTCATCGAACTGCTCTTCGTTCAGAGCACCGGACTTCGGCACGATGGTCAACTGATCGCACGCCTCATGGGTCAAAGGCGTACCGGTCAGCGGATCATATTGCTTCTTGCCGTCTTCGACGATCTGCACCTGTTTGCAACCCACGACCTGACGACCCTGCAGGCCGACCAGCACGTTAGGCATGCCGACATTCGGGAAGACCTTGTTGTTCACACCCCAAGGACGTGCAGGATCTTCGTAGAACGACTTCAGGTAACCATAGAGCCAGTCAGTGCCACGCACGCGAGCCACCAGGGTCAGGTCAGGTGGCGCAGCACCGAACCAAGTCTTGGCGTCCGCCGGCTGCATGCCGATATTCATGTGATCGCCAATCTTGGCACCGGTGAACACCAGCTTCTCCAGCATCATTTCGTGAGGAATGCCCAGGTCATCGGCAACCCGTTCGTAACGCTGGAACTTGGCACTGTGGCAACCCATGCAATAGTTGGCAAAGGTACGTGCGCCATCCTGCAGGGCAGCCTTGTCGGAAACGTCGATGTCGACTTTTTCCAGCTCAGGACCGCCGTGTTCAGCAGCGAAAGACAGCACAGGCAAAGCAGCAAAAAGCAGAGCAAAAAATAACTTTTTCATCAGCCAGTCACCCTTTCCGGAACCGGTTTGGTCTTCTCGAGCCTGGTGTAGAAAGGCATCAAAATGAAGTAGGCGAAGTACAGGAAGGTGCAGACCTGCGACAGCAAGGTTCGCTCCGGTGTCGGAGCCAGAACACCCAGAATGCCCAGAATCACGAACGAAATGCAGAACACCAACAGCCAGATTTTGCTCATCCAGCCTTTGTAGCGCATCGATTTCACCGGACTGCGGTCAAGCCATGGCAGGACAAACAGCACCGCGATGGCCGCCCCCATGGCGATAACACCCATGAGCTTGTCCGGAATTGCCCGCAGGATCGCGTAGAACGGTGTGAAGTACCAGACCGGCGCAATGTGCTCTGGCGTCTTGAACGGGTTAGCCGGTTCGAAGTTTGGCTTTTCGAGGAAGTAGCCGCCCATTTCCGGGAAGAAGAACACGATAAAGCAGAAGATGAACAGGAACACCACTACGCCGACAATGTCTTTCACGGTGTAGTACGGGTGGAAGGCAATGCCATCCAGCGGGATGCCATTTTCGTCTTTGTGCTTCTTGATATCGACGCCATCAGGGTTGTTCGAACCCACTTCGTGCAGCGCCAGAATGTGCAGCACCACCAGACCGAGAATCACGATTGGCAACGCGACAACGTGCAGAGCGAAGAAGCGATTCAGGGTGATCCCGGAGATCAGATAGTCACCACGGATCCACTGGGTCAGGTCGTTGCCGATGACCGGAATCGCACCGAACAGCGAGATGATCACCTGCGCCCCCCAGTAGGACATCTGGCCCCAAGGCAGCAGATACCCCATGAAGGCTTCGGCCATCAGCGCCAGGTAGATCAGCATGCCGAACACCCAGACCAGCTCACGCGGTTTCTGGTACGAACCGTAGAGCAGCCCACGGAACATGTGCAGATAGACCACGATGAAAAACGCCGAGGCACCAGTGGAGTGAAGCAGACGCAGGATCGAGCCGTACTCAACGTCACGCATGATGTATTCGACGGAAGCGAACGCTTCTTCTGCCGACGGCGTGTAACTCATCGTCAGCCAGACACCGGTGACGATCTGGTTGACCAGAACGAGCAATGCCAGCGAGCCGAAAAAGTAGAAGAAATTGAAGTTTTTTGGAGCGTAATACTTGCTGAGATGGTCTTCCCACATTTTGGTGGCGGGGAAGCGCGCATCAACCCAATCCATGAACTTGCTCATCACGCTTTCTCCGTATCGACGCCAATGACAATCAGGTCATCAGTCTCATAGGAATGCGGGGGAACTGGCAGGTTCAAAGGCGCAGGTTGCGACTTGTAGACGCGGCCAGCCAGATCGTAGTGAGAACCGTGGCAAGGGCAGAAATAACCGCCTACCCAGTCTTTACCCAGATCCGCAGGTGCCACTTCGGGACGGAAGGTCGGTGAGCAACCCAAGTGTGTGCAAATCCCGATCAGCAGCAGAATTTCCGGCTTGATCGATCGCACTTCAGGGTCGACATAGGTGGGTTGCGTGGAGTTTTTGGAGGTTGGATCAGAGAGCTGGCCCTCGATCTTCTTGAGATTCCCCAGGATTTCCTCAGTACGGCGGACAATGAACACCGGCTGGCCGCGCCACTCAGCAATCATCTGCTGTCCTGGCTCGATTTTGCTGACATTCACTTTCACCGGTGCACCTGCGGCTTTTGCCTTGGCACTGGGAAACCATGACCCCACGAACGGGACCGCAGCCCCCACCGCTCCTGCAGCACCCACCACGGATGTGGCTGCTACCAAGAAGCGACGCCGGCCTGCATTCACGCCGTCATTGCTCATTCAGTCCTCTCCCATCAGCTTTGTGGCCTGTTAAATCAGGCATCTACTAAATAAATCAATGTTACTTATAAAAATTTTGCCGAGATGGTAATGAAAAGCCCCAATTCTGACAAGGGAATTACCCGGAGCTCTCACCCTCAAGCCTTGCAGTATAGGGGGTCTACGGAAGTGGCAAGTTGTCGCAGCGCAATTCTTTTGATAAATCGCAGGCATAAAAAAACGCCCGCTTCCGTGAGGAATCGGGCGTTCTTTTTGAACGTGGAAGCGGAATTAACGCTTCGAGTACTGCGGACGCTTACGCGCTTTACGCAGACCAACTTTCTTACGTTCAACTTCACGGGCGTCGCGAGTAACGAAGCCAGCTTTGCGCAGAGCGCCACGCAGGGTTTCGTCGTAGTCCATCAGAGCGCGAGTGATGCCGTGGCGGATTGCGCCAGCTTGACCACTTACACCACCACCGATAACGGTGACGTAGATGTCGAACTTCTCGACAGTCTCAGTCAGCTCCAGCGGCTGACGAACTACCATGCGGGCAGTTTCGCGGCCGAAGAAGTTTTCCAGCGAACGGTTGTTGATGGAGATATTACCAGTACCCGGACGCAGGAAAACGCGTGCGGTTGCGGTCTTGCGACGGCCAGTGCCGTAATTTTGAGTCGCCGACATAATGTACTATTCCGTTAAAACTTCAGTTCTTGGGGCTGCTGAGCAGTATGTGGGTGTGCAGCGCCCGCATAGACTTTCAGCTTACGGTACATGTCGCGACCCAGTGGGTTTTTAGGCAGCATGCCTTTAACCGCGGTCTCGATCACGCGCTCAGGGGCTTTAGCGATCAGCTTTTCAAAGTTGATCGACTTGATGCCGCCCGGGAAACCGGAGTGGGAGTAGTACATTTTGTCAGTGGTTTTAGCGCCGGTAACACGGATCTGCTCAGCGTTGATTACGACGATGTAGTCGCCGGTGTCAACGTGAGGAGTGTACTCAGGCTTGTGCTTGCCACGCAGACGGCTCGCGATTTCGGTGGCCAGACGACCCAGGGTCTGACCAGCAGCGTCGACGACAAACCAGTCGCGCTTTACTGTTTCCGGTTTAGCAGTAAAAGTTTTCATTCTTTATAGCCTCAGGGGCCGCCCTGTAAATTAGACGGCGGATCTTACTGAATAGTGCGTACTTTGACAAGTCAAAGGCAGCCGGATACAGACGCTTTCGGGGGCTCGGGTCGGCGCGTCCGTTCAACGGCAAGATTCTTCGGCGGCGGCGCATCACTTCCACTGCAGAAAGAGGTCGGCAATTATGCAGATTGCGAAAAATAATTCAACCTGCTTTTATGATTGTTTTGCCCAAGGAGCACCCGATGGACTATCGCCAGCTTGGCCGTACCGACCTGAACGTGAGTGCAATCTGCCTCGGCACCATGACCTGGGGCGAGCAAAACACTGAAGCTGAAGCCTTCGCACAGATTGAACGGGCCAAAGAGGCCGGGATCAATTTCATCGACACCGCCGAGATGTACCCGGTGCCGCCGAAAGCCGAAACCTACGCCACCACCGAGCGCTACATCGGCAACTACTTCAAAAGTCGGGGCGATCGTACCGACTGGATCCTGGCCAGCAAGATCGCCGGCCCGGGCAACACCATCGACTACATCCGGGACAAAAATCTGCGCCACAACCGCCAGCACATAACTGAAGCGGTGGATGCCAGCCTGAAACGCCTGCAAACCGATTACATCGATCTTTACCAGTTGCACTGGCCTGAGCGCAGCACCAACTTTTTCGGACAGCTGGGCTACAAACACAAGATCGAAGCCAACCTGACCCCGCTCGAAGACACCCTTGAAGCGCTCGACGAGCAGGTGAAGGCCGGCAAGATCCGCCACATCGGACTGTCCAACGAAACGCCGTGGGGCACCATGCGTTTCCTCGCTCTGGCCGAAGCCCGTGGCTGGCCGCGCGCGGTGTCGATCCAGAACCCTTACAACCTGCTCAACCGCAGCTTCGAAGTCGGCCTGGCCGAAATCGCCATCCGCGAACAATGCGGCCTGCTCGCCTATTCGCCACTGGCGTTCGGTTTCCTGTCGGGCAAGTACGAAGGTGGCGCCCGCCCGCCAAAAGGTCGCCTGAGCCTCTACAGCCGTTTCAGCCGCTACTTCAATCCGCAATCGGAAGCTGCCTGCAGCCGTTACGTTGCATTGGCCCGTGAACACGGTCTGGATCCGGCGCAAATGGCCCTGGCGTTCGTGACCCAGCAACCGTTCGTCACCAGCAACATCATGGGTGCAACCACTCTTGAGCAGCTGGACAGCAACATTGCCAGTTTCGATCTGAAACTTTCCGATGAAGTGCTGGCAGGGATCGAGGCGATTCACAAGGATCACCCAAACCCTGCACCTTGATCGACCATTAAAAGCTTCGCGAGCAGGCTCACTCCTACAGGGAACGCATTCCAAATGCAGAAGTGAGCCTGCTCGCGATAACGGTCTAACAGTCACCGAAGGCTCATAGCGACCGCGCAATGATCTCCTTCATGATTTCATTGGTGCCGGCATAAATCCGCTGCACCCGCGCATCCGCCCACGCCCGGGCCACGGGGTATTCCCACATGAAGCCGTAACCACCGTGCAACTGCACGCACTCGTCGAGCACCTTGCATTGCAGGTCGGTGCCCCAGTACTTGGCCATCGCCGCCGTCGGCACGTCGAGCTTGCCTTGCAGATGCAGTTCCAGGCACTTATCGACAAAAACGCGACCGATCTGAATCTCCGTAGCCATTTCCGCCAGTTTGAAGCGGGTGTTCTGGAAGTCAGCAATCGCCTTGCCGAACGCCTTGCGATCGCGGGTGTAATCGAGCGTCCATTGCAGCGCCGCTTCCGCCGAGGCCAGGCCGCCAATCGCCACGGTCAGACGCTCCTGCGGT
Source organism: Pseudomonas sp. FP2196 (assembly GCF_030687715.1). Lineage (GTDB taxonomy): Bacteria > Pseudomonadota > Gammaproteobacteria > Pseudomonadales > Pseudomonadaceae > Aquipseudomonas. The sequence continues at coordinate 5,092,908 of NZ_CP117445.1, forward strand.
AGCTCCTGCATCAGATAGGCAAACCCTGCCCCGGCCTGACCCAACAGGTTTTCTTTCGGCACGCGTACATCCTGGAAGAACAATTCCGACGTGTCCTGTGCCTTCATACCGACCTTTTCCAGGCGTTTGCCCTTGTCGAAACCCGGCGTATTCGCTTCGACCAGAAACAGGCTGGTGCCCTTGGCCCCGGCCTTCGGATCGGTCTTGGCGACGACGATTACCAGGTCGGCCAGGAAGCCGTTGGTGATGAAGGTTTTTGAACCGTTGATCACGTATTCATCGCCGTCCAGCACAGCGGTGGTCTTGACCCCTTGCAGGTCGGAACCGGCGCCCGGCTCGGTCATCGCGATAGCAGTGACCATCTCCCCCGACACCAGTTTCGGCAGGTATTTGTGTTTCAGCGCTTCGCTGCCGTAATGCAGGATGTACGGCGCGACGATGTCCGAATGCAGTGAAAAACCGATACCGGTCAGACCCAGCCGCCCGACCTCCTCAATTACCACCGCGCTGTAAAGAAAATCGGCCCCCAAGCCGCCGTACTCTTCCGGCAGATGCGAGCACAGCATCCCCGCCTCCCCCGCCTTGTTCCACAGTTTGCGGTCGATATAGCCTTGTTTCTCCCATTGCGCATGGAACGGTACCGCCTCTTTTTCGAGGAAGGTTCGTACGCTGTCGCGGAACAATTCGTGCTCGGGGCTGAACAAGGTTCTGGGGATCATGCGGCACCTTTCTTTCTTGTTGGAGGGATATGACCTTCAGAGACTATGCCTCCCCTCCGATACAGGACACTGGACACATCCGACAAAAAATAAGACGATCCAGCCGTCTGGTGACCACTTTCCCTTATAAAAACAAAACAAAAGTTGAATTATGTCTAAGCAAGTCTCCACGCCCTTGCGGCGCGTCAGCATCCTGGCGATCGACCGGGTTTTCGCATCCACTCTCATGCAGGCCAAGGATTTCTTCCATCTGGCCAGCCTGCGTTACGGCAAACAACTGGGCCACGGCCTGACTCCGGCGTTCGAAACACGCCTGGTTAGCCCCGACGGCAAACCGGTGAACAGTTTCAGCGACGTGGTCATGCCGGTCGACGGCGGCCTGGAAAATGCCGACGTCATTATCCTGCCGGCGTTCTGGGACGATTTCGATACGCTTTGCAGCCGTTATCCACAGGTACTGCCGTGGCTGCGCGAGCAACATGCTCGCGGCGCGGTACTGTGCGGCGAAGCCACCGGAGTGTTCTGGCTGGCCGAGGCCGGTCTGCTCAATGGCAAGGAAGCAACCACCTACTGGCGCTTCTTCAACGCCTTCGCTGAGCGCTACCCCAAGGTGTATCTCAATCAGGACAAACACCTGACCGATGCCGATAACCTGTATTGCGCTGGCGGCACCACATCGGCCTGCGACCTCTACATCTACTTGATCGAGCGCTTCTGCGGGGCCAACGTCGCACAGGCCGTGGCCCGCGACATCCTCTACGAAGTGCAGCGCAGTTATTCGCCGGGGCGCATCGGTTTTGGCGGACAAAAGCTGCATCAGGACGTGATCATCCTGCAGATCCAGCACTGGCTCGAAGAACACTTCGCCGACAAATTCCGCTTCGAAGACGTCGCCCGCGAACACGGCATGAGCATTCGCAATTTCATGCGCCGCTTCCAGACGGCCACGGGCGACAAACCGCTGCATTACCTGCAACGGCTGCGCATCGAGACGGCCAAGGGTTTGCTATCGGGCAGTCGCAAGAGCATCAAGACCATCAGCTATGAGGTCGGTTACGACGATGCGAGTTTCTTTGCGCGGCTGTTTCGTCAGCACACCGAGTTGTCGCCCAACCAGTATCGGCAGCAGTTTCAGCAGGCTGCGTAAACCTCTGCCCATACACAAACCCATGCAGGAGTGAGCCTGCTCGCAATTGCGTCAGTCCATGCAGCATTTACGTGACTGATCCACCGCTATCGCGAGCAGGCTCACTCCTACGGGGTATTGCGGTGAATTCTGGATATAAAAAAAGGCCTGCAAATGCAGGCCCTTTTTCTTTGCCGTGTCCCGTCCTGAATAAGGTTTACACCTTCTGACTTCTTTTCAGGAAGGTGCAATGGATACGGGCACGAAGCGCAGTCAGCGTGATTACACACTGGCTTTTAAATTATCGGTTGTCGACCAGGTCGAAAAAGGCGAGTTGAGTTATAAAGAGGCTCAGCGGCGCTATGGGATTCAGGGTCGGTCGACGGTGCTGGTTTGGTTACGCAAACATGGTCGCCAGGACTGGAGCCAAGGCGCCTCCATTCGTTCCCAGAGGATCAGATCTATGGACGAGCCAACCTTGCCACTGACTCCCGAGCAAAGAATCAAAGAACTCGAGGAACAACTGGCGCTGGCAACTCAGAAAGCCCAATTCTTTGAAGCCGTGGTCGATGTTCTGAAAAATGACTACGGCGTATCTGTCGTAAAAAAGCGACCCGGCAAGTCGTTGCGCAAACCCAAACCCTGAGTGTCAGCAGGGCTTGCCAATTTATGGGAATAAGCCGTCAGGCCTATTACAAACGCAACCGGGTCTACAGGGCTCGGGCCGACCAGGATCAGCAGCTCATAACGTTTGTAGAGAAGGTCCGTGCTCGCCAACCGTGCATCGGCACTCGCAAGCTGCATTCGATGATGCATGAGCAGCGTGAGCAACAGGAGCTCCATGTTGGCCGGGATCGTTTGTTCGCGGTTTTGCGGGAAAGCCGCCAGTTGGTCCGCAGAAAACGGGCGTATCACAAGACGACCGACAGCCATCATCGCTTCCGCCGACACCCCAATCTGCTGAAACCAAGCCCGGAACAAATAGTCGCTACCGGCCCAGAACAGGTCTGGGTGGCCGATATTACTTACCTGCCTACCCGTGATGGCGTTGCCTATTTGAGTTTAGTGACGGATGTCTTTTCGAGAAAAATAGTCGGCTATCACGTGCATGAAAGTCTGCACACCAACTCCGTGGTGCAAGCCTTTCGAATGGCTTTGAAGCGACGTCGAAGCGTTCAGAAACTGGTCCATCACTCGGATCGAGGCGCGCAGTACTGCTCGGCCCTTTATCAAGAAATGCACGCAAAGCATGGCATCACTTGCTCGATGACCGACGGCTACGACTGCTACCAAAACGCCTTGGCAGAGCGGGTCAACGGCATCTTGAAAACAGAGTTCTTGATCCACCGACCTGCGGATTTTGCGCAGGCCACACAGATGGTGCGAGAGGCCGTCACGATCTACAACCAGGAGCGGCCGCACCTCTCTTTAAAATACAAAACGCCCGATGCGGTGCATCGGGCGTTAGGGTGAAACAGGTGTAAACCTATTTCAGGACTAGACACCGAAATCCGTTTAAGGCTTGTGCGCCCGCGACAGGAATTCGTGCGATTGCATCTCCAGCAGACGGCTCAGCGTGCGCTGGAACTCGAAGTTCAGGCGCCCGCCGGTGTACAGATCCTTCAGCTCGACTTCGGCAGAAATGATCAATTTCACATTACGGTCGTAGAACTCGTCGACCATGTTGATGAAGCGGCGAGCGATGTCGTCGGTAGTGACGCTCATCTGCTCGACACCGCTGAGCAGCACGGCGTGGAAGATCTTGCCCAGTTCGATGTAATCGTTCTGGCTACGCGGGCCGTCGCACAGTTCGCGGAAGTCGAACCAGGCCACGTCATCGCAAGTGCGCAGGGCACGGATCTCGCGATTTTCGATGATCAGCACATCGTTCTCGACCGCTGCGGTGCATTCCGGTGTCAGTGCCTTGAAGCTCTTGCGCAGGCTTTCGTGAGCGGCTTCGTCGAGCGGATAGTGGAACAGTTCCGCTTGTTCGAGGTGACGCAGACGATAGTCGACGCCGCTGTCGACGTTGACGATGTCGGTGTTCTGCTTGATCAGCGCGATGGCCGGCAGGAAGCGCGCGCGTTGCAGGCCGTCCTTGTACAGGCCGTCCGGGACGATGTTCGACGTCGCGACCAGCGTCACGCCGTTCTTGAACAGTTCTTCCATCAGCGTGCCGAGGATCATGGCATCGGTGATATCGGAAACGAAGAATTCGTCGAAGCAGATCACCCGCGACTCGGTCGCAAAACGCTTGGCGATGATGGTCAACGGGTTTTTCTCGCCGCCGAGGGTTTTCATCTCTTCGTGCACACGCTTCATGAAGCGGTGGAAGTGCGTGCGGGTCTTTTCCTTGAACGGCAGCGCTTCGAAGAAGGTGTCGACCAGGTAAGTCTTGCCGCGACCCACACCGCCCCAGAAATACAGACCCTTGACCGGCGTCTGATCCTTTTTGCCAAACAGTTTGCTCAGCAGGCCCGGCTTGTTCTGATCGGCGGCGATCAGATCCTCGTAAAGGCGCTGCAAATGACGCACAGCAGTTTCCTGCGCGGCGTCATGGAAGAAGTCCGGGCGTTTCAGATCAGCTTGGTATCGTTCTAGGGGCGTCATAATTCGTTAGCAAGGCAACAAAAACGGGCCGTCACTGTAGCGACGGCCCGTGGGAATGGCAATCAGCCCTTGGTCGGGCCGAGCCGTTGATTATTCCTGAACCGGTGTAAGAGCGACCCGCAGAGCCTCGATGGCCGCGTCGCGCGCAGCACTGTCGGCGAACGCCGGGCTGTCGCCGACGCACTGGCCTTCCAGCCACACGCTGAAGCTCAGGTCTTCGCTGCGCACGTCCAGTGGTTGAGCGGATTGCAATTGCTTGGTCACCTGCCCCGCCGCTTTGCCATCAGCGAAGTTGCGCGACAGCAGCAGTTGCTCGCCATCAGCCGCCAGCAGACGGAAGCGGAAACTGCCGTCGTCCTCACGGAAGCTCACAAAACGTGCGGCTTTCGCGGCTTTCTTCTTGGTGGTCGCAGCCACCTGAACCTGATTGACGAAGGAACGCAGGCCAACAGCTTCGCGCAACTCGTTGAGGAACGGCGTTGCCACGGCACGGGCCTTCTTGGCGCCGATCTGCAGGATGTCTTCGAGATCCGCCGGACGCTCGATCAACTGGTGATACTTGTCGCGCGCTTCGCCCAGATCATTATCGAGCAACTGGAACAGGCGGTTCTTCGCCTCGCCCCAACCCAGGCCACCGAGTAGTTCACCGCGGAATTCGTCAGCCTGTGCTGGCGTAGCAAAGGCCTGAAACAGAGTGAACAGGTGCGAGTTGTCCGGGTCCTTGGCTTCGCCTGGCGCTTTGGAGTCGGTGACGATCCGCGAGATCGCGTCTTTCATCTCTTTGGCGCTGGAGAACAACGGGATGGTGTTGTCGTAGCTCTTCGACATCTTGCGACCGTCGAGGCCTGGCAACGTCGCCACGCTTTCTTCGATCAGCGCTTCAGGCATGGTGAAGAATTCTTTGCCCTGGCCGAACAGGTGGTTGAAACGCTGGCCGATGTCGCGGGCCATTTCCACGTGCTGGATCTGGTCGCGACCGACCGGCACCTTGTGCGCGTTGAACATCAGGATGTCTGCGGCCATCAGCACCGGGTAGCTGTAGAGGCCCATGGTGATGCCGGCGTCCGGGTCTTCGCCGGTCTCGACGTTTTTATCCACAGACGCTTTGTAAGCGTGGGCACGGTTGAGCAGGCCCTTGGCGGCGACGCAGGTCAGCAGCCAGGTCAGCTCGGGGATTTCCGGGATATCGGACTGACGGTAGAAAGTCACGCGGTCGACATCCAGGCCACCGGCCAGCCAGGTCGCGGCGATTTCCAGACGCGAGCGCTGAATGCGCAGCGGGTCATCGCATTTGATCAGGGCGTGGTAGTCGGCCAGGAAGTAGAACGAATCGGCATTGCTGTCGCGGCTGGCGAGGATCGCCGGGCGGATGGCGCCGGCGTAGTTGCCCAGGTGCGGCGTGCCGGTGGTGGTGATGCCGGTGAGGATGCGGGTACGGTTCGTCATGGGTAATCGCTTGTCAGACTGCAATCAATTCGAGAGACGCGGCAGGATCAGATCCTTGAGATCGGTCAACTTGCCATGAAAAAAGTGTCCGCATTCTGCCACTTTCAGCAGCTCATGGGGGCGCTGGAGTTTTTCCGACCAGTCGTAGACCAGTTGCGGATCAATGACTTCGTCGGTTTCCGGCTGGATCACGGTCAATTCGCCCTGCTTTGGCAGTTGATCCTGCTCGCCCAGACGCATCACCGCCGGTGCGACCATGAACAAGTGCTTGAGCGGCACGCCTTGCGCTTCGAGGCGGCCGCCGAGACTTGCTGCAACAAATCCGCCGAAGGAGAAACCGAACAGGGTCAGCGGCAGATCCGGGTGTTTTTCCCGAAGCCAGGCAGCAACGACTTGAGCGTCATCGACTTCGCCGGTGCCCATGTCGTGCGCCCCTTCGCTGGCGCCGACGCCGCGATAGTTGAAACGCAAGGTGATCAGGCCCGCGTCGCGCGCGGTGCGCTGCAGGGTCGAGACGACCTTGTTGAGCATGGTGCCACCCTGCACCGGGTTCGGATGGCAGATCAGCGCGATGCCGCGCGGCTGCTCGTTATCCAGGTACAGCGCTTCAATTTGGCCGACTGGGCCGTCAATCACTACAGGGGTTTCACGCATCAGCAAGGAAGGAACTCCGTGACCTCGAATCGGGTCGACTCGTCTAGCAAATTGTCTGTGCCAATCTATTGCGAGTGAATCGCGGTATACAGCGCAGGTTCGAGCCGTTAACGTAAAGCAAAGCCGTTTATAGAGGAAGGACTCGTGGAACACTCGCTCTTAGTTTGGTTGTTACCGACTCTTGCCCTGGTTGTGGGTGTCGCCATTGGATTCCTGATCGCGCGCGTTGCGCCGAACGCCGCCCCGAGCCGTACGCAGCGTCAACTGGATGATATCCAGGAGCGTTTCGACAGTTATCAAAACGAGGTGGTCACCCACTTCAACAGCACCGCGATGCTGGTTAAGAAGCTGACCCAGAGCTATCAGGAAGTGCAGGATCATCTCGCCGAGGGCGCCAATCGTCTGGCCCTGGACGAGCAGACCCGCCAGCGCCTGATCGCCGCCCTGCACGCCGACGCGGCGCAGGCACCGCGCGAACGCCTGACGCCGCCGCGCGATCAGGAGCCACCGCGCGACTACGCGCCGAAGACGCCGAACTCGCCGGGCATGCTCGATGAGCAATATGGTTTGAAGAAGTAATCGGGTTCGCGCCCAACAAAAAGCCCCCGGACAATGCTGTTGTCCGGGGGCTTTTTTGTATCTGCTCATTCGCGGACAACATGACCTCCTGCAGGAGCTGTCGAGTGAAACGAGGCTGCGATCTTTTGATCCTGTTTTTAAAGATCAAGATCAAAAGATCGCAGCGTCCCGCAGCTCCTGTAAGGGAGACCGCGTAAAAGACACAAAAAAATGCCCGATCACCAGGATCAGGCATTTTTTCATTCAGGCAATCAGTTACGGATACTGCTGAACCGTACCCGGCTGCTGTTGCTGACCACCATACTGCTGACCCGGAATCGCCTTCAGGTTGACCTCGACCCGACGGTTCTGCGCCCGGCCATTGACGTCACCGTTGCTGGCAATCGGATTATCCGGGCCGGCGCCACGGGCCGACAGGTTGGCGCCACTGACACCTTGCGAAGTCAGGTAGGTCGCCACGCTCTGCGCACGACGTTGAGACAGGTCCATGTTGTGCTGGCGGCTGCCGGTGCTGTCGGTGTAGCCGACGATTTCGATCTGATTCTGGCTGAATTCTTTCAACGAGTTGGCCAGGTTGTTCAGCGGCTGGTAGAAGCTCGACGCGATATTCGCCGAATCAGTAGCGAAAGTGATGTTGCCCGGCATGATCAGCTTGATCTGATCGCCCTGACGCTGCACTTCAACGCCGGTGTTGGCCATGCTGGCGCGCAGTTTTTTCTCTTGCTGGTCGGCGTAGTAACCGTAACCGGCCGCCGAAGCACCGACCACAGCCGCACCGATCAAGGCACCCTTGCCACGGTTATCGTGACCGATAGCAGCGCCGGCCAGTGCACCGGCCAGAGCGCCGAGGCCACCGTACTTGGCGGTTTTGCTCATGCCTTGGGAGCCACCGTCGGCCTGACCCTGATTGTCATACGGGTTAGGCGAGGCGCAGCCGGACAGCACAGCTACGGCAGTAGCGACAATAATCAAACGACGCGTGGTGAACATGGAGAGCTCCTACTTTTCTGCATTCTGTGGTGCAGCGGTCGTTTGGCAATAAACCTCTGCGGGCGTTGGATCATCACTCAGCGCAAAAATTCCACTGCACACCCGTGACAAAATATTTACACCCGTACGAATGGGTTTTCGCGCATTTCATCTCCTAAACGCGTGTCCGGACCGTGCCCGGCAACGACGGTTGCATCCTCGTCCAGGGTGTACAGCCGCTGCTTGATCGAGCGCACGATGGTGGCCTGATCACCGCCCCATAAGTCCGTGCGCCCTACCCCGCGACGAAACAGCGTGTCGCCGGCAATCAACAGCTTAGCCTCGGAAAACCAAAAGCTCATGGACCCCGGCGTATGACCCGGCGTGTGCAGTGCCACGCCACAGCCGCAAGCGAGTTCTTCATCGTCGCTCAACCAGCGATCCGGCGATGGCACCGGAGTGTATGGCACGCCGAACATCTGGCATTGCATTTCGAGGTTGTCCCAGAGGAACTGATCTTCCTTGTGCAGATGCAGCGTCGCGCCGGTCTTTTCCTTCATCTGCCCGGACGCGAGGAAATGATCGAGATGGGCGTGGGTGTGGATGATGCTGACGACTTTCAGGCCCAGCGCATCGAGGCGCGCCATGATCAGGTCAGGGTTGCCACCCGGGTCGACGACGATGGCTTTTTTGGTGATCGGGTCGCCGATGATGGTGCAGTTGCACTGCAAAGGGCCGACGGGGAAGGTTTCGCGGATGAGCCGGGTGGCCGGTACGTTCATCGTTCGCTCCTGAAGTTCGATTTGCGACAGGATATCAGTCTGCCGATCTTCAGTTTCAAGCTGATACGCCGATACCTGACTAAGTCATTTTTCTGGCGTCATCGTTAAAAAAATAGTGGCCTAGTGATATCAATTGACGCTGTTTTTGGTACAAAATTGTTGATCGAAGTGGCCATTATTCAGTAAGGCCGCCCCCCACTCAGGATCTCGAAATGTCGTCACCCACAGGTTACACGCTCACCAGGACTTCGTTTTTAACCGGTAATGCCCAGGCAGATAGCCTGATCTTCGGCATACAATGGTTTAGCCCGGACTTTGGTGGCTCTGACGTCTTTTCAACTCGATTAACGTACAGCTTTGTTACTCCCGGCCAGTCGTATTTCGCCAAGGGTTACAGTCCGGACAACGAGTTTCTCAACAGTTTCGCACTGACCAGCGCGCAACAGACCGCCGTCACCAGCGCGCTCAGTGCATGGAGCGCCGTAGCGAACGTCAAGTTCACCCTGGTCAGCGACGATTACAACAGTGCTGGCGACCTGCGGTTTGGCGGTTATGCCGGCATGGACCCGAAAACGGCTGCCTGGGCCTACTTCCCTGATCAAAAACCCCTGGCTGGCGATGTCTGGATCGGACCGGTAACGGACAATCCGAACCCAGTCCGAGGCACATATGACTACATGACTTTCATTCATGAAATCGGTCATGCCCTAGGTCTGAAGCATCCCTTTGAAGCGAGCCCGACCAACAACACCCTTATCTCGCCGTTGATCGACGACTCACACTTCACCCTCATGAGCTACAACAACACGTATTCATACCAGCCAACAACGCCAATGGTTCTGGACATTCTCGTAATCCAGCAGCTTTACGGCGCCAACATGCTCTGGCAGACCGGCGACAACGTCTACAAATGGGCACCCGACCAATCGATTTTCGAGACCATTTGGGATGCTGGCGGCAACGACACCATCGACGCCAGCAATCAACTGTCGGCCGTAACACTGAACCTCAATGAGGGTCAGTTCAGCGAAATTGGCAAGACTTTCGTCAATACCGCCACTCAAGCGTTGGTCAATGACGGGCTGGCCATCGCCTTCGGCGCAAAGATTGAAAACGCCACTGGTTCTGCTTTCGACGATATTCTGATCGGCAATGATCTGAACAATTGGCTGAACGGCATGGGCGGTGCCGACACCATGAGCGGTGGCGCCGGCAACGATACATACGTTGTCGATAATGTGAACGACGTGATCATCGAGACCAATGCTTCGCTCACAGAATACGACACCGTAATTTCCGTCATCGACTACACCCTGGGCGCCAATCTCGAATACCTTTCTCTGGCGGGAACAGCGAACATCAACGCCACCGGCAACGCCCTGGGCAACCGCCTGACGGGTAATTCCGGCAACAACATTCTCGACGGTGGTGCGGGCAACGACCTGCTGACCGGTGGCCTGGGCAACGACACCTACATCGTCGACAGCACCGGCGATGTGATCGTCGAAACCAGCACCCTGAGCACCGAGATCGACACCGTCAAAGCGTCGGTCAACTACACGCTGGGCAACAATCTGGAGAATCTGACACTGACCGGTACTGCCGACCTCAACGGAAGCGGCAACGGCCTGAACAACGTCATCACGGGCAACATAGGCAACAACCTGCTCGACGGCGGCGCGGGAGCGGACACTCTGATCGGCGGCGCCGGCAATGACACGTACATCATCGACAACGCCGGCGATAGCATTGTCGAACTGGCCAACGAAGGCCAGGATCTGGTCAAGGCGTCCGTCAGCTACTTCTTCACCGCCAACATTGAAAACGGTGAATTGACCGGCACTGACGCCATCAACATGGTCGGCAACGACCTGAACAATGTGCTGACCGGCAACAGCGCCGCAAACGTCCTCAACGGCATGGAGGGCGCGGACACCATGATCGGCGGTACCGGCAACGACTACTATTTCGTCGACAACGTCGGCGACCTGGTGGTCGAGACCAGCACGCTGGCCAGTGAAATCGACACCGTTCGCTCCACCGTCAGCTACGCCCTGACGGCCAACGTCGAATACCTGGTCCTCACCGGCAATGCCGATATCAACGCCACCGGCAACGCCTTGGGCAACCGCCTGACAGGCAATGACGGCAACAACATTCTCGACGGTGGTGCGGGCAACGACCTGCTGACCGGTGGCCTGGGCAACGACACCTACATCGTCGACAGCACCGGCGATGTGATCGTCGAAACCAGCACCCTGAGCACCGAGATCGACACTGTCAAAGCGTCGGTCAACTACACGCTGGGCAACAATCTGGAGAATCTGACACTGACTGGTACTGCCGACCTCAACGGCAGCGGCAACGGCCTGAACAACGTCATCACGGGCAACATCGGCAACAACCTGCTCGACGGCGGCGCGGGAGCGGACACTCTGATCGGCGGCGCCGGCAATGACATTTATATTGTGGACAACGTCGCAGACACCATCGTTGAGCAGGCAGACGAAGGTTATGACCGCGTCAATGCCTCAATCAGCTATACCCTCGGTGCCAATATCGAAGAAGGTTTATTGATCGGAAGCAATGCGATCAATCTGATCGGAAACAGTCAGGACAATCGACTCACCGGCAACGCTGCGGCCAACAACCTGCAGGGTGGCGCTGGCAACGACACTCTGGACGGTGGCGCGGGAGCGGACACTCTGATCGGCGGCGCCGGCAATGACACGTACATCATCGACAACGCCGGCGACAGCATTGTCGAACTGGCCAACGAAGGCCAGGATCTGGTCAAGGCGTCCGTCAGCTACTTCTTCACCGCCAACATTGAAAACGGTGAATTGACCGGCACTGACGCCATCAACATGGTCGGCAACGACCTGAACAATGTGCTGACCGGCAACAGCGCCGCAAACGTCCTCAACGGCATGGAGGGCGCGGACACCATGATCGGCGGTACCGGCAACGACTACTATTTCGTCGACAACGTCGGCGACCTGGTGGTCGAGACCAGCACGCTGGCCAGTGAAATCGACACCGTTCGCTCCACCGTCAGCTACGCCCTGACGGCCAACGTCGAATACCTGGTCCTCACCGGCAACGCCGATATCAACGCCACCGGCAACGCCTTGGGCAACCGCCTGACAGGCAATGACGGCAACAACATTCTCGACGGTGGTGCGGGCAACGACCTGCTGACCGGTGGCCTGGGCAACGACACCTACATCGTCGACAGCACCGGCGATGTGATCGTCGAAACCAGCACCCTAAGCACCGAGATCGACACCGTCAAAGCGTCGGTCAACTACACGCTGGGCAACAATCTGGAGAATCTGACACTGACCGGTACTGCCGACCTCAACGGAAGCGGCAACGGCCTGAACAACGTCATCACGGGCAACATCGGCAACAACCTGCTCGACGGCGGCGCGGGAGCGGACACTCTGATCGGCGGCGCCGGCAATGACACGTACATCATCGACAACGCCGGCGATAGCATTGTCGAACTGGCCAACGAAGGCCAAGATCTGGTCAAGGCGTCCGTCAGCTACTTCTTCACCGCCAACATTGAAAACGGTGAATTGACCGGCACTGACGCCATCAACATGGTCGGCAACGACCTGAACAATGTGCTGACCGGCAACAGCGCCGCAAACGTCCTCAACGGCATGGAGGGCGCGGACACCATGATCGGCGGTACCGGCAACGACTACTATTTCGTCGACAACGTCGGCGACCTGGTGGTCGAGACCAGCACGCTGGCCAGTGAAATCGACACCGTTCGCTCCACCGTCAGCTACGCCCTGACGGCCAACGTCGAATACCTGGTCCTCACCGGCAACGCCGATATCAACGCCACCGGCAACGCCTTGGGCAACCGCCTGACAGGCAATGACGGCAACAACATTCTCGACGGTGGTGCGGGCAACGACCTGCTGACCGGTGGCCTGGGCAACGACACCTACATCGTCGACAGCACCGGTGATGTGATCGTCGAAACCAGCACCCTGATCACCGAGATCGACACTGTCAAAGCGTCGGTCAACTACACGCTGGGCAACAATCTGGAGAATCTGACACTGACCGGTACTGCCGACCTCAACGGCAGCGGCAACACTCTGGATAACTTGTTGATCGGCAATGCCGGCGCCAACGTGCTCAACGGCGGCGCTGGCGCTGATACCCTGATCGGAGGACTGGGCAGCGACACACTTACGGGAGGCAGCGGTGCGGACCTGTTTGTGTTTAACGCCTGGAACGAGTCTGCAACCGGCAGCGCACGCGACGTCATCACCGACTTCAACAGTGCGCAAGGTGACAAGATAAACCTGACCAATTTCGATGCCAACCTGTTGAGCGCTGGCTTCAACAGCTTCACCTTTATCGGTGCCAGCGATTTCACAGGCGCAGGTCAAGTGCGCTTCGTCGATCACGTGCTCTCGGGCAACGTCAGCGGCAACGCCGGTGCGGACTTCGAGATCCAGCTGGTGGGTGTGAACAGCTTCAGCGCCAACGATCTGGTGGCCTGATACAACGGCTACCCGACCTGCTCGCAGATCGGGACACCAACAAAAACGCCCCGATTATTCGGGGCGTTTTTGTTGGTATCGATAAGCCGTAGCGCTAGATCAAAACCCCCAACTCCTTGGCTCGCGCCACCGCCTGCGTACGTCGCTCGACGCCCAGCTTGCTGTTGATATGGCTGGCATGGGTTTTCACCGTATGCAGTGAAATGAACAATTGCTCGCTGATTTCCTGATTGGAACAGCCTTGGGCGATCAGGCGCAGCACCGCCAACTCGCGACTGCTGAGCTGTTCTGCCGCCGAGCACTCGATCGTTGGACGGGCTGTGGCAGGCGCAATGTGCTTGAGCAGTTGTTGGCCAACCGGGCTCGACACGTTTGCCGCCAATTGTACACGCAGCCAGTCGGGGTGTTCTTTCAGCAAGCCATCGAACGGCTGCAACACGCCCCCCGCTGCAGCCTCCAACGCCTGACTCAGTGCCTTTCGCGCTTCTGACTCTCGCCCGCCTGCCAGCAGCAACGCCACCTTCTGTGTCAATGCCATCACACTGAGCAATTGGCGACCAGTGCACTGACCGTTTTCATGCAACACATTCAACCGCCCTTCGGCGAGCATCGGCTGCCCTTGAATCACATCGAGTAACGCCTGCTGCAACTCAACATGCAACGGCAACTGTGGATGAAATTCCGGTGGCGCCGCTGCACGTTCGCCTGTGTAGGTCTGGCCCAGCCGCGCCAGCCACGCTTCGGCCAGATCGGTACGGCCCTGCGCCAGCCACAGCTCACATTTGACCAGGGTGATCATCGCCAGATAGTAGATCGGCGGTACGTCCCAGATGTGCATCAACCGTTCGGCTTCGGCAAGTTCAGCGAAGGCTTTGGCGAATTCGCCGCTGGCACCGTCCAAACGTGCGATCACGCAATGACCGATCAATACGCTGATATCGCGACAGGCTCGCGCTTCGCCAATCCCCGCCAGCAAGCGTACACGTGCAGCCTGCGGCTGCAAGCGCATCGCCAGCAGAAAACCTTCGTACAGCGTCAGCCGCGCACGCACCGCGTATAAGCGCTGCGGGGACAAACCGCGCAGGCGTTCCAAACCCTGATGCACTTCATCAAGAGAGCGCAGGATTTCGCCGCGCGCCTGCAAGACGCGGGCACGGTCGTAATGTGCCAATGCTTCGAACAAGGGATTGCCGACGCGTTGCGCCAGCTCCAGGGATTCGCGGTTCAGCCCGCGAGCGCGCCACAGGTCACCGTCGGCGATTGCCAGGTTGGACAAGGTCGACAAACACATCAATCGCTGGCCATAACGCTTGGCCGGCAGACTTTCCAGCGCTTCCGTGCAATACCTGAGGGTCAGTTCCCGATGCCCGCGGCCACGGGCAATGATTCCGCTTAGCGCCAGCCATTGCGCCAGCATCGACCTTTGCGCCGTGGCGGACGGCGCCGGAAGAAAACGGCTCAAATGGCTGGACAACTCTTCGGCTGCATCGAGCTGACAGGCCAGCCCCAGCGCCCAGCTGTACAAAACGATCAGTCGCGGCGTGCTGATCAGCAGACTGTCAGGCAAATCCATTTTCCAGCGCAGCAGCATGCCGACGTTTTGCTCGGCCAGCAGTTGTTCTTCGGAGAGGTTCTGTACCAGATTCGCCGCTACATCAAGGTGACCCGCGCGCAAGGCTTGCTCCACGGCTTCGTCGAGCAAACCCTGGGCATTGAACCAGCGGCAGGCGCGCAGGTGCAGGGTGGCGGTCGGCACCATCGCCTGGGCAATCGGCCGGCTGCGCAACAAATCGGAAAACAGATGGTGATAGCGATACCAATGCCCGTGTTCGTCCAGCGGCACCAGAAACACCTGATGGGCAAGCAGGAAACGCAGGATTTCGGCACTGTCATGGGCTTCGCGCACGGCGTCGCACAGTTCGCTGCAAAAGCGTTCTTGCGGTGCAGTGTCGTAGAGAAACGCCTGCACCTCGGGGGGCAGGCAATCGATGACTTCTTCGAGCAGATAATCGCGAATCAGTCCTTCCCCGCCGTTCAGCGCTTGCGGTAACGCCGCGTCGCTGCCGGCCTCGGAGACCGCCAGCAGCCAGAAGCGCAGCCCGGCGACCCAGCCTTCGCTGCGCTGGATAAGGTTTTCGAGGGCTTCGCCACGCAGTGAAGTACTGTGACGATCAAGCAATGTATGGGCTTCGGCGTGGGTCAGACGCAGATCCTGCTCATGCAGTTCAAGCAATTGCCGCGACAGCCGCAGGCGCGCCAGATGCCAGTCCGGGCGCTGTCGACTGGTGACCATCACCAGCAAACCATCGGGCAAATGATTGAGGAAAAATTGCAGGCACCGGTCGAGCACCGGCCCTTGGGCGAGATGGTAATCGTCGAGCACCAGCAGCAACGGGGTTGCCGTATCGAGGTGCAGCGTCAGCTCATCGAGCAGACCGTCGAGCCATTCTTCGAAGGCAAAGGGTTGATGGCGTTGACGCATCTTCAGCAGGCCGAGTGCGCGACTGCCCAATTGCGGAAAGTAGTCTTGCAGACCTTCAAGCAAGCGCTCGAGAAAGCGCCCGGGGTCGCTGTCGCGAGGGCTCAAACCCAGCCAGAGACTTTGCCAGTGTGCCGGCAGACTCTGGCAGAACTCCACCGCCAGCGAACTCTTGCCGAACCCGGCCGGTGCGCTGACCAGCAACAGTCGTCCACCGAGCCCGGCTTGCAGGCGCTCGCAAAGGCGGGGTCGCAGCACGTATCCGTCGGGTAATGGCGGGCGAAAAAAACGCCCGTCCAGTGCCGCGACGGCAACGCTTGCAGGACCCGGAAGTGGGGACAGATCAGTCATGGCCGGCTCTTGTTCGAATTGCTGTTGGCGGCGTTGCAGATGTCCGCAGACTAGCCTTAAACGAACCGGTTATGAAGGTTGCTGCTACAAATGGCTACAAAAAGGCTACAAGGACCTGCACGCCAAATCCTGTAGGAGCTGCCGAAGGCTGCGATCTTTTGACGTTGAAGTTTCAAAATCAACAGCAGGATCAAAAGATCGCAGCCTGCGGCAGCTCCTACACAAAGCGCTGCAAAAATGATCAGCAAAAAAAACGCCCCGAACCAGTCGGGGCGTTTTCACGAGGATGCGGCCTCGGATTTACAGCGGATTAGCGAACACCGTCCTGGCGCAGAGCGGCCGGGGTGAAGTCGCTGGTGGTGGCAGTGAAGCCGAAGTCATACGCACTCTTCTCTTCGTTCTTCATACCCAGCGCCAGATAGCGGCCGGACTGCAGGTCATAGAGGGTTTCCAGCGCGTACCACGGCACTTGCTTGTCGTAGTAGTTCTCGGCGTGTGCCTCGGCTACGCGCCACAGTTGACCACGACCGTCATAATGGTCGATCACGGCAGCCTGCCAGGTGTCTTCGTCGATGTAGAAGTCACGCTTGGCGTAGATGTGGCGCTGACCTTCCTTCAGGGTCGCCACCACGTGCCAGACGCGACGCAGCTCGTAACGCGCCAGATCCTGGTTGATGTGGCCGGCCTTGATGATGTCGGCGTACTTCAGTTTCGGATCGTCGAGCTTGTAGCTGTCAGAGGCGATGTACATCTCTTTCTTGCCTTCAAGCTTCCAGTCGTAGCGGTCCGGCGCACCGTTGTACATGTCGAGGTTGTCGGAGGTACGCAGGCCATCCGCCGCCGTAC
Organism: Pseudomonas sp. FP2196; assembly: GCF_030687715.1. Lineage (GTDB taxonomy): Bacteria > Pseudomonadota > Gammaproteobacteria > Pseudomonadales > Pseudomonadaceae > Aquipseudomonas. The sequence continues at coordinate 5,110,001 of NZ_CP117445.1, forward strand.
CCGGGCCGTCATAGGACACTTGTGGCGCACGGCGCACACGGCGCTGACCGGCGTTGTAGACCCACGCCGAACGTGGCTCTTTCACCTGATCGAGGGTCTCGTGCACCAGCAGCACACCACCGGCCAGACGTGCCGGTGCGGTCACTTTCTGTTTGAAGTAGAAGAGGATGTTGCCCGGGTTTTTCGGGTCGTAATCCTTCATCTTGTCGCGGAACACGAACTGGTCCTGGAAGTACACGAGGCTGAAGGAGCCGTTCGGCTGTGGCGTCGCTTGAGTCACGAGACGGGTCACGCTGCCGCCGCGATAGCGGGTGATGTGGTTCCAGATAACTTCTACGCCGGTTTTCGGAATCGGGAACGGCACGGCGGTTTCGAAGTTTTCCAGACCGTTGCCACCGGACACCAGATTGGTGGTCGTGGCGTTTTTCTTGATCGAGGCAAACACCTCATCCGGCACGGTGGCGCCGCGATGGGACGGATACACCGGCATTTTGAAGGTTTCCGGGTAGCGCTTGAACATCGCGTACTGGCCCGGCGCAAGCTTGTCCTTGTATTTGTCGGCGTCTTTCGCGGTGATGGTGAACAGCGGTTGCTCACTGGCATACGGGTTGGACAGGAAACCTTTGCTGTCGACGCTACCGGCATTCTTCGGCAGCGGCTTCCAGGCCGGAATCGAACCGTCGGCATTACCGGCCATTTCGGCGCCCATCGGGGTCAGGCTCTTGCCCAACTTGTCGGCTTCGGCAGCAGGCACTGCGGCCATGACACTGGTCGCCAGCAGCGACAGGCCCAGAACACCGGCGTGGAACAGACTCTTTGTTATTTTCATAAATTTGTTCGTCCTGAAATGCAGTGCTTAGAAGTTCACGCCGAAGCTGAGCGCAACGAAGTCGCGGTCATCCACGGTGGTGTACTTGCCGTCGAAGAAGTTGGTGTAAGCCAGGCTCGCGGTATAGGTGTTCTGATACTCGGCATCGACGCCCAGGCTGACGGCTTTGCGACCTTCCTCGAAGTTGCCGCCAGGGCCTGGCGAGTAGCCGCTGACGTCGTGCGACCAGGCCACGTTAGGCTTGAGGTTCACACCGGCGAAGACGTCGTTGTATTCCCAGATGGCGCGACCGCGGTAGCCCCACGACATCGATGTGGTAAAGCCGTCGTTGTCGCAATTGCGGCTGCGGTTGTTCTGCGGCGAACCCGGCCCGGCACCATTGATGGTGCTGGCATTGAGAATGTTGGCGCAGGTGTTGGTGGTACCAGTGGCCGGCAACTCGCCCGGGCCATACACCGGATCGCGGCCATAACGCATGTCGGAACGGCTTTCCAGCCCGCCAACGTAGGTCGCGCCGACTTCACCGACGAGGGTCAGGCGGCTGGCGCCCATGACCTGATCGAAGAAGTGCGTGAAGGTCGTCTGCAACTGGGTGATTTCCTTGCGCTCGTAGCCATGCAGATCCTGGCCAGGAACGCCAGTGAGCAGCGAAGCATTGGTCAGCGCACCGCCCAGTGGACGTACACCAGCGAACAGGATGTCAGTGGAGTTCAGTTGCACCGGTGCGTTCGGGCGATAGCTGATTTCACCGGACCACGCCGTACCCGTAGGCAGGGTGGTGGAGAAGCTCAGGCCGTAGAGGCGAATGTCTTCCGGATATTCAATGAAGTAATTCGAGTTGCCCGCCACCAGCAGTGGTGCGAGGGCAGCGAACGGCCCAGGCAATGACGCTGCGGTGTTGTAGACCGACTGTGGCGCACCGGTGGCACTGAAGATCGGCGCACGGCTGTGGTAGTTCATGAAGTACGCGCCGAATTCGGTGTCCAGCGGCTCGAACATGTACTTCAGCGACGCGCCCCACTGACCACTGTCACGGGCATCGCGATCCGGACCACGGCGCACCAGAACGCCTTCCTCGTTGACGTTAACCCCGTTGGCCGCCAATGGGCCGAGGGCGACCGCCGGGATTTGCGAACGTTTGTTCAGCACCCGCAGGTTGTCGTTACAACCGTCGGCAACGATGTCCGGCTGCGAGAAGAACGTGCCGCAGTTGTCGACGACGGTCTGGTCCCACTCAAGCTGATAGAACGCTTCGGCCGAGAGGTTCTCGGTCAGGCTCTGGGACACGTAGAACATGTTGACCGGGATCAGGCCTTCCTTGATCTCGGCGCCCGGACGACGGAATGCAGACACGTCGATCGGGTTGATGGAGTTGATGCCGCCGCCGATGAAAGTACTTTCACCCCAGCTCACCACCTGCTTGCCCAGACGCACGGAGCCCGGCTGATCGGCGATGGAGTAGTTGTGGTAAACGAAGGCATCGAGGATCTGCGCGCCGGACGACTTGGCGCCCTCTTTGCGACCCGAATCGCTGATGTCCTTGAACTCGCGGCTTTCGTCCTTGAGTTCGAAGTCGTACCAGTATTTGCCACGGACGAACACGCCGGTGTCGCCGTATTTCAATTCAAGGTCATGGATACCCTTGAAGATCTTCGAAAAGGTTTCGCCACTTTTGAAGTTGGCGTGGCCGTCGTCGGAGGTCTGCGACAGCCCCTGGCCGCCGTTGTTGACGCCGATGAGGTTCTTGTTCGGGCTCTGAGTAGACCAACTGGCACCGATCGACAGGGACGAGTCGAACTGGCCTTCGATTTCACCGACGTTGAAACTGACGCCGAATGCAGGCCCGGCGAGCGAGGAGGCAAGACTGACCGCCAGAGGCAGTTTCGCCCGGCGCCAGAACTGGTTTACTGAGGTCATCGACGCTACTCCATGTGCATTATTGTTATGGCAGTGAGTACTTTTAAAAACGTCTGAAGGACCGGTAGCCAAGGGCTGCCCGAAATCACTCCAATGCTGCATCGCCCCGTTTTGTGCGTGTGCCCCGTTCTTAAAAATCCTTGAGCGGACTATAGCCAGCAGGTTGTAGAGCTTGATCCCTCTAAAGTGTGATTTGCACCTGCCGGCCACTCTGGAACAGTCCTTTCGCCAGTCCGACAGATGTCGGCACGGCAAGGATGGCTGATTTTTTCGATTTCACAAGCCAAGCGCTTGCTTGGTGGGGCTGGCGCGCCGTTTTCGGCGCGCCAGAGACACTTAAAGTGTCGAGAGGAAGGTGCTGTTATTGGCCTGCCATTCGGTGATGTCGAGGCGGATGCGCTTCTTGTCGAGCTTGCCGACGCTGGTCTTGGGAATTTCCGTAACAACAGCGATCTGGCTTGGAATCGCCCACTTGCTCAAGTGCCCCAGTTCGACGAATGGCTTGAGGTGTTCCTTGAGCTCGCGCGCCCCGATTTCATGACCTTCGCGGATCACCAAGAGGGCAAACGGGCGCTCGCCCCACTGCGGATCGGCGATGCCCACCACTGCTACTTCGCGTACCGCCACATGACGGCTGATCAGGTCTTCGAGGTCGAGCGAAGAGATCCACTCGCCGCCGGTCTTGATCACGTCCTTGATGCGGTCGCGGATGTCGATCACGCCCATGCTGTCGAGCGTCGCCACGTCACCAGTGTGCAGCCAGCCGCCGGCCCACAGCTCGGCGCCCTTCTGCGGCTCGTTGAAATAGCCTTCGGTCAGCCACGGTGCGCGCAGCACCAGTTCGCCCTGAGTCTCGCCGTCCGCCGGGAGAAAGTTGCCCTCGGCATCGACAATGGCAGCTTCCACCAGCGGCCCCGGCACACCGGCCTTGATCCGATAAGTGGTGCGTTCGTCTTCGGTGCCAGCCATCAACTCATCGTTGAGGTGCGCACATGAGACCAGCGGCCCGGTTTCCGACATGCCGTACGCGGCGGTGAGCTGAATGCCGCGCGCCTTGGCGGTTTCATACAAGGTGCGATTGAGTGCGCTGCCGCCAATGACGATTTTCCAGCCGCCAAAATCGTTGCCCTGCGCACCTTTGGCGTTGAGCAGCATTTGCAGGATGGTCGGTACGCAGTGGGAGAACGTGACCTTCTCCTTGCGCCACAGCTCCACCAGAAACTCCGGGTCATAACGTCCCGGGTAAACCTGTTTGAGCCCAAGCATGGTCGCCACGTAAGGCAGGCCCCAGGCGTGCACGTGAAACATCGGCGTGATCGGCATGTACACATCGTTGGTGCCGAGCAGGCGCACGCTGTCGATCGAGCCCATGATCGTCGACACGCCCATGGTGTGCAGCACCAGTTGCCGATGGGTGAAGTACACGCCTTTCGGGTTGCCGGTGGTGCCGGTCGTATAGAACGTGGTGGCGACCGAGTTTTCGTCGAAATCCTGGAAATCGTACTGTGGACTGGCTGCGGCCAGCAGTTGTTCGTACTCGCCGACCAGATTTGGCAGCTCGGCGGTTTTTTCCGGCAGATCGGTCAGCAGCAAGGTTTTGTCGACCGTGGTCAGATGCGGCGCGATGGCCTGATACAGCCCGACGAACTCGCTGTTGACCAGCACAAAGCCGTCCTCGGCGTGGTTCATGGTGTAGAGGATCTGCTCTGGCGACAGGCGCACATTGATGGTGTGGATCACCGCGCCGATCATCGGAATGGCAAACATGCATTCCAGGTAACGGTGGCTGTCCCAGTCCATCACCGCCACGGTGTCACCGGCCTTGACTCCTGCAGCCGTCAGCACGTTGGCCAGCCTTGCGACGCGCTCGATCAGGGTCGGATAGCTGTAGCGCAACTGGTCACGGTAGATGATCTCGCGGGTTTTCTCGTAACGGGCGCCGGACATCAACAGCCGTTTAATCAGCAATGGATACTGGTAGGCCCCATCGGCCGGGGGAATGACGCGAGTCTGCAACATAAGAATCCCTTTTCTGACTGCACGGTGTTAGGCGAAGAGTTTTGTACTCTAGATCGCTTATACGCCAGTCAAATCAGCCGAAGGAATGATTTGCACAGCCGTACAAATGCTAGCTCTGCGCCAGCATTTGCCGCTTCCCTATCGCTCAATGCATCTCGGTAAACGCGATTTTCACGCCGAGAGCGATCAATACCGCGCCCATGGTGCGGTCGAACCAGTGACCCATGCGGGCGAAACCGGCGCGCACGCGCCGCTGGCTGAACAGCATCGCCACCAGACAGAACCAGACGGCTGTCGCGACCGCCAGATACACCCCGTAACCGGCCTGTACCGCCAAGGGTGTATGCGGGTTGATCACCACGGTAAATAGAGAAAGGAAGAACAGTGTTGCTTTCGGATTCAGGCCATTGGTCACGAAACCCGAAGTGAACGCCCCGCGCGCCGTGCGCACGCCGGCTTCCTTGTGCAGGTCATCGGTCACGGTTTTGGCCGGTTGCGCGCGCAGAGCCTTGAAGCCGATGTATAGCAGGTAAGCCGCAGCCGCCCATTTCAAGGCGTTGAACAGGACAATCGATTGCGACACGATCAGGCCGATGCCGAGTAGCGAATAACCCACATGCAGGAAAATCGCCGTGCCGACACCCAATGCCGTCCATGTGCCCGCGCGGCGACCATGGGTCACACTCTCGCGCACAACCACGGCAAAGTCCGGGCCGGGGCTGGCGACGGCCAGCAGGTGGATCAATGCAACGGTCAAGAACTCGGTCCAGTACATGGGGGCTCCTTTCGGCCAAGCGTAACGTTTTGTTTCATCTGGTAGGCTCGGCAGATTACGCCTTCCGTACAACGCACAAAAGGTACAGTTGATGACGAACCCGCGCCGCGCCGTATTCCTCGATCACCCTTCGCTGGATCTTGGCGATCTCGATCTCAGCCCGTTGCGCGCCTGCTTCAGCGACCTGCAACTGTTCGCCCAGACCTTGCCTGAACAAGTCGCTGAACGCCTGCAAGGCGCAACAGTAGCGATCAGCAACAAGATCCTGATCGATGCCGCCGCGATGGCTGCCAATCCCGATCTGAAACTGATCCTGATCACCGCCACCGGCACCAACAACGTCGATCTCGCGGCCGCCCGCGCCCATGGCATCACCGTATGCAACTGCCAGGGCTACGGCACCCCGTCGGTGGCGCAACACACGATCATGCTGCTGCTCAACCTCGCTACCCGCCTGTCCGATTACCAGAAAGCCGTCGGTGAAGGTCGCTGGCAGCAGGCGAAACAGTTCTGTCTGCTCGACTACCCGATTGTCGAACTCGAAGGCAAAACCCTTGGCCTGCTCGGTCACGGCGAACTCGGCGGCGCCGTCGCACGGTTGGCTGAAGCCTTCGGTATGCGCGTTTTGCTCGGGCAAATTCCGGGGCGCCCTGCTCGTCCGGATCGCCTGCCACTGGATGAACTGTTGCCGCAGATCGATGCCCTCACCCTGCACTGCCCGCTCAACGAGCACACCCGCCACTTCATCGGCGCCCGCGAACTGGCATCGATGAAACCCGGGGCGTTCGTGGTCAACACCGCTCGCGGCGGACTGATTGATGAACAAGCCTTGGCCGACGCCTTGCGCGCCGGTCATCTGGGCGGCGCTGCTACTGATGTGCTCAGCGTCGAGCCGCCGACCCGAGGCAATCCATTGCTGACCGCCGACATCCCGCGTCTCATCGTCACACCGCACAACGCCTGGGGCAGTCGCGAGGCCCGACAGCGCATCGTTGGCCAATTGACCGAAAACGCCCAGGCGTTCTTCAGCGGTAAGGCGCTGCGGGTCGTCAGTTGATAAACTGCGGCACTTTTTTTTGAGGAGCAGTTATGGATCCGCGCAGTGAAGTACTGCTTCGTCAGGCCGAGTTATTTCAGGGTTCATTGTTGTTGGCCGGGTTGCCTGCCGACGATTTGCTCGGGCGCCTGCCCAACGCCTTTGGCTGGTGCTGGCACGCCGGCGACCAAGCTGCGCTCGATGCTCGCTTCGAAGGCCGCAGCCATTTTGGTGTGGACATTCCTGAGCGCGAGTTCGACAGCGCTGTGGTTTTTTTGCCCAAGTCCAAGGACCTGACCGATTACATCCTCAACGCCGTGGCGGCGCGCCTGGCCGGTCGTGAAGTGTTTCTGGTCGGGGAAAAACGCAGCGGCATCGAAGGCGCGTCCAAACAGCTCAACCCGTTCGGCAAGCCCCGTAAACTCGACAGCGCACGTCACTGCCAACTATGGCAAGTGACGGTCGCCAATGCCCCTGAAGCCAAAACGCTGGAAAGTCTGGCGCAAACCTATGAATTGCCGCTGGCGGAAGGCCCGCTGAAAGTCATCAGCCTGCCGGGCGTGTTCAGCCACGGTCGACTGGATCGCGGCAGCGCCTTGCTGCTGGAGCATCTGGACAAACTGCCCAGCGGTCATTTGCTCGACTTCGGTTGTGGCGCAGGTGTATTGGGCGCTGCGGTCAAACGTCGCTATCCGCACAATCAGGTGACATTGCTCGACGTCGACGCGTTTGCCGCCGCCAGCAGCCGTCTGACCTTGGCGGCCAATGGTCTGGAAGCCGAGGTGCTGACCGGCGACGGGATCGATGCCGCGCCTATGGGTTTGAGCGCCATTCTGAGCAATCCCCCGTTCCATGTCGGCGTGCATACCGACTATTTCGCTACCGAGAATTTGCTGCGAAAAGCGGCCAAACATCTGAAAAACGGCGGCGAACTGCGCTTGGTCGCGAACAGTTTTCTGAAGTATCAACCACTGATCGAAGAGCATCTTGGGGTCTGTGCGATCAAGGCCGAAGGCAATGGTTTCCGGATTTACCGGGCCAAGCGCGGCTGAAAATTTGTTCTTGCTCTATCGGTTTTGCGAAGGCAGAATCCGCTCCGTCCTAGGGGAGTAGTCTCCCACGAGCACCAAGCTCGTCCGGCATACGTCAACATACTTGATCCTCAGATCATGGCGTATGCGACCCAAGCGTCCGCACCAGACGGATCGCAGGGTTTGACAAGACCTATGACACGCACACCTTACCCGGGGCGGGAAGGCTGTACGTGTCATAGCCGTGTCGACCCGCCCCTTAGGAAAATCCTGATGCTGGACTCGTTACTCGTTCCTACCGCAATCGTTGCCTTGGCCGAAATCGGCGACAAGACGCAATTGCTCGCGCTGATTCTCGCTGCTCGCTTCCGCAAACCCTGGCCGATCATTGCCGGTATTGTCGCCGCGACCCTGGCCAACCACGCAGCAGCCGGCGCGGTGGGTGCCTGGTTCGGCAGCTTCTTCTCCGATTCGGTATTGCACTGGATTCTCGCCGCAAGCTTCGCCGCCACGGCGCTGTGGACATTGGTTCCGGACAAGATGGACGACGATGAAGCGAGCACGGCACGCAAATTCGGGCCATTCCTGACCACGCTGATCGCGTTCTTCCTTGCGGAAATCGGTGACAAGACGCAGATCGCCACAGTCATGCTGGCTGCGCAATATCCTGAGTTGTGGCTGGTGATTATCGGCACCACCCTGGGCATGTTGATTGCGAACGTGCCGGTGGTATTGGCGGGTAACTTTGCCGCGGACAAACTACCGCTGACCCTGATCCGTCGCCTGGCGGCTTCGGCATTCCTGATTCTGGCGATTGTTGCGGTGTACAAGGCGATGCAGAGCAGTGGCTGGGTTTAATCCGGCCTCCTGATCTGGCACTGACCTGTGGCGAGGGGATTTATCCCCTCGCCACAATGAAATCCAATAAACCACAGAAACTGCGGCAGTCTCAGGACTTCGGTGCTTTCTCGTACAGCGGCATGACTTTCGGAATCGCCGCCTGCAACGAAGCAATACGGCTGGTCGACGCCGGGTGAGTGCTCATGAACTCCGGTGGCGAACCTTCCGAGGCCTTGCTCATCTTGTTCCACAGGGTGATCGCCGCGTTCGGGTTGTATCCGGCACGGGCGGCCAGTTCCAGCCCGATCAGGTCGGCTTCGTTTTCGTTGGCCCGGCTGTTAGGCAAGGTCATGCCGTAGTTGGCCACGGTGTCGGCCAGCGCCAGGCTGTCCTGACCCAAGCCAAACAAAGCACCCGCACCCTGCTTGGCCATCTCCATACCGTATGCCTTGGACATCGCTTCACGACCATGCTCGCGCAAGGCGTGGGCGATTTCATGGCCCATGACGGCGGCGATTTCATCGTCGGTGAGTTTCAGGCTGTCGATCAGCCCGGTGTAGAAAATGATCTTGCCGCCAGGGCCGCAGTTGGCGTTGAGCTCATCGCTCTTGATCAGATTGACTTCCCATTGCCACTGAGCGGCATCCGGACGGAAGTTCGGCGCCTGGGCGATCAGGCGATTGGCAATGGCCTGAACCCGCTTGGCCTCCGGGCTGGTCTTGTCCAGCACGCCTTTGCTCGATGCTTCGCCGACGGTCTTCTGATAGGACTGGGCATACATCTGGTCGACCTCTTGCGAGGACAGCATGCTGAACATGTACTGTTTGCGCTCCACGCCCACGGCGCCGCCGCTGGTGGTGTTGACCGACTGACAACCGGCCAGCAACAGCGCTGCGCTCAGTGCACTTATAACCAATGTCTTGTTCATTCAAAAGCTCCCTGAAAACCTGCGCGTATCCTAGGCGGGTAATTGTATCGGCGCCAGATACAACAGACGTGTTGCAGCGACTTTCAGATGTTTCCCATTATCAATGTCGTAAAAAATTCACAGCGACCGGCAAGCCCCGACAACTGCGTCGCGCACTGATCCATTTGCGACATCCCCGTCCAATCATGCCTTGCACCACTCATGGCCCAATGCCCGCTGCCGATACAACAGCGCAGACGTCCTCTTGCGTGCGGAGCTCCCATGAAGTTCAAGTCGATCCAGTTTTCCGTTGCCGCCCTGGCCGGCGCCATCGTCCTCAGCGTGGTCGCCGCGCTGGTGCTGTACGCGCTGTTCTCCGGCGCTCGCACTCAGGACATGGTGCAGCAGCGCACTCAGGCGCAGTTCGAGCAAGTCATCGAACAACGTCTGACTTCGCTGGCGCAGACCCAGGCCAGCCAGATCCAGCGCGAACTCGAAGCGCCGCTGCTGATTGCCGGTGGACTGGTGCGGGTCAATGCCCTGCTCGGCACGCCGGGCGCCGATGGTCAGCCGCGCCTGACCGTCAGCCGTGAGCAACTGATCAGCCTGATCAAAGAGAACGTCGAGAAGAACCCGAAGATTCTCGGCACCTACATCGCCTGGGAAAAAAACGCGCTGGACCACAATGACTCGGCCTACGTTGGCACCAGCGTAGTCGGTATCGATTCGGCCAACGGGCGATTCCTGCCATGGTGGTTCCGCAATGACGACGGCACCCTGGGCCTGGACAAACTGGTGGATGTCGACGACCAGAAAGTCCTGTCGACCGGCGTGCGTGCCAGCGAGTACTACCTGTGCTCGAAAGAAAACAAAAAATCCTGCGTGATCGATCCGGCGCCGTACAAGGTCGGCGACAAGATCGTCATGCTTGCCTCCTTTATTGAACCGATCATGCTCAACGGCGCGTTCCAGGGCATCGTTGGCGCCGACCTGTCGGTGAACTTCATTCAGGAAATGCTCCTCGCTGCGAACCAGAAGCTGTACAGCGGCGCCGGGCAAATGGCCCTGGTCGGCAGCAACGGACGGATCGTTGCCTACACCAAGGACCCGAGCAAATTCGGCGAAAAGGTCAGTGACATTCTCGACGCAGAGCAGATCGCCAACATGGCCAGTCTCAAGCGCGGCGAAGTCACCTACTCCGTCGACAAGGACAAGGGCCGCATCGAGCTATATCTGCCGTTCGGTATTGGCCAGACTGACGCGCGCTGGACGTTGATGCTGCAACTGCCACTGAACGCGGTGATGGCGGATCTGCAAAAACTCCAGGGCGACCTCGACACCCAGCGCAAATCCGACACCTTCGGCATGGCCATGGTCGGCCTGATCATTGCGGGCATCGGCCTGCTGGTGATCTGGCTGGTGGGCCACGGCATCGCCCGACCGCTGAAGCAAATGGTCGCCATGCTCGATGACATCGCCAAAGGTGAGGGCGACCTGACCCGTCGCTTGAGCAGTGATCGCAGCGATGAACTCGGCTCGATCGCCAAGGGTTTCAACACCTTCCTCGCCAAGTTGCAGGCGATGATCACGCAGGTGGTGACGTCGGTGCAGAGCGTCAGCGATTCCTCGGAACACACCGCCGACATCGCGATTCGCACCAACATCGGCATCCAGAAACAAATGGCCGAGATCGATCAGGTCGCCACCGCTGTGCAGGAAATGACGGCTACCGCGCAAGATGTCGCACGCAACGCGACCCAGGCTGCGCAAGCCGCCAGCCATGCCGATCAAGCAGCCAGCCAAGGCATGCAGATCGTCCGTGACACTTCGAACTCAATTGGCGTGCTGGCTGTAGAAATCGGCAAGGCTGTGGACGTGGTGCAAACACTGGCCAAGGACAGCGAGAACATCAACGCGATCCTTACCGCGATTCGCGGGATTGCCGAGCAAACCAACCTGTTGGCGCTTAACGCGGCCATCGAGGCGGCGCGCGCCGGGGAACAGGGTCGTGGCTTCGCCGTGGTCGCGGACGAAGTGCGCAATCTGGCGCAGAAGACCCAGAAAGCCACCGAAGAAATCCAGTCCATGATTCAGCAACTGCAACAAGGCACCCGCGACGTGGTGCGGGTCATGGAAGACAGCCAGAATCGCACCGACGAAAGTGTGCAACACGCGGCAAAAGCGGCGGAGGCGCTGGAGACGATCACTCAGGCAGTGTCGGTGATCAATGACATGAACACGCAGATTGCCAGTGCGGCGGAAGAGCAGAGTGCGGTGGCCGACGACATCAATCGCAACGTGATCAATATCGGGCAAGTGGCCAATGAAGTGGCGGGCGGCGCGGATGAGTCGAGTTCGGCGAGCGCGGATCTGACCAAATTGGCGGAGCAGCAGCGGCGGCTGATCAATCAGTTCAAGGTTTAAGGGCAAGATCAAAAGATCGCAGCCTTCGGCAGCTCCTACATGGATATGTGCGTTTCCCTGTAGGAGCTGCCGAAGGCTGCGATCTTTTCGCTTTTCAAATTAGCCCGGGGTCAGACACTCCGGCCCGTTGAGCTTGGGATCATTGACCAGGTTCGCCAACACCCGCTCGCGCAACGCAGCAGGCTCACTGGCGAGCAACGCCTGCAAGGTATGCAACGGCGTCTCGGGATCCAGCCACGCCGCCTGCCCGGCCTCATCCAGAATCAACGGCCGCCGCTGACTGGCCGCAGGCTGAGTGATCACCGCCGTGCTCAGCCACACCTGCTCCTGCACCGGATACGCTTCCCAGATCGCCGCAAAAAACAGCGAAGCGCCCTCACCCGGTGTCAGCCAGTAAGGCCGCTTGCGCTGGGTCCCGCGCCATTCATAAAAACCGTTGGCCGGCAGCAGGCAACGACGCAGGCGCAAGGCTTCACGAAACATCGGCTGCTCGGCCACCGTTTCCGCCCGGGCGTGGGCCGGGGTACGTGACAGATCGGTCAGCCACGGCGGCGTCAGCCCCCAACGCGCTCGGGCCAGCGTGCGCTGGCCGTCTTCACCGGCACGCAGCATCAACACCGAATCATTGGGGGAAATGTTCCACTGCGCCAGTTGATCGGCAGGAAAACCTGGCAGGGCCGCGAAGTCGCGGTTCCAGCGAAACAGGGCATAACGTCCACACATGGGGCAACACGGCTCACAAATAAAACGAACGCCAGCCTAACAGACCAGCGTACCGGGGAAGCTCTCCGGTTCATCGCCCGGTAGCGGCAGCGCGGCATTGTACGCGGTGATCAGCTCAAGGGCGTATTCGGCCTTATCATTGTCGACCGACAGCCCCAACAGGCCAAAGATCGGCAACTCGCCGGTGCCGCCGAGCAGATCCCGCCCCATCAGGTGCGCCTCGATGCCTTCGCTGGCGAGCATGCCCTTGAGCATCTCGCCTTCCATCAGGTTTTCCGGCTCGTAGATTCGCTGCATGGGCGCCCCTCACTCGTTTTCGCTGAAGACTTCCAGGTGCCACTCATCTTCGTGAACCTGCAATACGAACGTGATCGGTCGACAACACACCTGACAGTCCTCGATATAGGTCTGATCACCGCCAGACCGATCCACAGTCGTTTCAACTTCTTCACCACAATACGGACATTCGTACAGTGCGCTCTCCAGCATCGCGGTCTCCCAAGTGACTTGTGCGTATAATCGCCGGTCTATTTGCAGGGCTATTTTTGTCTGGCTACCTTTTCAGACCGTGCCCCGTTGGTTTTCGATCAAAACCTTTACTTACCCTAGCCGTTTCCAACAAGAGAGCATGATGGGCGAATTCGATGCCATCCGACCTTACGACGACAGCGAAGTACCTGCGGTACTGGCAAGACTGCTCGGCGACAAGGCGTTTCTAGATATCCTCACCCACTTCCGCTTCCCGCGTTTTGCCGGTGCCTTCGGCTGGATGCTCAAACCACTTATAGCCCATCGGCTGCGTCGTGAGTTCGCCGACGTGACGTCGGTGGCGACCTTGCAGGACAAAGTCGAGTTCTACGTCGACCACACCATCGAGCGCGCCACCGACGGCGTGACCTATACCGGTGTCGAGCAATTCAAGTCCGGCAGCGCGTATCTGTTCATCGCCAACCACCGCGACATCGTGATGGACCCGGCCTTCGTCAACTACGCCGTGTATCACGCCGGCCTGCCGACGCCGCGTATCGCTATTGGTGACAACCTGCTGCAAAAGCCGTTTGTCAGCGATCTGATGCGCCTGAACAAAAGCTTCATCGTTCACCGTTCGATCACCGGACGCCGCGAGAAAATGGCTGCGTACCAATTGCTGTCGGCCTACATCAACCACTCGATCCGCAACGACTGCGCCTCGATCTGGATCGCTCAGGCCGAAGGTCGGGCCAAGGACGGCGACGACCGTACCGAGTCGGCGATCCTCAAGATGTTCCACATGAGCCGCAAGGACGAGCCGTTCGGGGAAGTGATTCAGTCGCTGAACGTCACCCCGGTGTCGATCAGCTACGAATACGACCCGTGCGACCAAGCCAAGGCCCGCGAGCTGTACATCCGCGCCACCACCGGCACCTACACCAAGGCGCCGGGTGAAGATGACGTGAGCATCGCCAAGGGCATCACCGGCTACAAGGGCCGGGTGCACGTGAACTTTGCCGCGCCGATCACCGAGCTGTTCGAAGACACCAAGCAATTGGCGATCGAGATGGACAAGCAGATTCTGGGCGGTTATCGCCTGTTCCCGGTGCATTACCTGGCGTATGCGAAGTGGGCGGATGCAGATCCGCAACTGAGCGTGCCGAAGGCTGCCGAGGTATTCCCGGCGGATGAACTGGCCAAGGCGCAGGAAGAATGGCAGCAACGCCTGGACGCCTGCCCTGAAGAGCATCGTCCGTATCTGGTGCTGCAATATGCGACGCCGGTGCGTAATCAGTATCGGGTCAAGGCTGGGTTGGCGCTGTAAGCGCTTTCGGCAAGATACAAAAACGGCGCCCTCGGGGCGCCGTTTTTTTTCCGAAAATCATCAGAAGCGGGTACTGATCCAAGAAATGAGCAGTGCCAGGCCCAGGCAGGCAAAGCCGAAGCGGTAGAAAAACCGATTCATGCGCAACGTTGCCCAATCGAGAATCGGCTCGGCGTTCGGTTGCGCCTGGCGCTGGGCGGCGATACTGGCCATTGCGCGCTGTTCACGGCGGCGGGTTGCGTGCAGCAGCCAACTGCCCGGGAAGGCCAGCAGCAGGGCCAACAGATTGATCAATTTGGCGGGATGGGCGGTAAACAGCGTCATCAAGTGCAGCGACATCACAGACCTCAAACTTAATCGGTGTGGCAGGCGCCAGACCGACGACCGCGGCGGGATTCTACCGAAACCGGCCCCCGACGCCTCCCTTTTACGACAAATAACCCATCAATCGACCGATGGCTGTCCTGTGTCACGGCTTCGTCATTTACATCGGCCACCATGCGCACCTCGAAACGCACATGGAATGCGACATGCTTCACGCTGAAAACCAGGATCGTCTCTACCTCATCACCCCCACCGACGAACAACAAAGCCTCGTCGGCAGCCTTGCCTTCAATGTTCAGGATCGCCATTGGCTGGTGTATTGCGCCCTCGGCGGGCATCAGCATGCGGATTTGCCCGAAACCGACTTGCTGACCGGCGTCAGCGTGCTCGATTTCTACTCACAAGCCGCCTGACCCAGCGCCACCCTGTGTAGGAACTGCCGAAGGCTGTGATCTTTTGATCTTGCTTTTAAAAGACAAAGTCAAAAGATACTCCGAACGCGGCCCGAACCTTCGGCAGCTCCTACAGGGGATCGGCGTCAAGCTGGGGAATTGGTGGATATGAAAAAGCCCGGAGCCATTGCTGGCACCGGGCTTTTTTGCATCTGCCCAAAGGCTTATTCAGCGAGAACCTGACCCACCGTCGGATCCTTGAACAGACGCGTCAGCGCATCGCTCAGTACATCACTCACCAGTTTGGTGTTGGTTTCCTGATTCGGCGCCATACCGAAACGCTGATCCAGCGATGCGCCGTAACGGCCGCTGTAGCGGCGGTTGGCATTCTGCACGTCGGAGCGGAAGGTTGCGCCGATGGTCGCTTCGGTCACGTACATGCCTTCTTTAGGCGACTGATATTTCAGTTCCGCCAGGGTCACGGTCAACTGGGGAGCATTCGGCGCGTTGTTGGTCGGGGTGAACCCGAGCAGACGCACGGCGGCTTCAGCCTGAGCCTGCAACTTCGGCAGGATCTGCTCGCGCTGTACGGTGATGGCGCTGGTCTCAGGGTACAGGCCACCGCGAGTGCCCAGGGTTGGCGACGGACGACCGTCAACCACACGCACTACCACAGGCTGGCCACGGCCGACCGCAGGCAATTGCGTGGTCAGCTTCGGTTCCGGACTCAGTTGTTGCGGGCTGTGGGCGCAGCCGGCCAGAGTCAAACCGGCCACAGTGATCAAACCGAACAACAGGCGTTGCAACATGCTCTTCTCTCCAGAATCAGGCACAAACAGGCCGGCAGTATAGCGGTGGGCCACTGCGGGTCACCAGCATCGCGAGGTGAATACTGAAATGTCTGACAAACCCTGTCGAAAGCGGTTCCTGTCACACATTCTTCACCGCCCATACACCTTGACGTCACGGGTCGCTGCCAACCTTCAAACCAGTCCTCCAACAAGGTACTCGGCCATGCGTTATCTGATCTCGTTGTTCGCCCCACGCCCACTGCACCGCAGCTTCGCCCTGCTCGATCGTAACGGCCATTGTCAGGCGTTCAAGCAGTGCAGCCTGCAACCGATGGGCGATGGCTGGGTGGAAATCGAAGAAATCCGCCTGCAGTGGTTGAACCAGCCGCTGCCCGCCAGCGCCCGGGTCGTACCGCGACAAATGCGCGCACGGGCTCAAGTGCAGTTGACCATCTGACCGGACGGCTAATAAAAGTCATTAAACACAACCAACTCCGCGCATTTCTTCGATACAATCTCCCCCCGATTATAAGGACGTCTCCTGATCGGGCCCCGCAACAGCGTCAATGCGCTTGCATCGACATCAAAAATCGCCCACAGAGAGCCGCCCACACAGATCGAGTGAAGTTGGCGCGCTTGCCTGTTCTTCCGGCAAAAACCCGCTTTTCGCGAATCTGCAGAGCTGTCATGTCGCTCGGTCACTGAGCTGTTTTGCCTTCACGGGCACGGTGCCAGGCTTGGACAGCCCTTTTTTGAGGTTCACGTCTTCAAAAGAGCGTGAAAAAAACGGGTTTTCACAACTTCACAAGAGTGTGGCGAGCAAATGAATAGTTTTGCGTCTGAACATGCACCATTAGCGTCTGAAACAGCCCAACGACACAGGACCGGATATACCTCGAATATCGGAGCCTGAAGCCTGTCCGCTACGGATTTGGTTGCACAAAACGGATGTCTCGACCATAAGTCGAATTGCCAGCCTTGCGCAGAAATGAGTTCATTGAACCCTTGAAGCCAGGCCGCCTGCATCCGTCGAAGTTGCGAAAAATTGCGAAGATTCGGACATGGCGAACCTGACCACCGTTACCTGGGGCACCACTGACCTGCCCCGGAACGCCTGGCAGCCATGCCGACAATTTGGTGCTGCAGATTTTGGAGACGCGTTAAATGGCGCATAACGAAGCAGTCGACGTAGTACTGGTTGGGGCCGGCATCATGAGTGCCACCCTTGCCGTGCTGCTCAAAGAGCTCGATCCGGCGATCAAGCTGGAAGTTGTCGAGCTGATGGATTCCGGTGCTGCGGAGAGTTCCAACCCTTGGAACAACGCCGGTACCGGCCACGCTGGCCTGTGCGAGCTGAACTACACGCCACAGGCTGCCGATGGCAGCGTCGACATCAAGAAAGCCGTGCACATCAACACCCAGTTCGAAGTGTCCAAGCAGTTCTGGTCGTACCTGACCAAGAAAGGCACCTTCGGCTCGTGCAAGTCCTTCATCAGCCCGGTGCCGCACCTGAGTTTCGTGCAGGGCGACAAAGGCGTGTCGTTCCTCAAGGAACGATTCGACGTGTTGAGCAAGCACCACGCTTTCTCCGACATGGAATACACCGAAGATAAAGGCAAGATGGCCGAGTGGATGCCGCTGATGATGCCGGGCCGCTCGCCGGACGAAGTCCTCGCCGCAACCCGCGTGATGAACGGCACCGACGTCAACTTCGGCGCCCTGACCAATCAGTTGCTCAAGCACCTGACCAGCGCACCCGACGCCCAGGTCAAATACTGCAAGCGCGTGACCGGCCTCAAGCGTAACGGCAACGGCTGGACCGTCAGCATCAAGGACGTCAACAGCGGCAGCAGCCGTGAAGTCGACGCCAAATTCGTCTTCCTCGGTGCCGGTGGCGCGGCACTGCCGTTGCTGCAAGCCTCTGGAATCGAAGAAAGCAAAGGCTTCGGCGGCTTCCCGATCAGCGGCCAGTGGCTGCGTTGCGACAACCCGGAAGTGGTCAAACACCACCAGGCCAAGGTTTACAGCCAGGCTGCAGTGGGTTCGCCGCCGATGTCGGTGCCGCACCTGGACACCCGCGTGGTCGATGGCAAGAAATCCCTGCTGTTCGGGCCATACGCCGGTTTCACCACCAAGTTCCTCAAGCACGGCTCCTTCATGGATCTGCCGATGTCGGTTCGCGCCGGCAACATCGGCCCGATGCTGGCGGTGGCGAAAAACAACATGGACCTGACCAAATACCTGGTTAGCGAAGTGATGCAGTCGATGGAGCAGCGTCTGGAATCCCTGCGCCGTTTCTACCCTGAAGCGAAAGCCGAAGACTGGCGCCTGGAAGTGGCCGGCCAACGGGTGCAGATCATCAAGAAAGACCCGAAAAAGGGCGGCATCCTGCAATTCGGTACCGAACTGGTGGCTGCGAAGGACGGTTCCCTCGCTGCTCTGCTCGGCGCATCCCCAGGTGCCTCGGTAACCGTTTCGATCATGCTGGAACTGATCGAGAAGTGCTTCCCGGGCAAGGCCAAGGGTGAGTGGGCTGGCAAACTGGCCGAAATCTTCCCGGCCCGTGAAAAAGTACTGGAAACCGATGCTGCGCTGTATCGCAAGATCAACACGCAGAACAACATCGCACTGGAACTGGTTGAAGAAAGCAGCGAGACCCCAAGCTACGCTTGATCTTGCCGCATAAAAAAACGCCCCGATCGGGGCGTTTTTTATGTCTGTCAGAAGCAAAAGATCGCAGCCTGCGGCAGCTCCTACATGGGAGTAATTTACACCCTGTAGGAGCTGCCGAAGGCTGCGATCTTTTGATCTTGTCGTTTGACCTTAGCCGCGGGCTTTTGCTATCAGCTCGATGTATTCCGGGGCGTTGCGCTGATCCGCGATCAGGTCAACGAAGGTTTTGCCCTGCTCATCCTTGCCGTCCACGTCATAACCGGCGGCAACGAAGAACGTCAAGAACCGCTCGAAGTCATCGATGCGCAGGCCACGATAGGCCTTGATCAGTTTGTGCAGCGACGGCGAGGTGGCGTCGACCGGTTCAAAATCGAGGAACAGCTTGATCTGCTCATCGCCGATCTCGTCACCAATCACTTGTTTCTTATCTTTACGCATTGCCGACTCCAGCTCGCAGACATTTCACGGGCGGGCAGTTTACCCCTGCCCCGCCGCCGGGCTCAACGCGCGCGCACGCTGCCGGTGTGCAAATCGCCCCAGATATGGCCGTTGGCGTAACTGAGGAACTGCACATAGACGGTGTCGTTACGCAGCAGATCGATCACCACGCGGTATTGGGCCAGCGGGTAAAACAGCGTCAGGGTTTTACTTTTGTCGTCATAAACCGGTTTTTTCAGGCTTTTGCTTTCGCCATCAAAACTGACCAGCACCTGATTGATCGTCGCGCCTTTGTTCAGGGGCTTGCCCTTGAGACGGATCATCAGCGACGAGGTGACCGGAATCGGCTGCTGATTGGATTGGCGTTGCGCACCGACGACCACCGAATAGTCGGTGACTTGCAGCAGTTGCTGATGTTCCGGCTCGGCATCGCGCAGGGTCAGATCGTCCGGCGGCAGGAATTGACTGTGCATCGGCGCGGCGGACAGAGGCAGGCTGAGGATCAGCAAGAGGGCGGCAAAGCTGCGGATCAAGAGGCTCATGGCTGGCTCCGGGGACGGGCCGAGCACTCTAGCATGGGATTAAAAGCAAAAGATCGCAGCGTTCCGCAGCTCCTACAGGTTTACATCAATCCCATGTAGGAGCTGCCGAAGGCTGCGATCTTTTGATCTTGCTTACATGCCTTTAACGGCGAAGATCCCGTTGGCGTTACGCCAGTAGCCTTTGTAGTCCATGCCGTAACCGAAGATGTAACGGTCAATGCATGGCAGGCCGACGAAATCGGCTTTCAGGTCAGGACGCGCCTTGCGGTCGTGATCCTTGTCGATCAGCACGGCGGTGTGCACTTTGCGCGCACCGGCGTGTTTGCAGAAGTCGATGATCGCGCCCAGGGTGTGACCTTCGTCGAGGATGTCGTCGATGATCAGCACGTCGCGGTCGATGAACGACACTTCCGGTTTGGCTTTCCAGAACAGATCGCCGCCGCTGGTTTCATTGCGATAACGGGTCGCGTGCAGGTAAGACGCTTCCAGCGGGAATTGCAGATGGGTCAGCAGTTTACCGGAGAAGATCAGGCCGCCATTCATGACGCAGAACACCACCGGGTTGCTGTCAGCCAGTTGCTCGTTGATTTGTGCACCGACGCGGGCGATGGCCGCCTCGACTTCAGACTCGGTGTACAGGCAGTCAGCCTCTCGCATGATTTGACGGATATGCTCGAGATCAGCGGACATGGCGCTCTCCAGGGGGTGGCGGATTCAGGAAAAGCGGGCAAAGGTACGCATCAAGCGAGGCCAGATCAAGCCTTTATGGACTAACGTACTCAATGTCCTATAGGACATCACCCTCGGATAGATTAATCTAGGCCGGTTTTTTTGCCCGCCGCCGGAGCCTTTCCCATGCCCATCCTCGAGATCCGCCATCCGCTGATCCGTCATAAACTCGGCCTGATGCGCCGCGCTGACATCAGCACCAAGAATTTCCGCGAGCTCGCTCAGGAAGTCGGCGCACTGTTGACCTATGAAGCTACAAAAGATTTGCCGCTCGAATCCTACGATATCGCAGGTTGGTGCGGCACCGTGTCGGTCGAGAAAATCGCCGGCAAGAAGATCACCGTCGTGCCGATCCTGCGCGCCGGCATCGGCATGCTCGAAGGCGTGCTGAGCCTGATCCCGGGTGCCAAGGTCAGCGCTGTGGGCGTTGCCCGCAACGAAGAAACCCTGCAAGCGCACACCTATCTGGAAAAACTGGTTCCGGAAATCAATGAACGCCTGGCCATGATCATCGACCCGATGCTCGCTACCGGCAGCTCCATGGTTGCAACCATCGACCTGCTGAAGAAGGCTGGCTGCAGAGATATCCGCGCGATGGTGCTGGTTGCCGCGCCGGAAGGCATTGCCGCCGTAGAAAAGGCTCACCCGGACGTGACCATCTACACCGCTTCCATCGATGAACGTTTGAACGAACACGGCTACATCATCCCAGGGCTGGGCGATGCCGGTGACAAGATCTTCGGCACCAAGCAGAAGGACGCGTGACCATGCAGCAAGAGTTCAACGATCCGCTCTGGCGCACGGTGCTGTCCGGCGCCCAGATGCTGTTCGTGGCTTTCGGCGCCCTGGTGCTGATGCCGCTGATCACGGGCCTTGACCCGAACGTGGCACTGTTTACCGCAGGTCTTGGGACGATTCTGTTCCAGATCGTCACCGGCCGTCAGGTCCCGGTGTTCCTCGCGTCGAGCTTCGCTTTCATCACCCCGATCATTCTCGCCAAGGGCCAGTTTGGCCTCGCCGCGACCATGGGTGGCGTGATGGCGGCCGGTTTCGTCTACACCTTCCTGGGCCTTGCGGTGAAGATCAAAGGCACAGGCTTTATCGACCGCCTGCTGCCGCCGGTGGTGATTGGTCCGGTGATCATTTCCATCGGCCTGGCCATGGCGCCGATTGCCGCGAACATGGCAATGGGCAAGGCGGGTGACGGTTCCGAACTGATCCACTACCAGACCGCGATGATGATCTCGATGCCGGCGCTGCTGACCACGTTGATCGTGGCGGTGTTCGGCAAAGGCATCTTCCGTCTGGTGCCGATCATTTCCGGCGTACTGGTCGGTTTCGCCATGGCCTTCTATTTCGGCGTGGTCGATACCGCGAAGATTGCCGCCGCTCCATGGTTTGCGATTCCGCACTTCACCGCACCGGAATTCAACTGGCAGGCGATTCTGTTCATCGTTCCGGTGGCGCTGGCACCGGCCATTGAACACATCGGCGGTGTGATTGCGGTGGGTAGCGTGACCGGTCGCGACTATCTGAAGAAGCCGGGCCTGCATCGCACCCTGCTCGGTGACGGCATTGCCACCACCGCTGCCGGCCTGTTCGGCGGCCCGCCAAACACCACTTACGCCGAAGTGACTGGCGCCGTGATGTTGACCAAGAACTACAACCCGAAAATCATGACCTGGGCGGCGATATTCGCCATCAGCCTGGCGTTCATCGGCAAGTTCGGCGCCCTGCTGCAAAGCATTCCGGTGCCGGTGATGGGCGGGATTCTGTGCCTGTTGTTCGGCTCGATCGCGGCGGTGGGGATGAACACCCTGATCCGCCACAAGATTGATCTGGGCGAAGCACGCAATCTGGTGATCGTTTCGGTGACGCTGGTATTCGGGATTGGTGGTGTGCTGGTCGGCACCGGCACTGGCCCGGATGACTTCGGTCTCAAAGGCATCGCGCTGTGCGCGGTGGTGGCGATTGCGCTGAACCTGATTCTGCCGGGCAATGATGGCTGGAAGAACAAGAAGGCGGATGAGCCGCTGATCTAAACGTTTAGATCTTTGGTGCCTGACACATTGCTATCGCGAGCAGGCTCACTCCTACAGGTATTGCGTTGGACCTTGTAGGAGCGGGCTTGCCCGCGATGCTTTTAGAGGGCCAAAGGCGCTCTTTCGCAGAGGGTAGCCAACGCCTTCGCCCATTGCGGATCGTCATTGAGGCAAGGCACCAGCACCAACTCCTCTCCCCCCGCCTCGCGGAACTGCTCCTGGCCGCGATCGCCAATCTCTTCCAGTGTCTCGATGCAGTCGGCAACAAACGCCGGGCACATCACCAGAATCTTCTTCACGCCGCTTTTCGCCAGCTCATCCAGCCGCGCTTCGGTGTAGGGCTCGATCCACTTCGCCCGGCCCAATCGCGACTGAAAAGAGACAGACCATTTCCCCTCCGGTAAACCCATACGCTCAGCGAACAGGGCAGCCGTGCGCAAACATTGCGCGCGATAACAGGTTGCCAATACCGCAGGCGACGCATTCTTGCAGCAGTCTTCATTTTTGAAACAGTGATTGCCGGTCGGGTCGAGCTTGGTCAGGTGCCGTTCCGGCAGGCCATGGAAGCTCAGCAGCAAGTGATCGTAATCCTGCTGCAAATGCGGCTTGGCACTGGCAACCAAAGCGTCGAGGTATTCCGGCTGATCGTAGAACGGTTGCAGGATCGACAACTGCACATCGAGATTCTTCGCGCGAATGACACGTCTGGCCTCTTCAATCACCGTGGTGGTGGTGCTGTCGGCGAACTGTGGATAAAGCGGTGCCAGCGTGATGCGCCTGTGTCCCGCAGCTACCAGCCTTGTCAGGCACGTTTCAATTGAAGGCTCGCCGTAGCGCATCGCCAGATCGACCGGGCCTTGCTTCCACTGCGCTTTCATCTGCGCTTGCAGACGACGGCTGAGTACCACCAGCGGCGAACCTTCGTCCCACCAGATAGAGGCATAGGCGTGGGCCGACTGCTCGGGCCGCTTGATCAGAATCAGCGAAACCAGCAAACGCCGCACCGGCCACGGCAGGTCGATCACGTACGGGTCCATCAGAAATTGATTGAGGTAACTGCGCACATCGGCCACCGAGGTGGAGGCCGGAGAGCCCAGGTTGACCAGAAGCAAGGCGTGATCGGTCATGCAACGTCCTATTTCAGAGGCGGCTGGAGAGATCATCCAG
The DNA here is from genome assembly GCF_030687715.1 of Pseudomonas sp. FP2196. Taxonomy (GTDB): domain Bacteria; phylum Pseudomonadota; class Gammaproteobacteria; order Pseudomonadales; family Pseudomonadaceae; genus Aquipseudomonas. The sequence continues at coordinate 5,133,395 of NZ_CP117445.1, forward strand.
AGCCGCGCGTAAATCCGTGAACTGGAAAGTGAAACCCGCTTCCAGCAAGCGTGCCGGCGTGGCCCGTTGGCCGCCCAGCAACAACAAAGACATCTCGCCGAGCCCCACCTTCAGCGCAAGGGCGGGCATCGGCATAAACGCAGGGCGGTGCAACACGCTGCCCAGCGTCTTGGCAAATTCACGATTGCGCACAGGTTTCGGCGCGCACGCATTATAAGGACCGCTCGCCTGATCGCGGTGCAGAAGAAAATCAATCAGGGCGATTTGATCGTCGATATGAACCCACGGCATCCACTGCCGACCATTGCCCAAAGGCCCGCCCAGCCCGAGCTTGAACGGCAGCAGCAAGCGCGACAAAAAGCCGCCCTCGGCCGACAGCACCAGACCGGTTCGCACCAGTACCACGCGGATGCCCAGCGACTCTGCGCGCAGGGCGGTTTCCTCCCAGGCGATGCACAACTGGCTGGCGAAATCGTCGATCACTGGCGGCGAGTCTTCAGTCAGTTCGCGCTCGCCACCGTCGCCGTACCAGCCGATGGCCGATCCCGAGATCAACAACGACGGCTGCTGCGCTCGGGTTTCGAGCCACGCCAAAAGGGTTTCAGTGAGCTTGATCCGGCTGCTCCACAGCAACGCCTTGCGTCGATGCGTCCACAGCCGGTCGGCAATCGGCGCGCCCGCAAGATTGACGATGGCGTCTACGGGTTCATCGCCGAGGTCTTCCAGATGCGCAATACCACGCACCTGTGCACCACAGATTTTCGCGACTTTTTCGGGACGTCGACTCCACACCGTCAGGCGATGGCCCTGCTCCGCCCAATGCTGGCAGAGCTGTCGTCCTATCAACCCAGTACCGCCGGTCAGCAATATGTGCATGACATCTTCCTCGCGTGGCGTTTTACCCTGATCCCTAGTCTATTTTTAAAAGCAGGGATCTTTTCGAACGGGCAGGCTCTATTGTTTAACCATAGGCCAAGCTGTCAGAACGAGAACGCTAGAAGTTATACCAAAAAACAAAATTGTACAGGTTTCATCAACGGCGTAGTCTGTACAGAAAGGTAAACGAGGCCCCTATGACTGTACCTATCGCAATCATCGGCACCGGCATCGCCGGACTCTCGGCAGCCCAGGCTCTGACAGAGACCGGGCACACCGTTCAATTGTTCGATAAAAGTCGCGGCAGCGGTGGACGCATGTCGAGCAAACGCAGCGACGCCGGTTCGCTGGACATGGGCGCGCAATATTTCACCGCGCGCGACCGCCGCTTCGTCACCGAGGTTCAGCGCTGGCAAAGTCAGGGCTGGGTCGCCGAGTGGACGCCGCAGCTCTACACCTTCCAGGGTGGACAACTGAATCTGTCGCCGGACGAGCAGACCCGCTGGGTCGGCGCGCCGCGCATGAGCGCGATCACGCGCGGCTTGCTCGACGGCATGGAAGTCCACTTCGCCTGCCGGATCACCGAGGTCTTTCGCGGCGAAGAACACTGGCATCTGCAAGACGCCGAAGGCTTCACCCACGGCCCTTTCAGCCATGTGGTGATTGCCACGCCAGCGCCTCAGGCCACCGCCTTGCTGGCCGCCGCGCCGAAACTTGCCGGTGCCGCTGCCGGGGTGAAAATGGAACCGACCTGGGCGGTTGCCCTCGCCTTCGACACGCCGCTGGATACGCCCATCGAAGGCTGCTTCGTGCAAGACAGCGCCCTCGACTGGCTGGCGCGCAACCGCAGCAAACCCGGACGCGACAACACCCTCGACACTTGGGTGCTGCATGCCACCAGCGCTTGGAGCAGGCAGCACATCGATCTGCCAAAGGAGGCCGTGATCGAGCAACTGCACGGTGCCTTTGCTGAGCTGCTGCACAGCGCCATGCCCGCCCCGACCTTCAGCCTCGCTCACCGCTGGCTCTATGCCCGCCCGGCAACAGGCCACGAATGGGGCACCCTGGCCGATGCCGATCTGGGTTTGTACGCCTGTGGCGACTGGTGCCTGTCCGGGCGCGTCGAAGGCGCCTGGCTAAGCGGCCAGGAAGCCGCGCGCCGTCTGCACGAACACCTGCAATGAATCGCATCAATCCGCAAAAACTGCTGCTGTCGAAATGGACAGCAGCCCACCCGCAAAACCGTGAAAAGCATTTTCTGGTTACCGAGCTGATCCGCGATGAGGAAGGCACGGTGCTGGAGGTTGAGTTGCAAGCAGTACTGACCAAACGCGCCGAGCGGTTCGATTGGCAACGCCTCAAGAACAGCGAACACTGGGTATTGGGTTGGCAATAGAGATCCTGTAGCCGTGAGCCTGCTCGTAATGGCAGTGTGTCAGTCATCACAAATGTTGAATGTCGGACCGCGATCGCGAGCAGGCGCCCCCCACAGGGACCGCAATTAATCCAAAAACTTATACAAATGATTTGACTTGTACACCCATGAATCTATGCTGAGAGAAATGTTGTACAGAGATAGCTCTCTGTACAGGTATAGATTCGAGGTGCCCATGTCCGAAGCGTCCCAGCTCAAACCCAAGATAGCCATCAGCGCCTGCCTGCTGGGCGCCGAGGTGCGCTACAACGGTGGACACAAAGAATCGCGACTGTGCAGCCGCACACTGGCTGAACACTTCGAATTCGTTCCGGTATGCCCGGAAGTCGCCATCGGCCTGGGTATTCCCCGCGAACCGATTCGCCTGATAGGCAATCCTGAAAGCCCGGAGGCCGTCGGCACCGTCAACCCGGCGATCAACGTCACCACGCCACTGGCTGAGTACGGCGAGAAAATGGCCGCTGAACTCGGTGACCTCTGCGGCTATATCTTCATGCAGCAATCGCCGTCTTGCGGGCTGGAACGGGTCAAGGTCTATCACGCCAACGGCGCTCCGGTGAACGGCGGCGGTCGCGGCATCTACGCGCAGGCCTTCTGCGCGCAGCACCCGGACTTGCCGGTGGAAGAAGCCGGACGCTTGAACGACCCGGTGCTGCGGGAAAACTTCATCACCCGCGTGCTCGCCTACCGCGAATGGCAGCAGGTGCTTGCCCAAGGCTTGAGTCGCCGCGTTCTCACAGAATTCCACTCGCGCTACAAATACCTGCTGATGGCCCATAACCCGGTGCAATACAAAACGCTGGGCAACATGCTCGGCAACATGGGCCACAGCGACCCGGCGGAACTGGGGCCTCGCTATTTCAGCGAGCTGATGGCTGCGTTGAAAAAGTGCGCGACCCGGCGCACCCACAGCAACGTCCTGCAGCACATCAGCGGTTACCTGAAGCAGGTCATCACTGCCGAAGACAAACAGGAAATGCAGCACGTGATCGGCCAGTACCGCCACGGCATCGTACCGCTGGTGGTACCGCTGACACTGCTCAAACATCACTTTCGCCAACATCCGGATCCCTATATTGCGCAGCAGGTTTACCTGCAACCGCATCCGGAAAATCTCAGCTTGCGAAACGCTATCTAATGAACGAAAAACCCGATTCAAGCGCCCAGGAAGACCTCGGCGCCGACTTCAAGAAAGCCCTCGACGAAGGCTGGCTGCCGATCCGCGAAGTGGCGCGCCAGACCGGCGTCAATGCGATCACGCTGCGTGCGTGGGAGCGTCGTTATGGACTGGTCATCCCGCAACGCACACCGAAGGGGCATCGGCTGTATTCGGCCGAGCACGTACAACGCATTCTGACCATCCTCACCTGGCTCAACCGCGGCGTTGCGGTCAGCCTGGTCAAGCCGCTGCTCGACACGCCGCAGGCATTCAGCGAACCGGTGGAAAACGACTGGCAACGGTTGCGCCAGACCCTGCTGGCAGCCGTTACGCAACTCGATGAGCGCACCGTCGACGACAGCGTCAATCAAGCGATGGCGCTCTACCCGCCGCGCACATTGTGCGAGCAATTGTTGATGCCGCTGCTGGAAGAACTGGAACAGCGCTGGCAGGGCCAGTTCGGCGCGCAGATGGAACGCGTGTTCTTTTATTCGTGGCTACGCAGCAAATTTGGCGCACGCATCTACCATAACAATCATCAACTGCACGCTGCGCCCCTGCTGCTGATCAACCACTCCGACCTGCCACTGGAACCTCATCTGTGGCTATGTGCGTGGCTGATCAGCAGCGCCGATTGCCCTGTGCAAGTGTTTGACTGGCCGTTACCGGCCGGGGAGCTGGCACTGACGGTTGAACATCTACAAGCCCGTGGCGTACTGCTGTATTCCAGCAAAGCCATGCAGCTTGCGCAGTTGCCGAAACTGTTGGCCGGCGTGAGTTGCACGAAAATCATTGTCGGACCAACGGTATGCATCCACCACGCCGAGTTGTCCGTAAAAACCTCAGAAACGGCTGACTTGTACCTGGCTGAAGATGCGCTTTCGGCGCACCAGATCCTCGTTCAGCAAGGGCTGATTTAATGAGCGCGGCGAATACCGACATGCAATTGATCTGGCTGCGCAGCGACTTGCGCCAACACGACAACACTGCCCTCGCGGCCGCCGCAGCGCGCGGTCCGACGGTCGCCGTGTATCTGTTGAGCCCGCAACAGTGGCAAGAACATGACGACGCGCCATGCAAGGTCGACTTCTGGCTGCGCAATCTGAATGAGCTGAGTAAAAGTCTCGGCGCCCTGAACATTCCGTTGTTGATTCGCACGGCGGCGCACTGGGATCAGGCGCCGGCGGAACTGCTCCAACTCTGTCGGCAATTGGACATCGAAACGGTGCACGTCAACGAGGAATATGGCATCCACGAAAGCCGCCGTGACGCAGCCGTGGGCGAGGCATTGCAGGCCGAAGGCATCGACTTTCGCAGTTACCTCGATCAATTGCTGTTCAAGCCCGGCACCGTGTTGACCAAGACCGGAACCTACTTTCAGGTATTCAGCCAGTTTCGCAAGGTCTGTTACGAGCGCCTGCATCGCGCGATGCCGGCGCTGGTAAAAGCCCCCGGCAAACAGTCGCCATTGAACATCGACAGTGATCCGATTCCTGCGTCCGTCAAAGGCTTCGCCACACCGAGCGAGTCACTGCGTGACCTGTGGCCTGCCGGCGAACAAGAGGCCCGTCGGCGTCTCGACACCTTCGCCGACGCCCAAATCGATTACTACAAAAGCGAGCGCGACTTCCCGGCCAAGCCCGGCACCAGTCAGCTGTCGGCGTACTTGGCCGCCGGTGTGATCTCGCCGCGCCAATGCCTGCACGCCGCCCTGCAAAGCAATCAGGGCGAGTTCGAAAGCGGCAAAGTCGGTGCCGTCACCTGGATCAACGAGTTGCTGTGGCGCGAGTTCTACAAACACATTCTGGTGGGTTATCCACGGGTCTCGCGCCACCGCGCGTTCCGTCCGGAAACCGAAGCACTGGCCTGGCGCAACGCACCGGAGGACCTCGCCGCATGGCAAGAGGCGCGCACCGGCCTGCCGATCATCGATGCCGCCATGCGCCAATTGCTCGAAACCGGCTGGATGCACAATCGCCTGCGCATGGTCGTGGCGATGTTCCTGACCAAGAACCTGCTGATCGACTGGCGCGAAGGCGAACGCTTTTTCATGCGGCATTTGATTGATGGAGATCTGGCCGCGAACAACGGTGGCTGGCAATGGAGCTCGTCGACGGGCACCGATTCGGCACCGTATTTCCGCATTTTCAATCCACTGAGCCAGTCGGAAAAATTCGACAGCGAAGGCTTGTTCATCAAGCACTGGCTGCCGGAACTGGCCGGCCTCGACAAAAAAACTGTGCATAACCCGGCCAGTGCCGGCGGCTTGTTCGGTGTGGCGGATTACCCAACGCCAATCGTCAATCTGAGTGCCTCGCGGGAGCGGGCGCTGACCGCGTTCAAAAATCTGCCCGCCCGCCAACCGGCCGGAGGCGATCATGAGTGAATTCCTGCGCCGCTTCGCCCACCAGTTTGCCGAATTGAATTCAGACAACCTGCACCGTTTGGGCGAGCTGTACAGCGATGACGTTCACTTCACCGACCCGCTGCACGAGGTACAGGGGTTGGCGCAATTGCGTGACTACTTCAGTGAGCTGTACGCCAACGTCAGCGAGCTGCGCTTCGACTTCCACGGGTTCGACCAGATCAGCGACGGTGAAGGCTACCTGCGCTGGGTCATGAGCTATCGCCATCCACGCCTGGCCGGGGGTCGGGTGATCCGGGTGAGCGGTTGCTCGCACCTGCTTTGGCGCGACAAGGTTTATCGCCATCGGGATTATTTCGATGCCGGGGCGTTGCTCTATGAACACTTGCCAGTATTGGGCCGGGTGATCGCCTGGCTGAAAAGGAGAATGGGATGAGTCGTACACCTCCACGGCGTTATTGGCTGACGGGTGCCAGCAGTGGCATCGGTGCGGCCTTGGCTGAAGAGATACTGAAAACCGGCGCGCATCTGGCGGTCAGCTCACGCCAGCTCGCCCCACTCAAGGTCTTGTCACAACGCTACCCGGGACAAGTGCTGGTAGTGCCCGGAGACCTGACCAACAGCCAGACGGTCCGGGAAATCGGCGAACAGATTAACGAGGCCTGGGGCTCAGTGGACACGGTGATCCTCAATGCTGGCACCTGTGAATATGTCGACGCCCGGCAGTTCGATGCCTCCATCGTCGAGCACGTGGTGCGCACCAATCTGCTCGCCAGCGCTTACTGCATCGAAGCCGCCCTGCCCTTGCTGCGCAAAGGCATCGCGCCGCATCTGGTCGGAGTGGCGAGTTCGGTGACTTACATGCCGCTGCCAAGGGCCGAAGCCTACGGCGCGTCCAAAGCAGGGCTGCGTTATCTGTTCGAATCGTTGCGCATTGATCTGGCGGATGAGGGCATTGAAGTCACCGTGGTCAGTCCGGGTTTCGTCGAAACTCCGCTGACCGCGAAAAACGATTTTCCGATGCCGCTCAGTTGGCCTGTGGATAAAGCCGCGCGGCACATCTTCGCCAAACTCAATGATCGACCATTGGAGATCGCCTTCCCGGCGCTGTTCATGGCGGCGCTGTGGCCCTTGTCGAAACTGCCTGCCCGCCTGCAACTGGCAATCGGCAAACGCATGGTGCGCAAATCACCACCGCTGCGAGATCCAGTATGAAGATAGCTATCGTCGGCAGCGGGATCGCGGGCCTGACCTGCGCCTACCTGCTCAATCGTCGCCATGACGTCACCGTGTTCGAGGCCGGCGACTGGGTCGGCGGTCATACGCACACGGTGCAGGTGACGGTCGACGAACGTCAGTACGCGGTCGACACCGGTTTCATCGTGTTCAACGACTGGACCTACCCCAACTTCATCCGCTTGCTCGATCAGCTCGGTGTGACATCCAGCCCTACTGAAATGAGCTTTTCGGTGACCGATCCGGATAGCGGTCTGGAATACAACGGCAACAACCTCAACAGCCTGTTCGCCCAGCGGCGCAATCTGTTGTCGCCGGGGTTTTGGGGCATGCTGCGCGACATCCTGCGCTTTAACAAAGAAGCCCAGCGCGACCTTGCCGAACAGCGCATCGCGGCCGACATGACCCTGGATGATTACCTCAAGGCCGGCGGTTATGGCGAGCGCTTCATCCTGCACTACATCGTGCCGATGGGCGCGGCAATCTGGTCGATGCCGATGGCCGAGATGCTCAATTTTCCGCTGCAATTCTTTGTGCGGTTCTTCAAGAATCATGGCCTGCTGTCAGTCAGTGACCGCCCGCAATGGCGGGTGATCGACGGGGGTTCCAGCGCCTACATCGCGCCGCTGACCGCATCGTTCAAAGACAGGATCCGCCTGAACTGCCCGGTGAGCCGAGTCGATCGCGACGAACACGGCGTGATTATCCACAGCCCGGCGGGCATCGAGCATTTCGACAAAGTGGTGTTCGCCTGCCACAGCGATCAGGCCTTGCAACTGCTGGCGACCCCGAGCGACGCCGAACGGGCGATTCTCGGCGCCCTGCCCTACGCCGACAACGAAGTCGTGCTGCACACCGATACGCGTCTACTGCCGACACGCAAACTCGCATGGGCGAGCTGGAATTATCGCTTGACCGGTGCCGGCCATACCCACGCGGCCGTCACTTACGACATGAACATCCTGCAAGGGATTGAGAGCGACACCACGTTCTGCGTCAGCCTCAACCAGAGTGCCGGCATCAGTCCGTTCAAGGTACTCGCCAAATACACCTACGCCCACCCGCAGTTCAGCCTCACAGCGGTAGCCGCGCAGAACCGCTGGGCCGAACTGGACGGCGCGCAGAACACCCATTACTGCGGTGCCTACTGGGCCAACGGTTTTCATGAGGATGGTGTGGTCAGCGGCTTGCGCGTGGCCGCCGCGTTCGGGGAAACCTTATGAACAGCGCCCTGTACAGCGGCTGGATCGGCCACCGCCGCTTTGCGCCGCGCCGGCATGAGTTTCGTTACCGGATTGGTCTGCTGTATCTGGATCTGGCCGAGCAGGACGCGGTGCTGGGTTTATCGCCACTGGCGGGACGCAGTCGATTTGCGCCGTTCTCCTTCCGCGAGACGGACTACCTGAAAACCTTCACCGGTCGTGGCGTTCGCCTGATCGATGCTGTGCGCCAGCGGGTCGCTGAGGCCATCGGGTATGAGCCACAGGGTTCGATCTGCCTGCTGACCCAGCCTCGCAGTTGGGGCCTTTCGTTCAACCCGGTGAGTTTTTTTTATTGCCATGAACCTGACGGGCAACTTGCGGCCATTCTTTGCGAAGTCACCAACACCCCGTGGCGCGAGCGTTATCACTACGTACTGCCCGCCAGCCCACGGGTGGATCTGCACGACTTCCATCAACATTTCGCCGTGGCCAAAGCCTTTCACGTTTCGCCTTTTCTGCCGCCCGATCTGGAATACCGCATGAGTTTCAGCCCCGCCGCGCAAAGCCTCGGCGTTCACATGGCGGACTGGCAGGGCGAACACAAATTGTTCGACGCCACCCTCAGCCTGAAACGCGAAACACTCGACCGCCCTAACTTGCATCGCTATTTGCGTCGTTTTCCATGGATGACGGCAAAAACAGCCTTGGCGATTTACTGGCAGGCACTGCGCCTGTTGCTCAAGCGTGCACCGATCTTCACTCACAAGGCTGCTGACGGCAGCTTTCAAACCGCCACCGTGCTTCCCAAGGAGCGCCGCCATGAAATCCTCTAGCGTCTCGGCCAAAGCCAATCTGTTCAGTACCAACGGCCTGACCGGCTCGCTCCTGCGCCGTGGCGTTTTGCGCCTGCTGGGTCAGCTCAAACACGGGCAACTGGTGGTTATCGAGGATGGCGAACGTCTGCTGTTCGGCACCCCTGGCAGCACATTACTCGGGGAAATTCATGTCCAGGATCAGGCGGTCTGGGGCATGGTCGCCAGCAACGGTTCGATTGGCGCTGGCGAGGCATTTATCCACGGCTACTGGAGTTCGCCCGATCTGACGGCAGTGGTGCGGGTGTTCGTCAGCAACCTTGAAGTACTCGATGCGATGGAGGGCGGTCTGGCCCGCCTCGGGCGACCGTTGGTGCAGGGCTTGCACTGGCTCAATCGCAATACGCGCAAAGGCTCGCAGAAGAACATCGCCGCTCACTACGATCTGGGCAACGATCTGTTCGAACAGTTTCTCGACCCGACCATGATGTATTCGGCGGCGCAATTCCTCACTCCCGAAGACAGTCTGGAACAGGCGCAACTGAACAAACTGGAGCGCATCTGCCAGAAGCTCGCACTCAAACCCGAGGATCACCTGCTGGAAATCGGCACCGGCTGGGGCAGCATGGCCCTCTACGCGGCGCAGAACTACGGCTGCCGGGTAACCACCACCACGTTGTCGAAAGAGCAGTACGCCTTTACCGCTCAGCGCATCGAACAGCTGGGCCTGCATGATCAAGTCACCTTGTTGCTCAAGGACTACCGCGACCTCACCGGCGAGTACGACAAACTGGTCTCGATCGAGATGATCGAAGCGGTCGGTCATCGCTTCCTGCCGACTTATTTCAAACAATGCGCGCACCTGCTCAAGAGCAACGGTCTGATGCTGATTCAAGCAATCACCATCCGCGAACAGCGCTACGAGCAGGCCAAACGCGGGGTCGACTTTATCCAGCGCTACATCTTCCCTGGCGGCGCCTTGCCGTCTGTGCAGAAGATGCTCGAAGTGGTCAGCCGCGACACCGACATGAACCTGCTGCACATGGAGGACTTCGGTCTGCACTACGCAAAAACCCTGCGCCTGTGGCACGAGAACTTTCGTCGCGCCCACAGTCGCTTGAGCGAGTTGGGCTACGACGATTACTTCCTCAGACTGTGGGAGTTTTACTTGTGCTACTGCGAGGGCGGATTCCTCGAACGCACCATCGGCACCGCGCAGTTGTTGCTGGCCAAACCGGCCGCCATGCCCGCGCCGCTGCTCGGCCGCTTCGATGCTTGAGCGGATCGCCAATGCCGTGCTGTTCCAGCTCGGTTGGCTGGTCTGTGTGCTCGGCGGCAACAGCCTGTGGTTGCTGCTGGCATTGGCGGTGCTGGTGATTCATCTGCGCTGGATCAGCAGTTGGGCGGCTGAAGGCCGTTTGGTGCTCAGTGTGGTAATCGTCGGCACGGCGGTGGACAGCGTCTTGCGCGCCCTCGGCGTGTTCGATTTTCAGGATCAGTCACCGTTGATTCCGCTGTGGCTGATGTTGCTGTGGGCCTTGCTCGCCACGACCTTGCGTCATTGCCTTGAGTGGACTGCCAGCCCATGGTGGCTGGCCAGCGGGCTCGGCGCGGTCGGTGGTGCAATGTCTTACTACGGTGGCGGGCGCCTGGCCGGGGTGCAATTCCCCTACGGCGAGTTACCGACACTGATCGGCATCGGCCTGCTCTGGGCGCTGCTGTTTCCACTGCTGCACACCATGGCCAGACGCTTGAGTCACTGAGCGTCCGTCAGAGCTTTCACACACTCGGCGAGCTCTGCCTTACACTGCCGGCCATGAAAACCATTCCCCACCAGCAAATCACCGAACCGGCAGTCACCTGTTCGACGTGCGCAGCATGCTGCTGCCAGCTCGAAGTGATGCTGATCACCGACACGGGCGTGCCTGATCGTTTTATCGATACTGATGAATGGGGCGGCGAAGTGATGCTGCGTCTGGACGACGGCTGGTGTGCGGCGCTGGATCGCGACACGATGATGTGCACGATTTACGAGAAGCGCCCGCTGATCTGCCGCGAGTTCGAGATGGGTGCACCGGAATGCATCGAAGAACGCCAGGGTATCGCCACGGCCTACCGCTGATTAAAAGCGAAAAGATCGCAGCCTGAGGCAGCTACTACATGGGATTGTGTTTTTTCCCTGTAGGAGCTGCCGCAGGCTGCGATCTTTTGATTTTTCTTACAACGGCATCGTGTAATGCAGCGAGTAACTTTCTACCCCATCGTTGTCACTGGCAAGACCGGCGTTGGAATAGTGCGTCGCGCGGATCCCGACTTCATGCCCGCCATTGAAGCGCAGACCAAACCCGAGACGGTCTTCGAACTGGAAGGAGCCGCCGAGATTGTTCGATTCGTATTTGGCATTGGAGAACGCCGCCACACCGATCCCCGCCTCGATATAGGGCTTGACCGACTGGCCGGCAAACTCGTAAACAAATACCGGCGAGAAAGACAGGCTGTTGTTGCTGGAGGTCTTGTCACCTTCCCAGTAGGTGTAAGCACCGCTCCAGTAACCGGTAAGGCGACCAACGTCGCTCTGCAACCAGCTCTTGTCCCAGTCGAAATTCATCCCCAGGCGATAGGTCATGGTCGAATCGCTGGTAGCACCCACGGCGAATTCAACGCCGGCAGCTTGTGCAGTAATACTTTGCCCCATCAACGCGGCCGCAATCGCGGCCAAGCAGAATAGTCGCTTCACTTTGAAACTTCCTTTTCCGGAACGATCGTTTGGTTTTCTAGGTAACTCATCGCTATAGAAGCTAGCGCTTAAACAGAAGTTCAGCCGATGTTTCGGTTATTTCACAATTTTTTTACAAACTGAAGTTTTGTACTTCACCCACTGCTTGCCCCAGCATTGGCAGGATGTTTTTGAAGTGTTGGGGATCACCGCTGGTCCAGAATCTGACCGATCGGTTCGGTCCTTGGGCGAGCAGATCACGCTCGGCCAAAAGCCGTTGAAGTTGCCGCGCCACGGCGGCGCCGGTATCGATCAGGCTGATGGTCTCGGGGATCATCGACTTGAGCATCGGTTTGAGGAAGGGATAGTGGGTGCAGCCCAGAATAATGGTGTCGCAACCGTTGGCCAGCAGCGGATCGACATAGCTTTGCAGCAACTGGCGCAACTCGGCGCTGTGCAGATCACCGCTCTCGATCAGGTCGACCAGGCCCGGGCACGGCTGAGTGATCACGCGCACATCGGTGGCAAAGCGGTCGAGTAAAGCGGCGAACTTGGCGCTCTGCAATGTGCCCGTGGTGGCCAATACGCCGACCACACCACTGCGAGTCGCAGCGGCCGCCGGCTTCACCGCCGGCTCCATGCCAACGATCGGCCAGTCGGGAAAGTCACGGCGCAGATCGGCAGCGGCAGCTACCGTCGCGGTATTGCAGGCGACCACCAAAGCCTTGGCACCCTGCTCGCGGAAAAAACCAGCCATCACGCTGCAACGCTGACGGATGAACTCCGGGGTTTTCTCGCCATACGGAATGTGCCCGCAATCGGCGAAGTACAGCAGCGATTCATTGGGCAACAAGCGCTGGATTTCCGCCAGCACCGACAACCCGCCGACACCGGAATCGAACACGCCGACCGGCGTCTCACGCATGGCGCGCCCCACAGACGCTACATCCCGGATCACGCTTGACCCGCAACTCGCGGAAACGCGAACCCAAGGCATCGATCAACAGCAAGCGGCCCACCAGCGGCTCACCGAAGCCAACCAACACTTTCAACGCTTCAAGCGCCTGAAGGCTGCCGACCAGCCCCACCAGCGGCCCGACCACACCAGCCTCGCTGCAGGTCAGTTCGGCTTCACTGCCATGCCCGTACAAACAGTGATAGCAAGGGCTCTCGGCGCGACGCGGGTCGAACACCGACAGTTGCCCTTCAAGACGAATGGCGGCGCCGCTGACCAGGGGTTTGGCCGCGGCCACGCACGCAGCGTTGACCGCTTCGCGCGTGGAAAAATTATCCGAACAGTCGAGTACCAGATCCACCGCCGCAACGGCAGCGGCGAGAGAGTCCTCGTCGAGCGCCTGACGATGCGGTACCAGTTGAATCTCGGGATTGATCGCACTCAAGCGCTTTAGCGCCGAGTCGACCTTGCTCATGCCGACGCTGTTGGTGTCGTGAATGATCTGGCGTTGCAGGTTGGTCAGGTCGACCGTGTCGAAATCCGCCAAATGCAGTTCACCGACACCCGCCGCTGCCAGATACAACGCAACCGGCGCACCGAGACCACCGAGGCCGACGATCAGGACGCGACTGTCCTTGAGCTTCAGTTGCCCATCGATATCGATGTGTTGCAGCAGAATCTGCCGGCTGTAGCGCAGCAACTCCTGATCATTCAGCACGGCAGGCGTCCCAGACTGATGCGTTGATGGCCGCCCAGATCGGTACGGCTGTGGACTTCTTCGAAACCGCGAGTGTTCAACAGATCGCGCACGGACTCGGCTTGATCATAGCCGTGTTCGAGCATCACCCAGCCGCCAGCCTTCAGATGATCCGGGGACTGGGCAACGATCAGGCGCAGATCGTCGAGCCCATCCTCACCCGCCACCAGCGCACTCGCCGGTTCGAAGCGCACATCGCCTTCGACCAGGTGTGGATCGGCGGCGGCAATGTACGGCGGGTTGCTGATGATCAGATCAAAACGCTGGCTTTCCAGCGCGCTGAACCAGTGACTGCTCAGCACCGTGGCGTTGTTCAAGTGCAGGCGCTGGCGATTGCGCTCGGCCAATGCCACCGCTTCCAGCACGCGATCCACGGCGGTGACTTGCCAGCCCGGACGCTCACTGGCCAGAGCCAGGGCAATCGCGCCGCTGCCGGTGCCGAGGTCGAGCACTTTGGCCGGGGTCGCTGGCAGCAATTCCAGCGCCGCTTCCACCAGCAGTTCCGTGTCCGGACGGGGAATCAGCGTGTGCGGCGCGACCTCCAGATCGAGTTTCCAGAATCCTTGCTGGCCGAGAATGTAGGCCACAGGCTCGCCGCCACGACGACGCTGCAGATATTCGGCAAAGGTCAGCGCGGCCTCACTCGGCACGATGCGCTCGGGCCAGGTGTGCAGGAAACTGCGCGACTTGCCCAGCGCAGCCGCGAGGAGCAATTCGGCGTCCAGACGCGCGGTGGGTGAGTCCGGCAGTTCGGCGGCGCGCAACAGGCTGGCAATGATGGTCATTTATTCACCTATCGCAGCGAGTTGGTCAGCCTGATATTCAGCCAGCAAAGGCTCGATCACCGCGTCAACGCCACCGGCGAGAATTTCATCAAGGGAGTACAGGGTCAGGTTGACGCGATGGTCGGTGACCCGTCCCTGAGCAAAGTTGTAGGTGCGAATCCGCTCGGAACGGTCGCCGGAACCGACGAGCAATTTACGCTCGCTGGCAATGGCATTGGCCGCCGCTGCGGTTTGCTGATCGTTGAGCTTGGCTGACAGCCACGCCATCGCCCGGGCACGGTTCTTGTGCTGGGAGCGCTCTTCCTGACACTCGACGACGGTGCCGGTCGGTATGTGTGTGATGCGGATCGCCGAGTCGGTGGTGTTGACGTGCTGACCACCGGCTCCGGAGGAGCGGAAAGTGTCGACGCGCAAATCCGCCGGATTGATCTCGATGGCTTCCCGCTCGTCCGGCTCCGGCAATACCGCCACGGTGCAGGCCGAAGTGTGGATGCGGCCCTGGGATTCGGTGGCGGGCACACGCTGTACGCGGTGCGCGCCGGATTCGAACTTCAGCTTGCCGTAAACGTTGTCACCTTCAATGCGGGCGATGACTTCTTTATAGCCACCGTGTTCGCCTTCGTTTTCCGAGAGGATCTCCACACGCCAGCCACGGCGCTCGGCATAACGCGAGTACATGCGGAACAAATCGCCGGAGAAAATCGCCGCCTCGTCGCCACCGGTACCGGCGCGAATTTCGAGAAACACGTTGCGCCCGTCATTCGGGTCCTTGGGCAGCAACATGCGTTGCAGGTCGGATTCCAGCGTGATCAGCAATTCCTTGGCTTCGCGGACTTCTTCCACGGCCATTTCACGCATGTCCGGGTCGTTGTCCTTGAGCAGCGCCTGCGCGCCTTCAAGATCGCCTTGTACGCTGAGCAGCTTTTTATAGCCTTGTACGACCGGCTCGAGTTCAGCGTATTCCTTGGAATAAGCGCGAAATCTGGCCTGATCGGAAATGACTTCGCCGTCGCCGAGCAACGCGGTCAGTTCCTCGAAACGGTCCTGGAGAACATCCAGCTTATTGAGCAGTGACGCTTTCATTGCGGTTTTTTATCCGAAAAGCTATCCGGTGAGCCCTCGAGGGCAAAGAGTTCCTGGGCCATGGCCAGCGCATCGAGGCGGCCTTCGGCAGAAAGCTTTTTCAGTTGCACGCTGGGCGCATGCAACAGTTTATTGGTCAGGCCACGGGCCAATTGGCCGAGCACATCTTCAGCGTTGCCACCGTTGGCCAGCAGGCGCAGGGCTTTTTGCAGCTCTTCGTCGCGCAGGCGTTCGCTCTGTTGACGATAGGCCTTGAGCACATCGACCGCCGCCAGTTCACGCAGGCGTACCATGAAATCGTCGGCGCCGACCGAGACCATCTCTTCGGCCGCCTGCGCTGCACCTTGGCGGCTCTTGAGGTTCTCGGCGACCACTTCGTGGAGATCGTCGACGCTATACAGGTAAACGTCGTCCAACTCGCCGACTTCCGGTTCGATATCCCGTGGAACGGCGATGTCGACCATGAAGATCGGCTTGTGCTTGCGCAGCTTCAGCGCGCTTTCGACGGCACCCTTGCCGAGGATCGGCAACTGACTGGCGGTCGAACTGATGACGATGTCGCTGCGCACCAGTTCCGCCGGGATGTCGGAGAGCAACACCGCGTGGGCGCCGAACTGCTCGGCCAACAGGCTGGCGCGCTCCAGCGTACGGTTGGCAACGACGATGCGCTTGACCCCCAGTTCGTGCAGATGGCGGGCGACCAGGGTGATGGTCTCGCCGGCGCCGATCAGCAAGGCCTGGCTGCGTTGCAAATCACTGAAAATCTGTTTCGCCAGGCTGACCGCCGCAAACGCCACGGACACCGGGTTTTCACCGATGGCGGTGTCGGTGCGCACTTGCTTGGCGGCATTGAACGTCGCCTGGAACAGGCGCCCCAGCAGAGGCCCGATGGTGCCGGCCTCGCGGGCCACGGCGTAGGCCGACTTCATCTGGCCGAGAATCTGCGGTTCACCCAGCACCAGCGAGTCGAGCCCGGAGGCGACGCGCATCATGTGACGAACTGCCGCATCATCTTCATGCACATAAGCACTCGCGCGCAGCTCATCGAGGCTTAAATGGTGATAGTCGGCCAGCCAGCGCAGCACGATATCCGCCGAAAGCTGATCCTGTTCTATATAAAGCTCACTGCGATTGCAGGTGGAGAGGATCGCAGCTTCGCGGCTGTCGGTCAGTCGGCAGAGCTGCTGCAAGGCCTCAACCAGTTGCTCAGGGGTAAAGGCCACGCGCTCGCGGACGTCTACTGAAGCAGTCTTGTGGTTAATACCGAGTGCAAGGAAGGCCATTCAAGGTCGCTGATGGTGACGTGAAGCCGGCAATTGTCCACCTTCGTCAGATTCAGAACAACTACCGCTGACTATTGTCCCAATTGTCCGCCCCTATAATGGGCACAATTGAGACTCGGTTATGTTTGGCCGAAGGCTTGTGTCATGATGATCCGACCGCAGGTTAGTCGTCCTCTTCCTATATGAATAGATCTTCCGCGTTGCTCCTTGCTTTTGTCTTCCTCAGCGGCTGCCAGGCCTTGGCCCCCGTTGCGCCGAATGGTACGCCGTCGGTAGAAGACACCACGCCCGCCCCTGAAAAGCCCAAGGTTTACAGCTCGTTCAGCGAAGAAACCGTGTTCAGCCTGCTGAGCGCCGAACTCGCTGGCCAGCGCAATCGTTTCGACATTGCCCTGGACAACTACGTGACCCAGGCCATCAACACTCAGGATCCGGGCGTCTCCGAGCGTGCGTTCCGCATCGCCGAGTACCTTGGCGCCGATCAACCGGCCCTCGATACCGCGCTGATCTGGGCGAAAAACGCCCCGGGCGATCTCGAAGCGCAACGCGCCGCCGCCGTGCAACTGGCACGCGCCGGGCGTTACGACGATTCGATGGTCTATATGGAGAAAGTCCTGCAAGGCAAGGGCGACACCCATTTCGACTTCCTCGCACTGTCGGCGGCCGATACGGATCAGGAAACCCGCAACGGCCTGATGAAAAGTTTCGACCGTTTGTTGCAGCGTCACCCGAACAACAGTCAGCTGATTTTCGGCAAGGCCCTGCTCATGCAGCAGGATGGCGACAACAAAGCGGCACTGGCCCTGCTCGAAGACAATCCGCCGGAAGACGGCGAAATTGCCCCGATCCTGCTGCGCGCACGTCTTCTCCAACTCTTGAACCGTGGCGACGAAGCCCTGCCGCTGCTGAAAAAGAACATCAAGAAATACCCGGACGACAAGCGTCTGCGCCTGACTTACGCGCGCATGCTGGTTGAACAGGACCGGATGGAGGACGCCAAGGCCGAGTTCTCCAGCCTCGTTCAGCAATACCCGGAAGACGACGAACTGCGTTACTCGCTGGCGCTGGTGTGCCTGGAAGCCAAGGCCTGGGACGAGGCCAAGGGTTATCTGGAAGACCTGATCGCCCGTGAAAGCCATGTCGATTCGGCACACCTTAACCTCGGTCGTATCGCCGAAGAGCGTAATGACCCGCAAGGCGCACTGATCGAATACGCCCAGGTCGGCCCGGGCAATGACTATCTGCCCGCGCAGTTGCGTCAGGCCGACATTCTGATGAACAACGGCAAAACCGCCGAAGCACAAAGCAAACTGGCGGCCGAGCGTGACGAACAACCCGATTACGCGATCCAGTTGTACCTGATCGAATCGGAAACCCTGTCGGCCAACAAACAGGAAGACAAGGCCATGAAAGTCTTGCAGCAAGCCTTGCTGCAATACCCGGACGATCTGAATCTGCTGTACACCCGCGCCATGCTTGCGGAAAAGCGCAACGATCTGGCGCAGATGGAAAAAGACCTGCGCCTGATCATCAAGCGCGATCCGGACAATGCCATGGCGCTGAACGCGTTGGGCTACACCCTGTCCGACCGCACCACCCGCTACGCTGAAGCCAAGACGCTGATCGAGCAGGCGCACCAGATCAACCCGGAAGACCCGGCAGTACTCGACAGCCTCGGCTGGGTGAATTACCGCCTGGGCAACCTGGACGACGCCGAGAAATATCTGCGCCAGGCGCTGGAGCGTTTCCCTGATCACGAAGTCGCCGCACATCTGGGCGAAGTCCTGTGGACCAAGGGCAACCAGCGCGAAGCCAAACAAATCTGGGGCAAATTCCTCAAGGATCAGCCCGACAGCACCATTCTGCGCAGCACCATCAAGCGCCTGACCGGATCCGAGAC
This sequence comes from Pseudomonas sp. FP2196, assembly GCF_030687715.1. Classification (GTDB taxonomy): domain Bacteria; phylum Pseudomonadota; class Gammaproteobacteria; order Pseudomonadales; family Pseudomonadaceae; genus Aquipseudomonas. Next base: position 5,151,959 of record NZ_CP117445.1, read on the forward strand.
TCTTTAATGTTTTTGCGCCACGTTATTGTTTTCAGCTTCATCGCCCTGCTCACAGGTTGCGCGGGTTTTGGCGCTCGCGAATCGGTCGAAGGCCACGGCAGTCCGGCTCAATGGGCCGCGAACAAACAGCAACTGACCGGCCTTGACGGCTGGCAGATCGACGGCAAGATCGGCATCCGCGCCCCGAAAGACTCGGGCAGCGGCACGCTGTTCTGGCTGCAGCGTCAGGACTATTACGACATTCGCCTCTCCGGCCCGCTGGGTCGTGGAGCAGCACGTTTGACCGGGCGCCCTGGCAAGGTGTCGCTGGAGGTCGCCAATCAGGGTCGCTATGAATCGCAGTCGCCGGAAACGCTGCTGGAAGAGCAACTTGGCTGGAAACTGCCAGTGTCGAACCTCGCCTGGTGGGTGCGTGGCCTGCCAGCGCCGGAAAGCAAAAGCCGTCTGAGTCTGGATGCCGACAGTCGCCTGGCCAACCTTGAACAGGATGGCTGGAAAGTCGAATACACCGCCTACACCGAACAAAACGGTTACTGGTTGCCCGAGCGCATCAAACTGCACGGCACTGACCTGGACGTGACGCTGGTTATCAAGACCTGGCAGCCGCGCAAACTGGGGCAATAAGCATGAGCGCTGCACGCCTGACTCTGCCGTCGCCGGCCAAACTCAATCTGATGCTGCATATTCTTGGTCGCCGTGAAGACGGTTATCACGAGTTGCAGACGCTGTTTCAGTTTGTCGACTACGGCGACGAAATCACTTTTGCCGTTCGCGATGATGGCGTGATTCAACTGCACACCGAATTCGCTGGCGTGCCCCACGACAGCAACCTGATCGTGCGCGCGGCGAAGATGTTGCAGGAACAATCCGGTTGCTCTCTTGGCATCGACATCTGGATCGACAAGATTCTGCCCATGGGTGGCGGCATTGGTGGCGGCAGTTCCAACGCGGCGACAACCCTGCTCGGTCTCAATCATCTGTGGCAGTTGTGCTGGGACGAAGATCGACTCGCCGCACTGGGCTTGTCGCTTGGCGCTGATGTTCCGGTTTTCGTCCGTGGCCACGCAGCGTTTGCCGAGGGCGTAGGCGAGAAACTCACCCCGGTCGATCCCGAAGAACCGTGGTATCTCGTGCTTGTGCCGCAAGTCGCTGTAAGTACGGCAGAAATTTTTTCCGATCCTTTGTTGACACGTAACACGCCGCCCATTAAAGTGCGCCCCGTTCCCGAGGGAAACAGTCGAAATGACTGCTTGCCGGTGGTTGCAAGGCGTTATCCAGAAGTACGTAACGCATTGGATTTGTTAGGTAAATTTACCGAAGCAAAGCTCACCGGAACTGGAAGTTGTGTGTTTGGGGGCTTCCCAAGCAAAGCTGAAGCTGATAAAGTCTCGGCCCTTCTGACAGAGACCCTTACAGGGTTTGTAGCAAAAGGAAGCAACGTTTCGATGTTGCATCGCAAGCTGCAAAGTCTGCTCTAAAGGAACCAAGTGCTCGGCACTTGATGCAACAGATACAGGGGCGTCGCCAAGCGGTAAGGCAGCAGGTTTTGATCCTGCCATGCGTTGGTTCGAATCCAGCCGCCCCTGCCATTTTCTATACTCATCCAGGTTACCCTCAGCCTCTAGGTACTGCGCGTGTCCAAGATGATGGTCTTTACGGGGAACGCTAACCCCGATCTGGCTCGGCGTGTTGTACGTCAGCTGCATATCCCTCTCGGTGACATCTCTGTCGGCAAGTTTTCCGACGGCGAAATTACTGCCGAGATCAATGAAAACGTTCGCGGTAAAGACGTTTTCATTATTCAGCCGACTTGCGCTCCGACCAACGATAACCTGATGGAACTGGTAGTGATGGCTGATGCCTTCCGCCGCTCCTCGGCTACTCGTATCACTGCTGTTATTCCTTATTTTGGTTATGCCCGTCAGGATCGCCGTCCGCGTTCCGCACGTGTGGCTATCAGCGCGAAAGTCGTCGCTGACATGCTTACCGTAGTCGGCATCGACCGTGTTCTCACGGTTGATCTGCATGCTGACCAGATTCAGGGTTTCTTCGATATTCCGGTAGATAACATCTACGGCTCCCCGGTTCTGGTGGATGACATTGAAGATCAGCGCTTCGAAAACCTGATGATCGTGTCCCCGGACATTGGTGGCGTCGTGCGTGCACGTGCTGTTGCCAAGTCGCTGGGCGTGGATCTCGGGATCATCGACAAACGCCGTGAGAAAGCCAATCACTCTGAAGTGATGCATATCATCGGTGATGTCGAAGGGCGTACCTGCATTCTGGTCGATGACATGGTCGATACCGCCGGCACTTTGTGCCACGCGGCCAAGGCCCTGAAAGAGCATGGCGCAGCCAAGGTCTTTGCCTACTGCACACACCCTGTGCTGTCGGGTCGGGCCATCGAGAATATCGAAAATTCCGTGCTGGACGAGCTGGTGGTCACTAACACCATCCCGCTGTCCGCTGCAGCACAAGCCTGTGCACGTATCCGTCAACTGGATATCGCACCGGTTGTTGCCGAAGCGGTTCGCCGCATCAGCAATGAAGAATCGATCAGCGCGATGTTCCGTTAAGGGCCCTGCCCTTCTCGAAATGTCTCGTTGACGAAAAGCGCCCCGCCCCGGCATTCCTGTCGGGGCGGGGCTTTTTTGCCCATACCGTGTTTGGCGCTGGTCGCAAACGCCGCTCGGTCATGGCTATTTTGGAGATACAAAATGAACGATTTTACTCTGAATGCTGAAGTGCGTTCCGACTTGGGGAAAGGTGCGAGCCGCCGCCTGCGTCGTCTCGCCGCTCTGGTTCCAGCTGTTGTTTACGGTGGCGAAAAAGCCCCTGAATCCATCAGCATGCTGGCCAAAGAAGTTGCCAAACTGCTCGAAAACGAAGCGGCTTACAGCCACATCATCGAGCTGAACGTTGGTGGCACCAAGCAAAACGTAATCATCAAAGCTCTGCAACGTCACCCGGCCAAAGGCCACGTGATGCACGCTGACTTCGTACGCGTTGTAGCTGGCCAGAAACTGACCGCTATCGTTCCTGTGCACTTCATCAACGAAGCTGCTCCAGTGAAGAAAGGCGGCGAGATTTCGCACGTTGTTGCTGAAATCGAAGTGACTTGCCTGCCGAAAGATCTGCCTGAGTTCATCGAAGTCGACCTGGCTAACGCTGAAATCGGTTCGATCATTCACCTGTCGGACCTCAAAGCTCCTAAAGGCGTTGAGTTCGTTGCTCTGGCACACGGCGATGACAAGGCTGTTGCCAACGTCCACGCTCCACGTGTTGCTCCAGAAGCTACCGAAGAAGGCGCAGCAGAGTAATTCACTCTGTAATGCCTGAGTGAGCAGGTAACATCGCGGACTGGAACGTAGCGAGAAAGCGGGCGAGAACGCGGAGTTTACATTCATGGTAAATGAGCAATTTTCGTCCACTTTCGCCGCTTTCCCTGATCGCGGCGATGTTATCCACCACTCCAAGGAAGGGCCCCTATCGTGACTGCCATCAAACTGATCGTTGGCCTGGGTAATCCAGGCGCCGAATACGAACAGACCCGGCATAACGCAGGGGCCCTTTTTGTTGAGCGCATCGCCCACGCACAGAATGTGAATCTTGTGGCCGATCGCAAATATTTCGGCCTGACCGGGCGCTATTCGCATCAGGGTCAGGATGTTCGTCTGCTGATTCCCACCACCTACATGAACCGCAGCGGCCAGGCCGTGGCGGCACTCGCCGGTTTCTTCCGCATCAAGCCTGAAGAAATCCTCGTGGCGCACGACGAACTCGACTTGCCTCCGGGCGTCGCCAAGCTCAAGCAGGGCGGCGGCCATGGCGGTCACAACGGGTTGCGCGACATCATCGCGCAACTGGGTAATCAGAATACGTTCTACCGCCTGCGGCTTGGCATCGGTCACCCGGGCGTCGCCAGTATGGTTTCAAATTTCGTCCTGGGTCGTGCGCCACGCGCCGAACAGGAAAAACTCGATGCCAGCATCGACTTTGCCCTCGGCGTGCTGCCGGATATCCTCGCCGGTGAATGGAACCGCGCGATGAAAAACCTGCACAGCCAGAAGGCCTGACTCTACTCCGAGGGGAAACACCATGGGATTCAATTGCGGCATCGTCGGCCTGCCTAACGTCGGCAAGTCCACCCTGTTCAACGCCCTGACCAAATCCGGTATCGCGGCCGAGAACTTCCCCTTCTGCACCATCGAGCCGAACAGCGGCATCGTGCCGATGCCCGATCCTCGTCTGGAAGCACTGGCGGCCATCGTCAATCCAAAGCGTATCCTGCCGACCACCATGGAATTCGTCGACATCGCGGGCCTGGTAGCCGGCGCTTCGAAAGGTGAAGGTCTGGGCAACAAGTTCCTGGCCAACATTCGCGAAACCGACGCCATTGCTCACGTCGTGCGCTGCTTCGAAGACGAAAACGTGATCCACGTTTCCAACAGCGTCGATCCGAAACGCGACATCGAAATCATCGACCTGGAACTGATCTTCGCCGACCTCGACAGCTGCGAGAAGCAACTGCAGAAAGTCGCACGCAACGCCAAGGGCGGTGACAAGGACGCTGTGGTCCAGAAGGCTCTGCTGGAGCAACTGATCGCACACTTCACCGAAGCCAAGCCTGCGCGCAGCCTGATGAAGAACATGAGCGCTGACGAAAAGGCAGTGATCAAAGGCTTCCACCTGCTGACCACCAAACCGGTCATGTACATCGCCAACGTCGCTGAAGACGGTTTCGAGAACAACCCGCACCTGGACGTGGTCAAGGCCATCGCCGAAGAAGAAGGCGCCATGGTCGTTCCGGTCTGCAACAAGATCGAAGCGGAAATCGCCGAGCTGGATGACGGCGAAGAGAAGGACATGTTCCTGGAGGCCCTGGGCCTGGAAGAGCCTGGCCTGAACCGCGTGATCCGCGCCGGTTACGAAATGCTGCACCTGCAGACCTACTTCACTGCCGGTGTCGAAGAAGTCCGCGCCTGGACCGTCAAAGTCGGTGCCACCGCACCTCAGGCTGCCGGCGTGATCCACACCGACTTCGAGAAAGGCTTCATCCGCGCCGAAGTCATCGCCTACAACGACTTCATCCAGTACAAGGGCGAAGCCGGTACCAAAGAAGCCGGTAAATGGCGTCTGGAAGGCAAGGACTACATCGTCAAAGACGGCGACGTGATGCACTTCCGCTTTAACGTGTAAGCGACACGCCCAAGAAAAAGCCGCGTTTGATACGCGGCTTTTTTGTGCCTGAAATCTATGGATCAACAGATTCCCCCTGTAGGAGTGAGCCTGCTCGCGATAGCAGTGTGTCAGCTAAAGTTGCCTCGACTGACATACCGCTATCGCGAGCAGGCTCACTCCTACAGTTTAAATTGTGTGGGGTCAGGCCTTTTTGGTTCGCGGCAAGAAGATCGCCAACACCCCGAACAACGGCAAGAACGAGCACAGGAAATACACGTACTCAATTCCGTGCACATCCGCCAGATGCCCAAGCAACGCCGCACCAATCCCGCCAAACCCGAACATCAAACCAAAAAAGATCCCGGCAATCATCCCGACATTGCCCGGCACCAGTTCCTGCGCGTACACGACAATCGCCGAGAACGCCGAAGCGAGGATGAAGCCGATCACCACGCTGAGGACCGTCGTCCAGAACAGATCGACGTGGGGCATCAGCAACGTAAACGGTGCCACACCGAGGATCGAGAACCAGATCACCGCTTTACGCCCGATCCTGTCGCCAATCGGCCCACCAAAGAACGTACCCGCCGCCACCGCGCCAAGAAACAGGAACAGGTGCAGTTGCGAACTGGCCACCGACAGGTCGAACTTCTCGATCAGGTAGAACGTGAAATAGCTCGTGAGGCTGGCCATGTAGAAGTACTTGGAAAACACCAACAAACCGAGCACCACCAACGCACTGGTCACCCTGCCCTTCGACAGCCCGTGAGTCGCCGCCTGGCCGGCCTTGAGCTTGAACAGGTTGAGGTGATGGGCGTACCAGCGACTGATGCGGTACAGCACGAACAACGCAAACACCGCGAACAGACCGAACCACGCCACATTGCCCTGACCGAACGGAATAATAATCGCCGCCGCCAGCAACGGGCCGAACGCAGAGCCCGCGTTACCGCCAACCTGAAAGGTCGACTGCGCCAGACCAAAACGCCCGCCCGAAGCCAGGCGCGCAATCCGCGATGCCTCGGGGTGGAACGTCGAGGAACCGATACCGATCAGCGCTGCCGCCAACAGAATCAACGGGAAACTGCCGACCATCGACATCATCACGATGCCAATCAACGTGCAAATGGAACCTGCCGGCAACAGCCACGGTTTCGGATGGCGATCGGTGTGATAACCGACCCAAGGCTGCAAAAGCGAGGCGGTCAGTTGAAACGTCAGGGTAATCAAGCCGACCTGAGTGAAGCTCAGTCCGTAGTTGGCCTTGAGCATCGGATAGATCGATGGAAGCACCGACTGGATCAGGTCATTGATCAAATGCGCCAGCGCCACCGCGCCGATGATGCGCATCACCAGTGGACTGCTTTGGGGAGGAGCGGACGCCGAGGCAGCGGCGGTCTGAGCGTTACTGATAGCCATGGAAATTTCCGGACAGCAGATGGGTGCCCGCAGGCAGGTAGGTCAATGTGCCATTTTTCGGTGCGCCAGCGCCATCCCCTTAGCCAGCTAACTATTCAACTGACCAGACCCACTGACCGAATCATGTAGGAGCTGCCGCAGGCTGCGATCTGTTGATCTTGATTCTAAAAACAGATCAAAAGATCGCAGCCTTCGGCAGCGCCTACAGGGGGGGAAAATCTGATATCTGGCATATAGGTGATAGCGCAACGCCATGGTCTGAATCTTGCCTTGCTACTTCTCTTGAACGCGGCGGCCTTACAAAGGCTGCCGAGAATGGGAAGTTTCGCTACAGAGCCGGCCTACAGAGCGGGCGAGAGTGAACTTTCGAGGCCTTTTAGCAGGGCACAACATCAAGGTCGCACGACCGCGATGCACGCCGATGGTGCGTGGTGTCCAGAGGAGTCATGGGGCATGCAGGCTTTCCTTTCACCGGGGATCAAATTGCTGGGGCGGTTTGGCTTCGCACGTAAATTCCAGCTGTTGTTTCTGCTGTTCATTCTGCCGTTGGCCGGCAGCCTGTTGATGATCGGCCAGGACTATCGCGACAAGCTCAATCTGATTTCCGGCGAACGCGCCGGGGTGCGCCAATTGCTCAGCCTCGATGCGCTGGACAATCTGCTCGCAGCCCAACGTGACCGCGCCGCCCGTTGGCGCGCTACGGAAACCAATCGTCAGCCGACGCCAGCCACCCTCGCCGCCATGGCTGCATTCGATGGCGTGCAACCCGCCGTCCTGCAAGCCACCGCCGATTTGGGCAATGCTCTGAAAAACGAAGGTGCAGACGGCGAGATTCTCGTCCGCTATCAGGCGTTGCAAACCGCGCTCAATGGCCTGGACTCGAAAAGCCTCAGCGGCGTCGGCTGGTGGCCGGACGGTTATGACCGTTTCACCAATGCCCTCAGCGCCCTGCAAGCGTTGCGCGAGCAGATCGTCATGGACAATCGCCTGACCCTGGCGCCGTGGCTGGAAACCTACTTGCTCACGCAAATCTCCACGCAGCATGCGCCGGATCTGATCGAACGGGTCGGTCGCCTCGCGGCGGTGGGTCAGGCGTCGGTAGTGTCCGGGCAGTTCACCTTGCAGAGCCGTTTGCAGTTGCGCGATCTGCGCAGCCGTATCGGCGATGCTCGCGAGCAGCTTGTCAAAACGGCAGGCCTGCTCGAAGCGCGCCTGCCGAAAGAGCTGCAAACCTGGGCCGGCCAGTATCACGGCAGCCTGAAAAATCTCGACGCAGGCCTGAAGGTGCTGGATGACGGCGTGTTCGGCGGCAGCATCACGCTCAAGCCGGAAGAGTTCGAACGCAGCCTCGACGCATTGCTGACCGACCTCGCCTCCCTGCGCCAGCAATCGCTGGTGTCGCTGGATCAACGCCTTAATGCCTACCATAGCTCGGCGATTCGACAGTTCATCCTCGTCGCCGCTGTATTCGGCTGCCTGCTACTGGCCGCGTTGTACTTGTTCATCTGCCTGCAAACCTCGATCCGGCGCAGCGCCAGCGGCATCACGGTACTTGCCGAAGCCCTGCGTGACGGCAACCTGAGCCTGCAAGTGCCGGTGGTGGGCCGCGATGAGTTGGCGGCGATCAGCACCGCACTCAACGTCGCCGTGGTGCAACTGCGCAACAGCATGCTCGGCGTCGATCACGAGACCTCGCAACTGAGCAGCGCGGTGCGCAGTCTCAACGATCACTCCAGCGGCGCGCTCGGTGAAGTCGAAGCGCAGCAGTTACAGATCAGCCAGATCGCCGCCGCTGCCACGCAATTGGCGGCGACATCCCAAGGCGTGGCGCAGAGTTGCGAACAGGCTTCCGGCAGCGCTCAACACACCCGACGCATCGCCGCCGACAGCAGCCGCGACAGCCAGCGCACCACGGCGAGCATTCAGCAACTCAATCAACGCCTCAACGAAACGGCAGCGGCACTGGGCCGGGTCAGCGAGCAAGGGCAGCAGATTCAACTGGTGGTCGACACCATTCGCGGCGTCGCCGAACAGACCAACCTGCTGGCGCTCAACGCGGCGATTGAAGCTGCGCGGGCCGGTGAACAAGGTCGCGGTTTTGCCGTGGTCGCCGATGAGGTGCGCAGCCTGTCACAACGCACTCAATCGTCCACCGCGCAGATCGCCGGCACGGTCGATAGCTTGCGCGCTACGGTCAACGAAGCCGTGAGTTTGATGGAAGCCGCGTGCGGCCAGGCGCAAACCGATGCCGAGTCGGTCACCAGTCTCGGTGAACGCTTGGGCGAAATCGCCAGCGCCGTACAGAGCGTCACCGACACCCTCGCGCAGATCGCCACGGCGGTGGAAGAGCAAGCGAGCACCGCCGATGAGGTCAGCGGCAATATCCAGCAGGTCGATCAGGCGGCGGTGCGTTTGCTTGAAGGTGCGCGGGCGGTGAACTTGGCGGCGGACACCCTGAGCCAGGGCAGCCATGCGTTGAGCGCCAATACCGCGAGATTCCAGCTACGTTGACACCCTGCCCGGCCCGGATTTCCCGGGCTGGGGGATAAGCGGTTGAAAATAAGAAGAAATATTTTAAATTTACGCTTGACGCTTTTCCATTTCAGGGGAATAATGCGCGCCACTTGGCTACATAGCTCAGTTGGTTAGAGCATAGCATTCATAATGCTGGGGTCCGGGGTTCAAGTCCCTGTGTAGCCACCAAGTACTAAAAACGGCTTACCGAAAGGTAGGCCGTTTTTTTATGCCTCGAGAAAAGTACTGGCGCAGGAGCGATCAAGACACCTGGGGCGTTTACTGGCTCAAGCGTCGCAGATACAGGGCCGGATATTAATCTTGCCTGACGATATCGACCGAGATCTCCACTGCCGCAAGAGTGCCTCTGTTCTCAAGCCAGTGCGTGGTGTTTCTATCCTCGGGCCAGCCCACTCCCGGCCCATAGTCAGTGGCGACTCCATTTCGATGGTCAGTGATGGATCCTTGCAGTATGTAAACGATACCGGGCCTGTCTCTATGGTTATGAACCGGCCCGAAGACACCTCCAGGCTCAATGGTCACCATCCGCATTCTAAGTTGACGCCCTGCCATGCCCTCAATCTCAGGGCCGAGGTCAATGGTTGCAAGTAACGTCACCGCAACACCTTTTGTCTCAGGTGCAACCCGTTCGTTGATCATCACGCGCACCTCTCTGGCTATACAGAAACGACTCGATGTGAGCGCCTTCAGAGCGATCACATGTACTTATCAGCGTAGAAGCAACTGAGCTATGTCGGGCGCTTGTTGCGCACGATGCCCGGGGCTAACGGCTGCCCTTGATCCGCAAGAAAGCTCGCCAACACATGAAGGGCAAATACCTCTATGGTTTGCGTCCTGCACGGTCGGCCGATAAAGTCCCACAGACTTTTCCCCCACGGACGGAGAGCCCGCGTGTTTTCAGCCTTGCCCTTGAGCCGCTTTCGCCTGCCAGCCCTGACGCTGATCATCAGCGCCCTGACCCTCACCGCGTGCAACGCCCCACCCGCCTCGACCCTGCCTTTGGCGCCGGAAGCCGCCTCCGGTTATCGCACCGACCTGCAAACCCGTCACGCCAGCAAACACATGGCCGCCGCGGCGAATCCGCTGGCCGCTGAAGCCGGTCGCGAGATGCTGCGCCAGGGCGGCTCGGCGATTGATGCGGCGATTGCCATGCAAGCGGTGCTGACGCTGGTTGAGCCGCAATCCTCCGGGATCGGTGGCGGCGCGATGATCGTGCTGTGGGACGGCAAACAGGTGCGCACCTATGACGGTCGCGAAACCGCACCGGCCGGCGCCACCGAGAAACTGTTCCTGCAAGCCGACGGTAAACCGATGCCGTTCCCGCAGGCGCAGATTGGCGGCCGGTCGGTCGGCACACCGGGCGTGTTGCGTGCGCTGGAGATGGCGCATAAACAACACGGTCGCCTGCCGTGGGCGAAGCTGTTCGAGCCGGCGATCAAACTGGCCGAACAAGGCTTTGCGATTTCCCCGCGTCTGTATTCGCTGCTGGCGTCAGACCCGGTCATTCGTAAATCGCCGGACATGGCCGCGTACTTCCTCAACCACGACGGCAGCGTCAAAGCCGTCGGCACGCGTCTGCAAAACCCGGCATTGGCCGCGGTGCTCAAACGCATCGCCAACGAAGGTGCGGACGCGCTTTACAAAGGCCCGATCGCCGAGGAAATCGTCGCCAAGGTTCAGGGCCACGCCAACCCCGGCAGCCTGTCCTTGAACGATCTTCAACGCTATCAGGCCAAGGAGCGCGCGCCGCTGTGTACCGACTATAAACGCTGGCAGGTCTGTGGCATGCCGCCACCGTCGTCGGGCGGGATCGCCGTGGCACAGATTCTCGGCACCTTGCAGGCGCTGGAGACCCGTGACCCGCGCCTTTCGCTGACCCCGCTCACCCCCCACAAGACGGATAAACCGGCCGGCCTCGAACCCGATCCACAAGCCGTGCACCTGATCGCCGAAGCCGAACGCCTGGCCTACGCCGACCGCGCGCAATACGTCGCCGACACCGACTTCGTGCCAGTGCCGGTCAAAGGCCTCATCGACTCAGGCTACCTCGCCAGCCGCGCCAGCCTGATCGGCGAACGCAGCATGGGCAGCGCCAAACCGGGCACACCGCCGGGTGTGCAGGTGGCCTACGCGCCGGATCGCTGGCCGCTGCGCATCTCCACCTCGCAAGTGGTGGCGGTGGATGACCTCGGCGGCGCCGTGTCGATGACCACCACCATCGAGGCCGCGTTCGGCTCACACCTGATGGTTCAAGGCTTTCTGCTGAACAACCAGATGACCGACTTCTCGTTCATCCCCGAAGAGAACGGGCAGAAAGTCGCCAACCGCGTCGAACCCGGCAAACGCCCACGCTCGTCGATGGCGCCCACGCTGATCTTCGACCGCAACAGCGGCGAATTCCTCGCCAGTGTCGGCTCACCGGGTGGCTCGCAGATCATCGAGTACGTGGCGAAAACCACCGTCGGCCTGCTCGACTGGAACCTCGACCCGCAAAGCGCCATCAGCCTGCCAAACTTCGGCAGCCGCAACGGCCCGACCGAACTGGAACAAGGCCAGTTCAGCCCGGCGCTGATTCAAGCACTGAAGGACAAGGGCCACACGGTGAATGAAATCGACATGACCAGCGGCACCCAGGCCATCGTGCGGGTCAAGGATGCGCAGGGGAAAGTGTCGTTGGCGGGTGGCGCGGATCCACGGCGTGAAGGGGAAGCGTTGGGGGATTGAGGCTACGCAGTGAATGGAAAAGGCTTACCGGGAGGTAGGCCTTTTTTATGCTCTGAGATCGAGTTTTTTCTTGGCAATCACGAATCAGCGACTAGCCACCAAATGCGCACCAAACAGCAGATAACAACCGCCCGCCAACCGATCCAGCCATTTACGTGACCGCTCGTAAACACCGGCAATCCGCCGGCTGGCAAAGAACAGCGCCACGCTGCAATACCAACTGAACGACAACGTGGCCATGGTCATCACCGCCAGCGCCAGCAGCAACGGCGGTATGTGAGCCGGCATTGCGGTGGCGAAGATGGTGGCGACAAACAGCGCCGACTTGGGGTTGGTCATGTTGCCCAGAAAACCGCGCGCGTAAGCGCCAAGCAATGTTTGCTCCGATGAATCTGATGCGCCGGGGGCAATGGGCGCCTTGCGTTTGAATTGCTTGAGCCCGAGATAGATCAGGTAACAGCCACCGGCGATCTTGAAGCTCAGGTAAAGCGCCGGTGCCGCGCTGAACAATGACTGGATGCCCAGGCCGCCCGCCAGTCCCCACAACACCGTTCCGCTGGCAACACCGAGCGCCGCTACCACGCCATGGCGGCGGGAGCGGCTAACGGCGAGTTGAGCGATGTTGAAGAAGTTCGGGCCAGGCGTGACCACCGCAACCGTCCACAACAACGCAAGCGACAGCAACGGAGCGAGATAACTCGAAAGGGAAAGGTCCATGGGGCACGTGCCTGATTGGTTCGACAATGCCCCTACCTTGCAACATTCGGTAATGGTTTGCCATCAGCCTGCGTTAAAGCGCGAGCGTCTTGCCATCCACCGCATCACCAATCGTCAGGAAATGCCCGCCTGCTACGTGGTGCAAGGTGCGCAGGCCGTCATGCCCCTCGAAATGCCAGCGCCCCTCACTGAACACACGTTCATCGGCGTGGGCGGCGATGACCTCAGCGAGAAACAAATCGTACTGTTCGTGATTGCGCGGTTCGGGCAGCAAACGACATTCCAGCCAGGCCACACATCCATCGAGCAGCGGCGCTTCGACCTGTTCACCGCTAAAAGTCTGCAAGCCATACGCCTGAAACTTGTCCTGTCCCTGGTTTTGAGTGATGTCCAGACCTGACGTGTTGCCGACGGTTTGCACGATGTCGGCCTGATTGACGCATGGCACGTTGAGCACGAAGGTACCTGAGGCCTCAAGCAATTGCCGAGTCCAAGTGGATTTGTCGAGCACGACGGCAACTTTCGGCGGTTCGAAATCCAGCGGCATCGCCCATGCGGCGGCCATGATGTTGCGCTGGCCGTCATGGGCAGCGCTGACCAGTACGGTCGGCCCGTGATTGAGCAGGCGGTAGGCTTTGTTGAGGGGCACCGGGCGGCGGTGGGAGTCGCTCATGGGGATCTGCTCCGGGGAAAAAAGGAACAGATTGTAGCGCCAGACCACAGAAAGAACTGCTGGCGAAGGAACCCTGTAGGCGCTGCGGCACGCTGCGATCTCTTGATCTTGGCCTTGATCCTTAAACCAAAATCAAAAGATCGCAGCCTCGTTTCACTCGACAGCTCCTACAGGGATCAGCGTGCAGATCAATGGGACAGTTGATTGGCGAACTGGCCGACTGCGTCGACCACTTTCTGCGCACCGTCCTGAATCTCGACGATCACCGTGCCCGCCTCCGCCGCCAGCGCCAGGCCTTGCTCGGCCTGGAGTTTGCCGTCGGTCATCAGCGCCACGGCGTTGCGCGCCATTTCCTGGTTCTGACGCACCACGCCGACGATTTCCTCGGTCGCCTGGCTGGTACGTGAAGCCAGTTGTCGCACTTCATCGGCCACCACCGCAAAGCCGCGTCCCTGCTCGCCCGCGCGAGCCGCTTCAATGGCGGCGTTAAGCGCCAGCAGGTTAGTCTGTTCGGCAATGCCGCTGATGGTTTTGACGATGCTGCCAATCACCAAAGACTGCTCGTTCAACGCTTCGATGCCTTCACCGGCGGTCTGCATGTGCCGCGACAGATCGCGCATCACGTTGACGGCCTCGGTGACAACGGTCGTACCGCGCTGAGCGGTGCTGTCGGTCTGCTGCGAGGTGCTGTAGGCAATGTTGGCGGCCTCGGCGACGGCTTGTTCGCGATTGACCTGATCAGTGATGACCGTGGCGAACTTCACCACTTTGTACAGTTTGTTGTTGGCATCGACCACCGGGTTGTAGGACGCCTCCAGCCAGACTGTACGACCATGGCTGTCGACACGCTTGAAGCGGTCGGCCACGAATTCGCCGTTGTTCAAGCGGCGCCAGAAGTTCTGGTACTCGGCGCTGTTGTATTCCTCTGGGGTGCAGAAGGTGCGGTGATGTTTGCCCTTGATTTGCGCCAGGCTGTAACCCATGCCGTTAAGGAAGCGCTCGTTGGCGTTCAGCACATTGCCATTGAGGTCGAATTCGATCACGGCAGTGGAGCGCACCAGCGCGCCGATCAGGTTCTCGTGTTCGCGGGAGGCTTCGATCGTGCGGGTCAGATCGCTGGAGTAGATCGAGATGTGCTTGATCCGCCCGTCCGAAGAGCGCACGGGCTGAGCGATCGAGCGCAACCAGGCTTCATCACCATTGCCACGCAACAGACGCACGGCCCCGGCGAAGTGCTCGCCTCGGCTCATCGCGTTCTTGAAACGGTGGTGGAATTCGTCGGACTTGACGTGGGTCGGCACGATGTCTTCAAGCGCACGGCCTATCAGGTCATGGCTCTTGTAGAGCATCTCGTTGAGGAAGTTCTGGTTGACCGATTGAATGCGTCCGTCCGGCTCAAGGGTAAGCACCAGCATCTCGCTTTCCAGGCTTTCCTTTACCTGCACAAGACTGGAGAGTTCTTCACGAAGAGCGGCCAGCTCTTGCTTCAGGCGTTTGTTGAACATGGAAAAGCACCGATGGGCAGGGTAGTAAGCGGGATACAGCCTAACCATCGGCCTTGGAAAACTTTTCTGAAGAGCGCTTGAGACCGGCGAGTCAAAAATAGTTCTGGTGTTGGGTGTCAGGCAGTTCCGGCCACCTGACATTGGCCGGTGCGTGGCATCCGCGAACCGAAATACGCCGCACTGAGGATCCCCACCACGCCCATCACCGCGCAGAAAATCACGCAGATCCACGGGCTCCACGGCATCAGACCGATCAACAACAGCGGCGTGATACTCGCCCACGCGGCGTAGGCAATGTTGTAGGTGAAGGAAATGCCCGACACGCGGATACGCGCCGGGAACAAACCGACCATCACCGATGGCACCGCACCGACGACACCACACGCCAGACCGGCCACGGCGTAGGCCAGGCCGACCCAATCAGCTCCCATGATCAGACAGCCATAAAGCACGGCGATGCCCAGCGGCAGCAGCAGGCTGTAGAGCATGACCGTGCGCCAGGCACCGATGCGATCAACCAGCAGACCGGCGATCACGCAACCGATGTTGAGGAAGACGATGCCCAATGCGCTCAGGGCAAAGGTGTGGCTAGCGGTCATGCCGAAGGTTTTCTGCATCATGGTCGGGGTGATGACGACGAACACCACTACCGCCGAGGTCAGTACGCAAGTCAGTAGCATGGCCGGCAGCATCGCCAGCCGGTGCTCGCGCAATACAGTGCGCAGCGGCAGTTCAACGCGCGCTTCGCGCTGCGCTTCCATCGCCATGAACACCGGAGTTTCGCTTAACCAGCGACGCAGATAGACACCGATCACGCCGAATACGCCACCGAGCAGGAACGGATAGCGCCAGGCGTAATCGAGGATTTCCGCCGGGGAGAAGACCTGCGCCAGAAAGGTCGCGGTCAGTGCGCCAATCAGGTAGCCGAACGTCAGCCCGGCCTGCAAAAAGCCCAGCGCATAACCACGATGGCCGGTCGGTGCGTGTTCGGCGACGAACACCCAGGCGCTCGGCACTTCACCGCCGACCGCCGCGCCTTGCAGGATGCGCAGCGCCAGCAATAGCAGCGGCGCGAAATAACCGATCTGCGCATACGTCGGCATGATCCCGATCAACAGGCACGGCAGCGCCATCATCAGGATGCTCAGGCTGAAGACTTTCTTGCGTCCCAAGCGATCGGCGAAATGTGCCATCAGGATGCCGCCCAACGGCCGCGCCAGATAACCGGTGACGAAAATCCCGAAGCTTTGCAGCAGGCGCAGCCACTCGGGCATTTCCGGCGGGAAGAACAACTGGCTGAGGGTCAGTGCGAAGAATACGAAAATGATGAAATCGTAGATCTCCAGCGCCCCGCCAAGGGCCGCAAGGCCGAGGGTCTTGTAGTCGGAGCGGCTGAACGGCGAAGGTTTGGCCGTGGTTTGGGCAGTCATGGCAAAGAACTCGGGCAGGCAAAAAACCAAGGCGCCCATGGTCTACGCAAATGGACGGATGGACAACCCGTTAGACCATAGTCATGGTTCTGCAAAACCTGCTCACAAAGAATGGGCAGTTGATTTACTGTTAATGCCTGTCCTGCCAGGCGAACTCCACCGTCGGCAAGCCGAGCCGGGAACCCTGTAGGAGTGAGCCTGCTCGCGATAGCGTCGGCACTATCAACATAGAGCTGACAGACACACCGCTATCGCGAGCAGGCTCACTCCTACAGGGGATATATGTTTCGTCTGCAAGACCACAATAACCATAAAAATCCGAGGTACTCCCGTGGCCGTTGATATCGAAGATAGCCGCTCTGCGCGCTTTGCCTTGCGCTGTTCAAACTTTGCCGAACGCTGGTTTCCCGATTCCTGGGTATTCGCCGCGTTGGCCGTCATTATCGTTGCACTGGCCACGCTGGCCATGGGCGCCAAACCCACCGCTGCCGCCATGGCGTTCGGTGACGGCTTCTGGAGCCTGATCCCGTTCACCATGCAGATGGCTTTCGTGGTGATCGGCGGCTACGTCGTCGCCAGCTCGCCCCCCGCCGTAAAACTGATTGATCGCCTGGCACGCATTCCGAAAAACGGTCGCTCCGCCGTGGCCTGGGTCGCCTTGATCTCGATGGTCGCGTCGCTGCTCAACTGGGGTCTGTCGCTGGTGTTCGGCGGTTTGCTGGTGCGCGCCCTCGCCCGCCGCACCGATCTGAAAATGGACTACCGCGCCGCCGGAGCCGCTGCCTACCTTGGCCTCGGCGCGGTGTGGGCGCTGGGCCTATCGTCGTCGGCTGCACAGTTGCAGGCCAACCCCGCCAGTCTGCCGCCGTCGATCCTGTCGATTACAGGCGTTATTCCGTTCACCGAAACCATTTTCCTCTGGCAATCCGGCGTGATGCTGCTGGCGCTGATCGTGATTTCGATCATCATCGCCTACGCCACCGCCCCTGGGCCGAACTCTGCGCGCGACGCCAAGGCCTGCGGCATCGACCCGGCCTTCAACCTGCCGCCGCTACAACCGCGCACGCGTCCCGGCGAATGGCTGGAACACAGCCCACTGCTGATCATCGTGCTGGTGCTGCTGGCGGCGGGATGGCTGTTCCACGAGTTTTCGACCAAACCGGCGATCAACGCGATTTCCGGTCTGAACACCTACAACTTCCTGTTCATCATGCTCGGCGCGCTGCTGCACTGGCGTCCGCGCAGCTTCCTCGATGCAGTGGCGCGTGCGGTGCCGACCACCACTGGCGTACTCATCCAGTTCCCGCTGTACGGCTCGATTGCCGCGCTGATGACCACGGTCAAAGGCGCTGATGCGCAAACTCTGGCGCATCACATCTCGACCTTCTTCGTCAGCATCGCCTCGCACGACACTTATGCGCTGTTGATGGGGGTGTACTCGGCGATTCTCGGTTTCTTCATCCCGTCCGGCGGCGGCAAGTGGATCATTGAAGCGCCGTACGTGATGCAAGTCGCCAATGACCTGCAATACCACCTCGGCTGGGCGGTGCAGATCTACAACGCCGCCGAAGCACTGCCGAACCTGATCAACCCGTTCTACATGCTGCCGCTGCTGGGCGTACTGGGTCTGAAGGCGCGGGATCTGATCGGCTTCTCGTTCGTGCAATTGCTGGTGCACACGCCGCTGGTGTTGTTGTTGCTGTGGGCGTTGGGGACGACATTGGCGTATACGCCGCCGGTGATGCCGTAAACGTATCGACCTGACGACATAGAACACTTGTGGGAGCCAGCCTGCTGGCAATTGCAGTGTGTCAGTCAACTTCAATTCTGACTGATACACCGCTATCGCCAGCAGGCTGGCTCCCACACTTCATTCTCGGCGCATTCAAACCTGTAATCCCTGCGTCACACTCCCTTGTTAGCGTCCGCCCGAAACATACTGAAACATTTAAGCAAAAACGGGCGCGACATGAACGACGATACAGACAGCAAAGACCCCTCCTCGCCAAAATCCGATAACCCCACCGATACCAGTCGCCGCCGCTTTCTCGGTGGCGTCGCGGTACTTGGCGTTGGTGCAACGCTGGCCGGCTGCAGCAACGCCGGTGATCAACCAGGCAAACCGGCCGAGCGCCCGCTGACGCCCGCCGAGCTGGACAAGGCCCTGCGCGATCAGGTGAAAACCGTGGTGGTGATCTACGCCGAGAACCGCAGTTTCAATAACCTGTTCGGCGATTTCCCCGGCGTCGAAAAGCCGCTGTCAGCGCTCAAGCCTGCTGACTATCAACAGCGCGACCGCGACGGCAGCCTGCTGCAAACCCTGCCGCCAGCCTGGGGCGGTGTGTTGCAGATCGGCCCGCAAACCATTGATGGCGTGACCTATCCCAACGCGACACAGTTTCAGGAAAACCTGCCCAACGCACCGTTCGCCCTCAAAGGCCCGAGCGGCGAAGACTTGCCATTCGGCCTGGTGACACGCGACCTATGGCACGTGTTCTATCAGAACCAGATGCAGATCAATGGCGGCAAGAACGACGGTTTTGTCGCCTGGGCCGACGCCGGTGGCTTGACCATGGGCCACTACGCGCAAAGCCGTTATTCCCTGCGCCTATGGGACGTCGCGCAGGAGTTCGTGCTGTGCGACAACTTCTTCCAGGGCGCCTTCGGTGGCTCGTTCCTCAACCATCAGTACCTGATCAGCGCCACCGCGCCGTTCTATCCGGACGCTGCCAATTCGGTGGCCAAAAGCCAAATCGCTGCGCTGCAAAGCGATGACCCGGCCGATCCACGGCTCAAACCGCTGGCACAATCACCGACCAGTGCCATGACCGGCCCGCCACAGTTTGGCCCGAGTGCGCTGACGCCGGACGGTTTCGCGGTCAACACCCTCGCCCCGCCCTACTGGCCGACGTGGATTCGTGACCCGGAGCGTCCGGCGCACTCGAAACCCGATCTGCCCAACGTGTTGGTGCCGCAGACCCACGAGCACATCGGCGACAAGCTGTCGAAGAAGAACGTCGACTGGGCGTGGTACGCCGGGGCGTGGCAAGCGACGCTGGATCAGTACAAGGATTCCGGTGGCATTCCGAAGATTCCGAACTTCCAGTACCACCATCAGCCGTTCAACTACTTCAAGCAGCAAGGCCCGCAGAATCCTGTCGAGCGCAACAAACGCCTGCGCGACGCTGGCTTGGGCGACGAGTCGAGTACCAACAAATTCTTCGCCGATGCCGAGGCGGGCAAGTTACCCGCCGTGAGTTTCTACAAACCTCAAGGCAACCTGAACATGCATGCTGGTTACGCCGATGTGGCTTCCGGTGACCGGCACATCGTGCGTGCGCTGAAGGTACTGCGCGAAAGTCCGCAGTGGAAAAACATGGTGGTGATCGTCACGGTCGACGAGAACGGTGGCTGGTGGGATCACGTCGCACCGCCCAAAGGCGATCGCTGGGGCCCGGGTTCGCGGGTGCCGGCGTTGGTGGTGTCGCCTTTCGCACGCAAGGGCACGGTGGATCACACGGTCTACGACACGGCATCGATCCTGCGCCTGATCACCCGAGTGTTCCAGCTGGAGACCCTCGACGGGCTCAAGCAGCGCGATGATGCAATGACCGCACGAGGCCAGAAACCCATGGGGGATTTGACCAACGCCCTGCATTTTCAGGTCTGAGAGCGAGTCCTGCGGCGTGACGTAAAAATCTGCGAATGATGGCTTCTCTGTGTCACAGCGCTGATCCAATATGAAGCGCCCCAAAAATCGGGGGGAAACCACGCTGAAAAGGATCTGAGCATGTTCAAATTCGCAGGACTTACCCTCGCCGCGCTCACACTGAGCGCGGCCGCCCACGCTGATGTCGACCTGAAACTGGGCAGCACCGAGCGCGTCACCCGCCTCTTCGCCTACCCCAACAACTGCAGCGTGATCTGCTTTCGCAATTGGTCGCTGGAGCAGACCGTCGCCCATTATCTGAACCAGAGCGTGCAGCGCGATGGTTATACCGATGCCAAGGTGCTGGTGAAGAACGATAACGGCCAGATTTACGCCGAAATCAGCGGCGTGCCTGAGGGTTACGACAAACCGCTATCTGCTCTGCTTGATGCCGGTGATCTGGCTTATACCGGCGCGAGCAAACTCAATGCCGACGGCAAATGGGCCTATAGCTGGTACCTGTTCCTGCCATTGGGCATGGCGCTGGAAAACCGCAAAAGTGTCGAGTTGTTGCACTTCCCGCCAGATTATTCGCTGACCCAGGCTCAGGATTATCTGCGCTCGAACACCACGGATCGTTGGGCGACACTGTTGACGGTCAATGGCATCCCTGCCGAGCAGACGCCGGCCTTCCAGACCATCATCGACATCGCCCCGATTGCTGCGCCGTCCAATGCCGGCAGTGATCTGGAAAGCGTCTATGACTACTTCAAGGATTACCAGACCACGCTGGTCAGCCAATTCAGCCAGACCGCCAAGGGCACGACGCTGCCGATGGTCGCTTTCGGTGCGCCGGTGCGTAACTGGATCAAGCAGCAGTATGGGCCGACGGTCAGTGTGCTGGGCCTGGCAACAATCAGCCCGAGCGAAGGCGTAAAAGTGCCGGTGCTGGGCTCCAACCATCCAAGTTATATCTGGTATGCCGCCGACCCCAAGAGCTACACCGGCGACGATGCGCAAGCCAAGGCAGACGCAGCAGGCCTGAAAGTCATGGGGCAGGATTTGAGCGCCGCTTGCTGGCAGGCCGGGATGGGCAGCAAACCGGGAAGTGATCCGCAGACTACGCTCAGCAGTTGCACCCAGACGTGGCAGGTGACGCAAAAGGTCAAAACCTGCGAACTGTTTTACACCTCAATCCGCAACCTGAAGCCGGAAGAGGCCGCTGCCAAGTGCGCCACCACGCCGATCAAGGCGCAACTGCAACAGCTCAAAGCCCCGCTACCAGCCGCCGCGGTTCCCGCTCCGCATCTGTAATCGAGCAGTTGTGATTCCCGTGTCAGTCATGGCTGACGCGGGAAAGCGTCTATCTCGACTGTCAGATCTGACAGTAGACCGGCTATAACTGTTACGAATAGATTGGATCCAAAGAAACGTGTCACCGTATTGACAGGACGTCAATCAAGGAAGTCGCAACCCCTTGCGACAAGGATTGTTATGAATAGCCACGCCGTTGCTGGATCCGCTCCCCGCGATACCGAGGGCATCTACCCCTTCACCGGTTTGCCAGTGCGCCTCGGCTTTCCGTCCTGCGCCGACTTCGAAATCATCCACGATGAGAACGGTATCCCGACAGGTGTAGCGGCGCGCCGTGAATTTCTGCGCACAAGCCGGATGTGTCGGGTTTCCGGACAATTACTGCCCTATCGCTGCCGACAGACCCGACAACTGATGACCGGCATCCATATCTACGATCCGCGCTTTTGCGGCGTGTTTGAACACGCCTGCGACCCGAACGTGTTTCTCGACATGAGCGAACTGTGGCTGTGGGCACTGAAAGATATCCACAGGGGCGAGCGGCTGACCATGGATTACGCCGCAACCGAAGACAAACTGCTGCGGCAGTTCGCCTGCGGTTGCGGTTCCAAGCGCTGCCGCGGGTGGATCACCGGTTACAACGAACCTCCCAGCGTCGAAGGCCAGCATTTTCTGCAACGCTGGCATCAGCGCGGATAAGCCTTGGGTTACGGCGCACCGACCGGACGCAAGCGGTATTGCGGCGGCAGTTGCTCGAAACCGCTGATGGTCGTGTTCAGGCTTTTCCAGCGACCGTCCTTGATGCCATAGATGCAACCGTGAATCGACAGGCTCTGCCCGCGATGCCAGGCGTTCTGGATGATGCTGGTGTGGGCGACGTTGGCCACTTGCTGGATGACGTTGAGCTCGCACAGCCGATCGACCTGCTCTTCTTCGGTTGGCAGCTTGGCCAGCTCTTCACGTTTTTCGTAGTACAGATCGCGGATCGAACGCAGCCAGCCGTCGATCAGGCCGAACTGACGATCCTGCATCGACGCCCGTACACCGCCGCAGCCGTAGTGGCCGGTGACCAGAATGTGTTTGACCTTCAGCACATCGACCGCGTACTGGATCACCGACAGGCAGTTGAGGTCGGTGTGCAGCACCACGTTGGCGACGTTGCGGTGAACGAACAGATCGCCCGGCAGCATGCCGACGATCTCGTTGGCCGGCACCCGTGCGTCGGAACAGCCGATCCACAGATATTCAGGGGTTTGCTGACGCGCCAGCTTGGCGAAGAAATCCGGGTCTTCCTTGGTGATCGCGTCAGCCCAACGCTCGTTGTTATCAATCAGGTCTTGTAAGTCATGCATGCTGTAAGGCCTCAAGAAAGATGCGCTGCTTTGACAGACAACCGTCCGTCGGGGTCACGCCAGAACCGCAAGTGATTTCATTGGAATTCTCGGGTGCCCGGTGAGTCCACCTAGTAAGGCCCACACTATGAGGATTTGCCATGACTGATTCACGACGCCCTTTTGACGCGGTGCAACCGGAGCCCATCGATGATAACGAAGACCGCATGGGATCGGTGCATGAGCTCGATTTCGACGACGAACAACCCAGTGCGAAGATCGGTGATGAATTGCCCGAGCGCGAGCGTGAGCAGTTGATGCCTGAGGAGCGTGTGCGTAAGGCTGGCCTCACAGGTGCATCGAATGCTGAGCACGAGCCGACTGATGACGATATGAGCCCGGAAACGCTGATCCATGAAGATGGGGCACGGGATGCCGGTGAAACGGGAGAAGACAATCCGGCGGATTGGGATTTGAGCGTGGTCGATGAAGATGACATCGGTGGCGGCAATGGTCTGGATGAAGCGGAATTGGCGCGCCGTGATCCGATTGATGGCAACCGCTGATCACCCGCCATCATGCGATCCCCTGTAGGAGCTGCCGCAGGCTGCGATCTTTTGACTTTGATTTTTGAGAGTCAAGATCAAAAGATCGCAGCCGTCGGCAGCTCCTGCAGCATTCAATCAACCAGTGTGCAGGCCATGACCACAGCATCTTCACGCCCGCCAACAGCCGGATAGTAATCCCGACGCCGGCCAATCTCATTGAAGCCATAACGCTCATACAGCTTGAACGCTGCGGTATTGCTGTCACGCACTTCGAGGAAACACTCGCGAGCCTCGGCGGCATACGCCCGCGACATCAGATGTTCGAGCAACGTCAGCCCAAGCCCACGCCCCTGATTTTCCGGTTTCACCGTGATATTGAGCAGATGCGCCTCATCGAGAATGATCTGCACCACCCCGTGGCCGACCTGCTGCTGACCTTCGAACATCAGCCAGATCTGGTATTTGCCCAGGCCATCGAGAAAAATCCCGCGAGTCCACGGGTGGCTGTAAGCGGCGTACTCAATTTTCAACACGGTTTCCAGATCCGCCTCGGTCATCGGGCGAAACGTTACAGCGTCACTCATTCGATTCTTTCCAGCGCGCCATCAGCCGACGCATGGCTTGCCACACAGCGGCCTTGCGCTGTGGCTCTTCCATTAACAATTCCAGACCGGGAATGGCCCAGGCCGACCCCAGACCTTCGATCTGCAATTCACGATTGAATGCTTCAGCGTCCGCTTCACCGGCAAAACGCACCGCCGGCAGGCCGATCAGCCACAGGCAGGCGCACGGCGCCGCTTCCATCTGTACCGAGAGGAATCCCTGCACAAAGTCGCGCGCCGCATCCGGGCCCTGATCCATCGTGCCGCGATTCAACCACGGCCAGCGCACGGGCTCGCCGACGATCTGCGGCGCATCCGGCAGACCGGCGGCGCGCAGCATGTCTTTAAGCAGCAAATAGGCGGGATCACGGCTCTGGAAGGGTTCGCCTGTGGGTAACTCCACCAGCAGCAGGCAACGCCCGGCGCGCAGCAATTGCAGGGCGAAACGCGGTGGCGGCACCGGGGCCGGTTTGGCGACCACCGGCGTGTCGTCGACCTCTTCCACCGGTTTCGCACCGGTGCGGGTGCTCGCCAGCGACGGACGCGGTACTTCGATCTTCGGTCGCTCGGCCGGACGCGCGGCAGCCACTGGTACCGGGGCTTCGGCCTGCGGTGCCAGCAACGCCGGAACCTCAACCTCAGGCTCGGGCATGTCCAGCAGCTCGGGCCGCGACGGGGCGGCGAAGGGCAATTCGGTGCGCGGCAGCCAGTTGACCACCTGCATGGCGTTCAAATAGGCGCGGCGGCGGGACTCGATAAGCAAAGGTCGGCCACTTGTGGATAACTGAAAGTGCGCTGATTCTAACGCCCTTCGCTCAAGATCGCTTGCTGTTGATCGATAGCCTTGGCCTGAGCTCTCTACCTTAGAAAATGCGACAGCCCGTCCCGAGAGTGAATCGCATCCTTCGTGATGCAGTACAATCGCGGCTTTTAATCGCCAACCAGCCGGCCATTCCGATGATCGAACCCAAGCGCGTCTTGCGCGCCCTCGCTGAACACTGGGCACTTCTGGAGCCACTGTGCGAGCACTTCGACCAAGGCACCTTGAGCCTCAACGAACTGCGCACGCAACTGGCCGCCCAACAACTGGACAGCACGCCGCAGGACATCACCAGCCTGCTCGACGTGTGGATTCGCCTCGATATTCTGGTGCCCGTGGCGAAAAGCCCGAACCGTTTCGAGCTGAACGCGCAGATCCACGACTTCCTCGCCTACCTGCGCCGTGAGCACCGTCTGGGCCTGTGCCTGGAAATCGAAGCCTATCTGCGCCACCTCGAACGTCTGGCCGGTTACATCCAGGACGCGTTCGACATCCGTGACGGCAACGACCTCGCCCGTCAGTTGCGTCTTCTCGATATGCGCGTGCGTGACGTATTGAAGAAGCTCGACAACGACGAACAGGCGCTGGTGGCCGTGGCCGAACGGGCGAAAACCAGTGACCGGCAGATTCCGTTGCGTCAGCGGTACGCCGAAGTGCTGGCGACCTGGGACGAATACGTCGAGCCGATGATCGATCTGGTGAACGCCGACGGCGCCTTCGAACAAGGCGTGCGCAAGGTCGAAACCGTGCTGCTGAAGATGCTCAGCGAACAGCAGCGCCTCGGCCATCTGGTCGATGACGACATGCTGCTGCGCACTCACGCGCGCATCCTTGAAATGCAGACCAGCGCCCAGCTGACCCTGCGTCACGCCCGCGAATTGCTGCTGCCGCTGCGAGAAGAAGCGCGCCGGCACAACGCCGTGACCCGTGGCGCCGCACTCGCATTGGCGGCGATTCGCCGCAAAGGCATCGACGCCGTGCCGCAAGCCGCGATGCCGCTGTTCACCCGCCCGCAAAGCACCTTCCTCGGCAGTGCCAGTCAGGTCGAAGCCTACGTTTACGCACTGGCGCGTTTCGAGCCGAAACCGGCGCGCTTCCCCAAGGCGCACAAGATTCAGAAAGGCGAGGCGCCACGTGCGCCGCGCACCGTGCGCGAGATGGTCGACCGTTGCGAAGAATCCCTACCGATGCCGGATCTGATGACCTGGCTGCTGGAGCAGGAACCAGACGGCGCCACCGACGAGTTGCTTTACTGGTTCTCGCGCCTGTCGCGGGAAAAACGCTTCAAGCGCGAGCGTCTGGAACGCCGCGAATACCACACTCACGAGCACCAGGTCAGCCTGCGCTCCTTCGCCCTGCTCTCGGCCCGCGACACCGCCGCCGAGGATTCTGCGAGCATCCCAAATGCATCTTGATCTCTCCGAACTGTCCCAACTCGCGCCGATCTTCCGCGAGCTGTTCAAAGGCTACCACGTCAGCCGCCGCGACCCGGAGCTGTACGCGCAACTGTCGAACTTCCAGGATCAGTACCGCACGCTGTTCAAGGCCCTGGGGTTTGAACTGGTCTGCGACACCCGTGGTTTCTACTACTTCGTGCCGGACATGGCCGCGGCGGCGGTGAACAAGACTGCCCAGCGGCTGGCGCTATTCACTTTCATCCTTGTCGAACATCTGGCCGACCAGGGCCGTGACCCGATCGCCGTGCTCGACGGCGGCAGCCTCGGCCGCGAAGAACTGCCGTCGCTGCTGGAGAAGTACCGCGACCTGTTCATTCAGGCCGAAGTACAGACGGTTGAAGAGCTGGAAGAAAAAATCATGCGCCGCATGACGCAACTGGGTTTTGCTGGCGAAGAAAACGGCGTTTACCGCTTCCTGCCACCGATGCACCGCTTCCTTGACGTGTGCCTGTCGGTCCAGCAAGACCGCGATCTGGCCGCCAGCGTCCACAGCGTTCTGCCGCTGCCGGCGCCCGTGCTGATCGACGAAGCCGCCGAAGCCAAATTCCTCAAGACCGACGATCCGCTCGACTTGAGCGAATTTGACGAAGAAAGCGAAGAAGACGCACTGGCCCGCGCCATTGCCGAAGAACAGGAGTCCGACGCATGAGCCAGGAACGCTACGGCATCCGCCGCTTTGCCCTTTTGAACACCGCCGGTTACAGCCTCGGCCTGTTTCCGCTGGAAGAACCCTTGTCGGTCTACGGCGCGAACAACCTCGGTAAATCGGCGTCGATCAACGCGTTGCAGTTCCCGATTCTGGCGCGCATGTCGGACATGAGTTTCGGCAAGTACAGTCTGGAACAATCGCGGCGTTTCTACTTCGCTTCCGACACCAGTTACATCCTGGTTGAAGTGAACCTGCCCCACGGCCCGCACGTGATCGGCGTGGTCGGTCGCGGCCCGGGTGGCGGTTTCGGTCACCAGTTCTTCGCCTACGCCGGCAAGCTCGATCTGGCGCATTACCAGAAAAACGACACCTGCCTGCGTCAGAAAGAGCTGTTCAGCAACCTTGAGAAGGAAGGCCTCAAAGCCTACGAGCTCAAACCTGATGAACTGCGTCGCTTGCTGGTCGGCGGTCACACGTCGATCCCGCTGGATCTGACTCTGATTCCGTTGCGCTCCACCAGCGAGCAGAGTCTGAAGACCTTCCGCGCGCTGTTCATCAACCTCCTGCACATGCGCGAAATCACCGCGGCCAAACTCAAGCAGTTGTTCCTGGATGCTTTCGAGCACAGCCTGCGATCCGGTAGCGTCGATTACATCGCCGCGTGCGAAGAAGCGTTTCGCGACGTGCGCCGTATGGAACAGGACTACAACTCGCTGGTTGCCGCTGGCCCATTGGTTGAAGCCTTGGCCAACGGCGTGAAACAACGCGACGTGCTGCGCGGCAAACTGCATCGCCTGTCGCCGTTGCTCGACTCTTTGCTCGGCACCTGGTCGGACTACGCCAGTGCGCGCAAAGAAGAGCTGACCATTCAGGCCGACCACTACCGTGGCGAGCAGGATGCGCTGCAAAACAATCAGCGCGGCGGCACTCAGGAACTGATGCGTCTGGAGCGGGAAATCTCCGGCATCCAGCGCTGGCTCGGCGAGCTGTCGGTACTGAAAAACCGCTTCGCGCTGGTCGACGACGTCAAAGTGCTGGAGCAGCAACTGCTGGCGGCCAAAGATGCCCACGACGAACTGGCCGGCGCCCTGGCGCAATCCCGTCAGTTCAGCGCCGAGGATCTGGAAGAGCGTCTGCGCGATCTGGAAAAACGCCTGAAGTCGGTGAAGCAGCAACTCGATCACGCCGACAACAACAGCTATGCGCGCCTGCGCGAAGAATTCTCGCAGCAGGACGTCGAGCGCCTGATGCGCCTGTTCAACAGCGCGCTGTTCAGCCTGCCGCTGGGCGAACACGGCATCACCCTCGACGAAGATGGCGAGTGGGTCAAATCGGTTGAGCTGATTCTTGATGGCTTCAAGGGCGAACGCTTCGAAGTGCCGGGCCTGTCGATCGACATCTCGCACATCGAGCCGCCGGCCCTGCAAGCGCTGGCCGACCGTGCTGCGCTGCGTGATCAGAAAGAGCGTCTGGAAAAAGAACTCAAGCAACTGAAAACCCAGCAAGCTGTGGCTGCCGATCGC
This sequence comes from Pseudomonas sp. FP2196, assembly GCF_030687715.1. Lineage (GTDB taxonomy): Bacteria > Pseudomonadota > Gammaproteobacteria > Pseudomonadales > Pseudomonadaceae > Aquipseudomonas. The sequence goes on from NZ_CP117445.1 coordinate 5,180,036, forward strand.
GCCGCGAGCAAGACCCAGACCGAAGCGCTGTACCAGCAAGTGCTGGATGCGCAGAAAGCCTTGGAAGACTTCCGCCGTACCCAGACGCTGAGCGCCGAAGAAGGCGACAAACTCGAACAACTGGCGCAGATGGAAGGCGCGCAGGACGAGCTCAAGCGCTCCAGCGATGCGTTCACCGAGCGCGTCCAGCAACTGTCGGCCAAGCTGCAACTGGTCGGCCGACAGATCGCCGACATGGAAGCCAAGCAACGCACCCTCGATGACGCTCTGCGCCGCCGTCAGTTGTTGCCGGCGGATCTGCCGTTCGGTACGCCGTTCATGGATCCGGTCGACGATTCGATGGACAACTTGCTGCCGTTGCTCAACGACTATCAGGACAGTTGGCAGGGCTTGCTGCGCGCCGATGGCCAGATCGAAGCGCTGTATGCGCAAGTGCGCCTCAAAGGCGTGGCCAAGTTCGACAGCGAAGACGACATGGAGCGCCGTCTGTCACTGCTGATCAATGCCTATGCACACCGTACCGACGAAGCCCTGACCCTCGGTAAGGCCCGCCGTGCAGCAGTCACCGATATCGCCCGGACTCTGCGCAACATCCGCAGCGACTACGACAGCCTTGAACATCAACTGGCGCTGTTCAACCGCGAGATCAACAAGCGTCAGGTCTCCAACCTGCAGAGCTTCCGAATCGTGCTTGCGCCGAACAAGGAAGCGCTCAAGCACATCGATCAGATCATCCACAGCGCCGGTCAGTACGAAGAAGGCGAAACCCTGTCGGTGTTCGATCTGAGCCAAAGCGCCGAGCAGGACAACAAGAACGAAGAGGCCAAGGAATACCTCGCACGGCTGGTGGCGGCGAACCACAACCAGCTCGGCCTCAAGGATTTGTTCGAACTGGCGTTCGAGATCACCAAGGTCAACGGCCAGCCGGTTATCCACACCGACATCGACGGCGCGGCGTCCAACGGCACGACCATGACCATCAAGGCGCTGACCAACATGTACTTGTTGCTGCACTTGATGGATCGCGATCAGGCCGGTCGCGTACGCCTGCCGTACTACCTCGACGAGGCAGCGGACATCGACGAGAAGAACCAGGCGGCACTGCTGGAAACCAGCCTGCAACTGGGCTTCGTGCCGATTCTGGCGAGCGTGAAGCCGCAGGTCTGCGCCAGTGTCGCCATCGACCTGGAAGGCGGCAGCGGCCCGGCGGGGATCTACATTGACGAGGCGGACTGGAAGTACATCCGTCGCCATGATGTGGTGAAGGCGACCCTCAATGTTGAAGCGGATGAGCCGGAGCTGGATGAGGTTTGATCGGCTTTAGCTGATAGCAATAAAAAGGGCCGCGATCTGCTTGGATCGCGGCCCTTTTTCATGGCTTGAGTTTGTGCTGATTTTTAGGGCTTCATCGCTGGCAAGCCAGCTCCCACAGGTTTTGCGTCGAACACGGATTGTGTGAGCACCGCCGACCACTGTGGGAGCTGGCTTGCCAGCGAAGGCGTCCTCACAGACGCCCAATTATTACCGGCTATTTGCCGAGTGAAATCTTCGGCGCCCAGGTCAGCCACTCATCCTCGAACTTGTCGAACAACGGGAATGTCTGCTCAGCCCGAGCCGGATTACCCATGCGCTCGCCATCCGGCGTGGCGAAAGCTATCCCGCCCTGAATCGCCGTCTCAAGCGACTCCGTGCGTACCGTCAAACCATTGAACAGACCGATATCGAAACCCACGCCACTGGTGTTCCAGAAGCGGCTGCCCGTACGCACCAACGGCGCATATTTCGGCTCGATCAGAATATGCACCAACACTCGGTCGGCGGTCTGGCCCAGTTCATAACCGGTGACCTTACCGACGGTGATTTCGCGGTAAGTCACCGGCACGCCCGGCTTCAACGAGCCACGACGAGCAGCACTCAACACCAGACTCAAACCCGCCTCTTGCTTGGTCACTTCCGGCGCATTGGCCAGTGCCACAAAGTTCTTCTGCGGGCCAAGGTTCTTCGCCGCCGGTTGCACCTCAATGTATTGCCCGGTGACCAGCGTTTCCAGGTTTGAAGTCTTCATCAGACCCAGCTCCGGTTTGACCACCCAGAACTGACTGCCAACGCGGGCAATTTTTTCCGGCACTTCAGTGATGCGCGCGGTCAGGATGACCGATTGCAGATCATCAGTCAGATCGACACTTTCGATCTTGCCGACATCAAGTCCCTTGAAGCGAACCGGCGTGCCACTGCGTAAACCGTCTGCGCGATCGACTTTGATCGTCACCACGGCGCCTTTCTGATTGGCCTCGTCATGGTTGGCGAACAGACGGAAACGCGGGATGCGCTTCTGCAACGGCGCCTTGGCTTGCGGGGTTTCGAAAGCGATGCCGCCGGCCATCAGGGTTTGCAGTGACTCGCTCTTCACCTGAATCCCACCCGTCAAACCTCCGGTCAGTGTGATACCGCTGACATTCCAGAAACGGGTCGAGGCATTGACCAGGTTTTCGTATTCCTTATCGATGTGCACACCGATGACCAATTGCTTCTTGGTCTTGGAGAACTGGTAGCTTTGCACCGAACCGACCTTGACCTGCTTGTACAGAATCGGGCTACCCACATCGATTGAGCCGAGGGCATCGGTGAACAGCACCAGGTGCAGGCCCGGCGAGCGCAGATCCAGCGGCGGCGCTTTTGGCCTGGCCTCGAATTCGCGTTTCGGTGCCGCACCTTTGTCGCCCGGGCGTACGGCGATGTAGTTACCTTTCACCAGCGCCTCCAACCCGGTGATACCGGCGAGGGAAATCGACGGTTTGACCACCCAGAACTGAGTGCCATCGACCAGATAGTCCTCAGCCAATGGATCAAGGGTGAGCTCGGCTGTGGCGCTGTTCAAATCCGGATCAACCTTCAGCGCTTTCATGTTGCCGACCTGAATGCCTTTGTACATCACTGGCGTGCGGCCGGCCTGCAGGCCTTCGAAGTCGCTGAGTTTGACCTTGACCCGAATCCCGGCAGCGGCGGCATCGAAGTCTTCATAGAGACGGAACGGCAGGCTTGGATCTGTCGGTGGACTGTCCTTGCGGTTCTCAGGCGTGGCAAAAGCGATACCGCCGGCAACAATACTCGCCAAGGATTCGCTACGCACTTTTACTCCGGACAGATTGGCATCGATGCTGATGCCGCTGGCGTTCCAGAAACGCGTGTGTTTGCGCACGAGTTTGGCGTAGGTCGGCTCGATAAAGACTTTGAGTTCGACCGTGCTTTGATCTTCGGAAAGCAGGTAGCTTTTTACCTGGCCAACCTTGATCTGCTTGTAGAACACGGGACTCCCGCGATTCAGCGAACCGAGGCGATCAGCCTTGATCGTCAGGTGCAGACCGGGTTTGGCGTCGGACAGCGGCGGCTCCTCAGCCAACGCCTTGAATTTGCGCGCAGGCTCGCCTTCGCCAGGGCTGATGGCCACGTAGTTACCGGACACCAGGGTTTCCAGACCGGTAATACCCGCCAAGGTCACACTTGGTTTGACCAGCCAGAAGCGGGTGCTGGTCTTGAGGTACTGCCCGACGTCCTTGTTCATTTCGACCGTGGCAATCACCCCCTTGGAGTTGCCTTCGTCGTCGAGTTTGAGCGCCTTCACCTTACCGACCGACATGCCTTTGTACATGACCTCGGTCTTGTTGGCCTGGATGCCTTCGCCGCTTTCGAAGCGCACCTGGATCTCGATACCGGTTTCGGAATAGGCACGCCAGCCAAGCCAACCGCCGATGATCAGCGCAATCAGAGGCAGTACCCAAATGGCAGACCAGTTCGAGGCCGGTCGGGTTTTCGCTACGGGCAAATCAGTCATGGTCGTCGTCCGACTCCGTGTTATCCCAAATCAGTCGGGGATCGAAAGTTACTGCGGCGAGCATCGTCAAAATCACCACAGTGGCGAAAGCGATGGCGCCAAGATTGGCTTCGACACTGGCAAGCCGGCCGAAATTGACGACCGCCACCAGAATGGCGATCACAAAAATATCGAGCATCGACCAGCGGCCAATGAACTCGATAAAGCGGTACATCCAGATGCGCTGACGCGCGGACAACGGCTGACGCCGCTGCACCGAAAACAGCAGCAGGGCGATGCCGACCAGTTTAAACGTCGGCACCAGGATACTGGCGATGAACACCACGGCTGCAATTGGAATCATGCCGTGCTGCACCAACTGGATCACGCCGGACATGATGGTGCTCGGATCGCCCTGCCCCAAGGAACTGACAGTCATGATCGGCAGTACGTTGGCCGGAATATAGATAATCGCAGCCGTGATCAGCAGTGCCCAGGTTCGGGCCAGACTGTTTGGACGGCGAGCATGAACCGAGGCCCCGCATCGTGTGCAGGTTTGCTCATCGGTGTCCGCTTCCTGCCTGTTCAATTCGTGGCATTCGGTACAAATCAGAATGCCCGCATCAATCGCCCGCATGAGCATCCTCTCCAGATAACGCCTGCCAGATCTGATGCGGCGACATCACCACTTCCAGCCAGACCTGTACCAACAACAACGCAATGAAACACACCAGGCCGAGACCGACAGTAATGGCCGCCATGTCCGCCAGTTTGACGATCGCCACCAGTACGCCCATGAGGTAAACCTCAAGCATTCCCCAATCTTTGAGGTGATGGTAAATGCGATAGAGCAACAAACCGTAGCTGCGACCGATGTTGAAGCGGATCGTTAGCAATACGATCAACTGGCAGAGCAATTTGATTAACGGTATGGCCATACTGCACAGGAATACGACGATCGATACACCTTGCATGTCCGTGTTGAACAGACCGACCACACCGCTCCAGACAGTGTCGTGCGACGATTGCCCGAGTAGATTGAGCTGCATGATGGGTAAAAAGTTCGCTGGCACGTACAGCAGCAGTGCCGCGATTACCAAGGCAAGGCTACGCTGCACCACGTTATGGCGGTGGGCGTATAGCTCGTAACCGCAGCGTGGACAGAGAGCCTTCTCGCCGTGGGCAAGTTTTGGCTTGCGCATCAGCAGGTCGCACTCGTGACAGGCCACCAGGTCTTCCAGCGGTAAATCTGACAGCCCGTGGGCGTCAACCGACTCTGACATAAAGGCTCTGGCTCCGAATAAGGTGGGGCTATTCTAGTGTTCTGATTCGAAAATAACTGTGCAAATTTGTTCGTTGTCGCGAGTAAAAAACTTTCCCGCGGGCAAAACAAAACCCCAACTGCTTTCGCAATTGGGGTTTCGGAATTTAATCTTGACGATGACCTACTCTCACATGGGGAAACCCCACACTACCATCGGCGATGCATCGTTTCACTGCTGAGTTCGGGATGGGATCAGGTGGTTCCAACGCTCTATGGTCGTCAAGAAATTCGGGTACTGAGTCGTGACCAGTTGGTCTCGCTTCAGCAAATTGGGTATGTGACAGCTTTCGGTGTTTTGTGAACATCGAACTTTCGGTTCGTTTCGTCTTCACACACCGCAACTTGGCCTTTCGACGCAAATTGCTTGGGTGTTATATGGTCAAGCCTCACGGGCAATTAGTATTGGTTAGCTCAACGCCTCACAGCGCTTACACACCCAACCTATCAACGTCGTAGTCTTCGACGGCCCTTCAGGGAACTCAAGGTTCCAGTGAGATCTCATCTTGAGGCAAGTTTCCCGCTTAGATGCTTTCAGCGGTTATCTTTCCCGAACATAGCTACCCGGCAATGCCACTGGCGTGACAACCGGAACACCAGAGGTTCGTCCACTCCGGTCCTCTCGTACTAGGAGCAGCCCCTCTCAAATCTCAAACGTCCACGGCAGATAGGGACCGAACTGTCTCACGACGTTCTAAACCCAGCTCGCGTACCACTTTAAATGGCGAACAGCCATACCCTTGGGACCGGCTTCAGCCCCAGGATGTGATGAGCCGACATCGAGGTGCCAAACACCGCCGTCGATATGAACTCTTGGGCGGTATCAGCCTGTTATCCCCGGAGTACCTTTTATCCGTTGAGCGATGGCCCTTCCATACAGAACCACCGGATCACTAAGACCTACTTTCGTACCTGCTCGACGTGTCTGTCTCGCAGTCAAGCGCGCTTTTGCCTTTATACTCTACGACCGATTTCCGACCGGTCTGAGCGCACCTTCGTACTCCTCCGTTACTCTTTAGGAGGAGACCGCCCCAGTCAAACTACCCACCATACACTGTCCTCGATCCGGATAACGGACCTGAGTTAGAACCTCAAAGTTGCCAGGGTGGTATTTCAAGGATGGCTCCACGCGAACTGGCGTCCACGCTTCAAAGCCTCCCACCTATCCTACACAAGCAAATTCAAAGTCCAGTGCAAAGCTATAGTAAAGGTTCACGGGGTCTTTCCGTCTAGCCGCGGATACACTGCATCTTCACAGCGATTTCAATTTCACTGAGTCTCGGGTGGAGACAGCGCCGCCATCGTTACGCCATTCGTGCAGGTCGGAACTTACCCGACAAGGAATTTCGCTACCTTAGGACCGTTATAGTTACGGCCGCCGTTTACCGGGGCTTCGATCAAGAGCTTCGCGTTAGCTAACCCCATCAATTAACCTTCCGGCACCGGGCAGGCGTCACACCCTATACGTCCACTTTCGTGTTTGCAGAGTGCTGTGTTTTTAATAAACAGTCGCAGCGGCCTGGTATCTTCGACCGGCATGAGCTTACGGAGCAAGTCCTTCACCCTCACCGGCGCACCTTCTCCCGAAGTTACGGTGCCATTTTGCCTAGTTCCTTCACCCGAGTTCTCTCAAGCGCCTTGGTATTCTCTACCCAACCACCTGTGTCGGTTTGGGGTACGGTTCCTGGTTACCTGAAGCTTAGAAGCTTTTCTTGGAAGCATGGCATCAACCACTTCGTCATCTAAAAGATGACTCGTCATCAGCTCTCGGCCTTAAGATCCCGGATTTACCTAAGATCTCAGCCTACCACCTTAAACTTGGACAACCAACGCCAAGCTGGCCTAGCCTTCTCCGTCCCTCCATCGCAATAACCAGAAGTACAGGAATATTAACCTGTTTTCCATCGACTACGCTTTTCAGCCTCGCCTTAGGGACCGACTAACCCTGCGTCGATTAACGTTGCGCAGGAAACCTTGGTCTTTCGGCGTGGGTGTTTTTCACACCCATTGTCGTTACTCATGTCAGCATTCGCACTTCTGATACCTCCAGCAAGCTTCTCAACTCACCTTCACAGGCTTACAGAACGCTCCTCTACCGCATCACCCGAAGGTGATACCCGTAGCTTCGGTGTATGGTTTGAGCCCCGTTACATCTTCCGCGCAGGCCGACTCGACTAGTGAGCTATTACGCTTTCTTTAAAGGGTGGCTGCTTCTAAGCCAACCTCCTAGCTGTCTAAGCCTTCCCACATCGTTTCCCACTTAACCATAACTTTGGGACCTTAGCTGACGGTCTGGGTTGTTTCCCTTTTCACGACGGACGTTAGCACCCGCCGTGTGTCTCCCATGCTCGGCACTTGTAGGTATTCGGAGTTTGCATCGGTTTGGTAAGTCGGGATGACCCCCTAGCCGAAACAGTGCTCTACCCCCTACAGTGATACATGAGGCGCTACCTAAATAGCTTTCGAGGAGAACCAGCTATCTCCGAGCTTGATTAGCCTTTCACTCCGATCCACAGGTCATCCGCTAACTTTTCAACGGTAGTCGGTTCGGTCCTCCAGTTAGTGTTACCCAACCTTCAACCTGCCCATGGATAGATCGCCCGGTTTCGGGTCTATTCCCAGCGACTAGACGCCCTATTAAGACTCGCTTTCGCTACGCCTCCCCTATTCGGTTAAGCTCGCCACTGAAAATAAGTCGCTGACCCATTATACAAAAGGTACGCAGTCACAGAACAAAGTCTGCTCCCACTGCTTGTACGCATACGGTTTCAGGATCTATTTCACTCCCCTCTCCGGGGTTCTTTTCGCCTTTCCCTCACGGTACTAGTTCACTATCGGTCAGTCAGTAGTATTTAGCCTTGGAGGATGGTCCCCCCATATTCAGACAAAGTTTCTCGTGCTCCGTCCTACTCGATTTCATGACTAAGAGATTTTCGCGTACAGGGCTATCACCCACTATGGCCGCACTTTCCAGAGCGTTCCGCTAATCTCAAAGCCACTTAAGGGCTAGTCCCCGTTCGCTCGCCACTACTAAGGGAATCTCGGTTGATTTCTTTTCCTCAGGGTACTTAGATGTTTCAGTTCCCCTGGTTCGCCTCTTGCACCTATGTATTCAGTACAAGATAACCATCTTATGATGGCTGGGTTCCCCCATTCAGACATCTCCGGATCAAAGTCTGTTTGCCGACTCCCCGAAGCTTTTCGCAGGCTACCACGTCTTTCATCGCCTCTGACTGCCAAGGCATCCACCGTATGCGCTTCTTCACTTGACCATATAACCCCAAGCAATCTGGTTATACTATGAAGACGACATTCGCCGAAAATTCGATAATACTCAATTCAGAGTAACTCACAAATTTTACCTTAGCCTGATCCGTTACCAGTGAAAGTAACGTTCAGTCTATCTTTCTATCACATACCCAAATTTTTAAAGAACGATCTAATCAAAGACTAGAAATCAACATTCATCATCACATGATGGAATGCTCATTTCTAAGCTTTCAAAACTTCAGAAGCAGTAGTGGTGGAGCCAAGCGGGATCGAACCGCTGACCTCCTGCGTGCAAGGCAGGCGCTCTCCCAGCTGAGCTATGGCCCCGTATTCTCTACAGGCGTTTCCCACACAAAATTGGTGGGTCTGGGCAGATTCGAACTGCCGACCTCACCCTTATCAGGGGTGCGCTCTAACCAACTGAGCTACAGACCCAATTTCGGGCTGCTTCTTATCGTCTTCTTCAATGAATCAAGCAATTCGTGTGGGAACTTATGGAGCAGCTGATGTCGTCGATTAAGGAGGTGATCCAGCCGCAGGTTCCCCTACGGCTACCTTGTTACGACTTCACCCCAGTCATGAATCACACCGTGGTAACCGTCCTCCCGAAGGTTAGACTAGCTACTTCTGGTGCAACCCACTCCCATGGTGTGACGGGCGGTGTGTACAAGGCCCGGGAACGTATTCACCGCGACATTCTGATTCGCGATTACTAGCGATTCCGACTTCACGCAGTCGAGTTGCAGACTGCGATCCGGACTACGATCGGTTTTATGGGATTAGCTCCACCTCGCGGCTTGGCAACCCTTTGTACCGACCATTGTAGCACGTGTGTAGCCCAGGCCGTAAGGGCCATGATGACTTGACGTCATCCCCACCTTCCTCCGGTTTGTCACCGGCAGTCTCCTTAGAGTGCCCACCATTACGTGCTGGTAACTAAGGACAAGGGTTGCGCTCGTTACGGGACTTAACCCAACATCTCACGACACGAGCTGACGACAGCCATGCAGCACCTGTCTCAATGTTCCCGAAGGCACCAATCCATCTCTGGAAAGTTCATTGGATGTCAAGGCCTGGTAAGGTTCTTCGCGTTGCTTCGAATTAAACCACATGCTCCACCGCTTGTGCGGGCCCCCGTCAATTCATTTGAGTTTTAACCTTGCGGCCGTACTCCCCAGGCGGTCAACTTAATGCGTTAGCTGCGCCACTAAGAGCTCAAGGCTCCCAACGGCTAGTTGACATCGTTTACGGCGTGGACTACCAGGGTATCTAATCCTGTTTGCTCCCCACGCTTTCGCACCTCAGTGTCAGTATCAGTCCAGGTGGTCGCCTTCGCCACTGGTGTTCCTTCCTATATCTACGCATTTCACCGCTACACAGGAAATTCCACCACCCTCTACCATACTCTAGCTTGTCAGTTTTGAATGCAGTTCCCAGGTTGAGCCCGGGGATTTCACATCCAACTTAACAAACCACCTACGCGCGCTTTACGCCCAGTAATTCCGATTAACGCTTGCACCCTCTGTATTACCGCGGCTGCTGGCACAGAGTTAGCCGGTGCTTATTCTGTCGGTAACGTCAAAACAGCAAAGTATTAATTTACTGCCCTTCCTCCCAACTTAAAGTGCTTTACAATCCGAAGACCTTCTTCACACACGCGGCATGGCTGGATCAGGCTTTCGCCCATTGTCCAATATTCCCCACTGCTGCCTCCCGTAGGAGTCTGGACCGTGTCTCAGTTCCAGTGTGACTGATCATCCTCTCAGACCAGTTACGGATCGTCGCCTTGGTGAGCCATTACCTCACCAACTAGCTAATCCGACCTAGGCTCATCTGATAGCGCAAGGCCCGAAGGTCCCCTGCTTTCTCCCGTAGGACGTATGCGGTATTAGCGTTCCTTTCGAAACGTTGTCCCCCACTACCAGGCAGATTCCTAGGCATTACTCACCCGTCCGCCGCTGAATCCAGGAGCAAGCTCCTTTCATCCGCTCGACTTGCATGTGTTAGGCCTGCCGCCAGCGTTCAATCTGAGCCATGATCAAACTCTTCAGTTCAAACATCTTTGGGTTTTTAAGAAACCCTAAACTTGGCTCAGCAATCGTTGGTTACATCTTTGATTTCTCGCGGAGTAACTTGTGATGCTGATAATCTTGTTGACTATCAGTCTGACTCCACAAGCACCCACACGAATTGCTTGATTCAGTTGTTAAAGAGCGGTTGGTTAAGATCTTTCGTCTCAACCGAGGCGCGCATTCTACAGCAGCCTCATTTGCTGTCAAGTGATTATTTTCAGAAGTTTTCGAAGAATTCTTCAACAACTTCAACCACTTGCGCTTCCGATCTCTCGTTAGCGGGAGGCGAATTCTACAGCGTTACTCACTGTTGTCAACACCTCTTTTTCTCCGCTTTCGACCGAGAAGATCGAACCGTTAAAAGAGCCAAACATCGCCGCTCTTTCAACTCCTTCCAGGCTTCGATGAACTGAAGCAACCCGCCCTCGAAACCTACTTAACTCATTGAATCTCAAGGAGTTTTCCGTTTCGACTGCGCCGGAAGTGGGGCGAATTATAGACTTCCAGAATCTGCCGTCAACTACTAATTTCGCTTTTCCTGCAGAATCTGTTTTTTAGCCAATAAACGCGGGATTCGACGAGCAACAGGTGGCACGCGCAGTAATAGAAGCAAAGCACCTATAAAGGCATAGATAGCCCACTCCCGGAGATCAGCACGCACGATCCAAAGCATATGCAGCAAACCCAGCCCCAGAATCACATAGGCCAGACGGTGCAGCTTCTTCCAGCGCACGCCTAGACGGCGCTGACTGTAACGATTGGAAGTCACCGCCAACGCCAGCAACCCGAGAAAACCTAACGTGCCGACAATAATGTATGGCCGCTTACGCAGCTCAACGCCAAGCTGCGACCAATCGAACCCGAGAATAAATGCCATGTAACTACATAGATGTAGAACCACATAGGCAAAACACCAAAGCCCCAATTGCCGACGTACTGCGATCCACCCCGCCCAGCCGGTCAATTTTTGCACAGGCGTCATGCTCAAGGTAATCAGCAACAACACCAACGTCCCAAGTCCGAGCCGATCAACCAAGACCTTGCCAGGATCCGGCCCAAGCAAATCTTCGAAGGCTTGATAAAACCACAGCAATGGCCAAATCGCCGCTGCAATGAAAACACCCACCCGCCAGACCGGATATCGCATCAGTAATTCTTCCGCAGATCGAGCCCTGTATATAAAGAAGCAACTTCATCCGAGTAGCCGTTGAACATCTGGGTATCACGCACATTCGGCTTGAACAGGCTGTTCGGCAACCGGCGTTCCCGCGCCTGGGTCCAACGAGGGTGATCGACCGTAGGATTCACGTTCGCATAAAACCCGTACTCATCCGCCGCAATGCTCTGCCAGGTCGTTTTCGGTTGCTCACTGACCAGACTGATACGCACGATGGATTTGACGCTCTTGAACCCATACTTCCAAGGCACCACCAAACGCAGCGGTGCGCCATTCTGATTCGGCAATTCCCGGCCATACATGCCCACAGCCAGAATCGCCAATGGATTCATCGCCTCATCCAGACGCAAGCCTTCTACATACGGCCAGTCGATCAAAGCGAAACCGGAACGTTGCCCCGGCATACTCTTGGGATCCTGCAGAGTTTCGAATCGGATGTACTTGGCATTGGAGGTCGGTTCGACTTGCTTGAGCAATGCCGATATAGGGAAACCAATCCACGGAATAACCATCGACCAGGCTTCAACACAGCGAAGGCGATAGATGCGCTCCTCCAACTGATACGGTTTCATGAAGTCTTCCAGCGCGTAACGCCCTGGCTTACCCACCTCCCCGTCTACCACCACACTCCACGGTTCGGTTTTCAGCGATCCGGCATTTGCTGCCGGATCCCCCTTGTCAGTGCCGAACTCATAGAAATTGTTGTAGTGGGTCGCATCTTTATAAGGCGTGATCGCCTCATCCTTGACGTTGACCGCCCCCCACTTAGTAGAAGAGAGCTTATCGGCAAACCAACCAGGTGCCTTGCCCGCCTCGACATCAGCATAGCGAGCGGTTTCGTCAGCACTGGCCCAGCGCGGGAGACTACCCACGGCAATGCCGGCCGCAGTGACCCCGAGCAGTTGACGACGAGAAAGGTAAATTGATTCAGGCGTGACATCCGACTCATGGCAGTCAGATGCTTTGGGGATTTTGATCAACATGACAACTCCGCAGCTTTGGAGGACAGATGTACCCATTGACTGCGGAGTATGCGGGAAATTACATCACTCGGCGTTTTTGTGCCGACGAAGATGCAGGAGGTATTGCACTGGGCCGGAGGCCGCATAAGCGAGGAACACCAGCAGCAGAATGCGCGGTGGATCGCTGAAGACCACGGCAAACACCAACACCACCGCGAGGATCGCAACGAAGGGCACGCGACCTTTCAAATCCAGTTCCTTGAAGCTGTTGTACTTGATGTTGCTGACCATCAGCATGCCCGCAGCCGCAACCATCAGCGCGACCAGGAACGACATCTTCGAGCCCTGGATCCCGTAATCGCTGAACGCCCAGACAATTCCCGCCACCACGCCGGCGGCTGCCGGACTGGCCAGACCGATGAAGTAGCGCTTGTCCGCCGTACCCACCTGAGTATTGAAACGCGCCAGACGCAATGCTGCACCCGCCACATAGATGAAGGCGACCATCCAGCCGACCTTGCCCATGTCACCCAGCGCCCAGCCGAAAGCCAGCAACGCCGGCGCGACACCGAACGCGACCATGTCGGACAACGAGTCGTACTCGGCGCCGAACGCACTTTGCGTGTTGGTCATGCGCGCCACACGGCCGTCGAGACCGTCGAGCACCATGGCGACGAAAATCGCGATGGCGGCGAAGGCGAAATACTTGCTCGCGTTCACCGAGTCCCCGGCGCTCAACGCAGCCTGGGCGCTCATCGAATTGATGATGGAATAAAATCCTGCGAACAAATTCGCAGTGGTGAACAGATTCGGCAGCAGATAGATACCACGATGCCGGACTTTACGACCTTCTGCGTCGTGCCCTTCTTCGATGTGTTCATCGATGGGCAGCAGGCTTTCGGCGTCAGAAGCCTTGTTCGGCTCTTCGGGACGTTCGCTCATGGACATTACCTTGCAACGGTTTGGAAAAATTCGACAGGTGTCTGGGACGACGGTTCGGCCACAAACGATGCAGCTTTATACCAGAACCACCGCCTCAAACGAAAAAACGCGGCCGAGGCCGCGTTTTTTCGTTTGAGGGACGACGACTTAGTTTTTGGCTTTGTCGACGATCTTGTTGGCACCGATCCACGGCATCATGGAGCGCAGTTGCTCGCCGATGATTTCGATACCGTGAGCGGCGTTGTTACGACGCTTGGCGGTCATCGAAGGGTAGCCGGTTGCGCCTTCGCTGATGAACATTTTGGCGTACTCGCCGTCCTGAATACGTTTCAGGGCGTTGCGCATGGCCTGACGGGATTCGGCGTTGATCACTTCCGGACCGGTCACGTACTCGCCGTATTCAGCGTTGTTGGAGATCGAGTAGTTCATGTTGGCGATACCGCCTTCGTACATGAGGTCAACGATCAGTTTCAGTTCGTGCAGGCACTCGAAGTAGGCCATTTCCGGCGCGTAGCCAGCTTCAACCAGAGTTTCGAAACCGGCTTTAACCAGTTCAACGGTACCGCCACACAGAACGGCTTGTTCGCCGAACAGGTCGGTTTCGGTCTCGTCTTTGAAGGTGGTTTCGATGATGCCAGTACGACCGCCACCCACGCCAGCAGCGTAAGACAGGGCTACGTTCTTGGCGTTGCCCGAAGCGTCCTGGTAGATCGCGATCAGGTCAGGAATACCGCCGCCCTTCACGAACTCGGAACGCACGGTGTGGCCCGGGGCTTTCGGCGCGATCATGATCACGTCGAGGTCGGCACGCGGAACAACCTGGTTGTAGTGGATCGCGAAACCGTGGGAGAAGGCCAGGGTGGCGCCTTTCTTGATGTTCGGCTCGATTTCGTTCTTGTACAGCGAGGACTGGAACTCGTCCGGGGTCAGGATCATGACCAGGTCGGCAGCAGCAACAGCGGAAGCAACGTCGGTCACTTTCAGGCCGTGAGCTTCTGCTTTGGCAACGGTCGCCGAACCTTTACGCAGACCAACGGTAACGTCGACACCGGAATCCTTCAGGTTGCACGCCTGGGCATGGCCCTGGGAACCGTAACCGATGATGGCAACTTTCTTGCCCTGGATGATCGACAGGTCGCAGTCTTTATCGTAGAAAACTTTCATGAATTTCCCCTATATATCCAGGCCGTTCAGGCCATTCGCTAATTTGGTTTAGATGCTGAGTACTTTGTCGCCGCGAGCAATGCCGGTCACGCCGCTGCGGACGGTTTCCAGAATCGATGCGGTGCCGATGGACTGTATGAAGCTGTCGAGCTTGTCGCTGGTACCGGTCAATTGAACGGTATACACGCTGGCGCTGACATCGACGATCTGCCCACGGTAAATATCGGTAGTGCGTTTGATCTCGGCGCGCTGGGCGCCAGTGGCCTTGACCTTGACCAGCATCAGTTCGCGCTCGATGTGAGCACTTTCCGACAGGTCCACCAGCTTGACCACTTCGATCAGCTTGTTCAGGTTTTTGGTGATCTGCTCGATGACTTCATCGTGGCCAACGGTGGTCAGCGTCAGACGCGACAGAGTCGGGTCTTCGGTCGGGGCCACGGTCAGGCTTTCGATGTTGTAGTTGCGCTGCGAGAACAGGCCGACTACACGAGACAGAGCGCCGGGTTCGTTTTCCAGAAGCAAGGAAATAATGTGCCGCATGATTAAGTACGCTCCGTCTTGCTCAGCCACATATCGCGCATCGAGCCGTCTTTGATCTGCATCGGGTAGACGTGCTCGCTGGTGTCGACCGAAATATCGATGACGACCAGGCGATCTTTCATGGCGAACGCTTCTTCCATCTTCGACTTCAAGTCTTTCGATTCGGTGATGCGCACGCCAACGTGACCATAGGCTTCGGCCAACTTGACGAAATCAGGCAGCGATTCCATGTACGAGTGCGAGTGACGGCTGCCGTAGCTCATGTCCTGCCACTGACGCACCATCCCCAGAACACCGTTGTTCAGGATGACGATTTTTACTGGCAAGCCATATTGCAGGCAGGTCGACAGCTCCTGGATGTTCATCTGGATACTGCCTTCACCGGTGACGCAGGCAACGTCGTCTTCCGGGAAGCTCAACTTGATACCCATGGCCGCCGGAAAACCGAAGCCCATGGTGCCCAGGCCACCGGAGTTGATCCAGCGGTTAGGCTTGTTGAACGTGTAGTACTGCGCAGCGAACATCTGGTGCTGACCCACGTCGGAGGTGATAAAGGCATCGCCCTTGGTCACTTCGCACAGGGTTTCGATCACGGTCTGCGGCTTGATCTTGCTGCCGTCACCCTTGTCGTAAGGGAACAGGCCGCGATCACCGCGCCACTCATCAACCTGCTTCCACCAACTGGCCACAGACTCCTTGTTTGGGGTCTCACCGATTTCCTTGAGGATTGCGACCATCTCGGTCAGGACGCTCTCGACCGGACCAACGATAGGCACGTCAGCCTTGATGGTCTTGGAGATCGAAGCCGGGTCAATATCGATGTGAATGATCTTGGCGTTCGGGCAGAACTTCGCCGCGCCGTTGATCACACGGTCATCGAAACGCGCGCCGACCGCCAGGATCACGTCGGCATGGTGCATCGCCAGGTTGGCGGTGTAGCTGCCATGCATGCCGAGCATGCCGATGAACTGACGATCGGTGCCAGGGAAGCCGCCCAGGCCCATCAGCGTGTTGGTCACTGGCAGGTTGAGCATTTTCGCCAGTTCGGTCAGCGGTGCGGAACCGTTGCCCAGGATCACGCCGCCACCGGAGTACAGCACTGGACGCTTGGCCGCCAGGAGCATTTCTGCCGCCTTGCGGATTTGCCCCGAGTGACCGCGAACGGCCGGGCTGTAGGAGCGCAGCTTGGCTTTCTTCGGGAAGATGTACTCGAACTTCTCGGCCGGGTTGGTCATGTCTTTCGGAATATCGACCACGACCGGGCCCGGACGACCGGATTGCGCCAGGTAGAAGGCCTTCTTCATGACTTCCGGGATTTCCGAAGCGTGCTTGATCATGAAGCTGTGCTTCACGATCGGCCGGGAGATACCGATCATGTCGGTTTCCTGGAACGCGTCGGTGCCGACCATGGTGCTAGGCACCTGACCGGAAATGATCACCATTGGAATCGAATCCATATAGGCGGTGGCAATACCGGTGATGGCGTTTGTGGCGCCTGGACCGGAAGTCACCAATACCACGCCGGCTTTACCGGTGGCACGGGCGTAGCCGTCAGCCATATGGGTAGCCGCTTGCTCGTGACGAACCAGGATGTGAGTCACTTCCGGTTCTTTGAACAGGGCATCGTAAACATGCAGGAGAGCACCACCCGGGTACCCGTAGATATATTTGACGCCTTCGTCACGCAAGAAGCGGACGAGCATCTCACCGCCAGATAAAAGCTCCACGTTGTTCACCTCTAAAACGCCAGAATACCGCCCACGAAAAATGGGACGGGTCTTAATAGGTTTACTTCTCGGCAGAGCATGAGCGACGGTGGTCGCCGACTACGTCAGCACTGACTGAGCAAGTATTGGGATCGTCCCAAGTGTTGCGGGCCTTTCCCACCCAGCGCGAGGTAACGCGTTGCGGGTGTAACAGGTCGGCGCGGATGTGCGCCTCATGATCTACCGAGTGGGTCTGCTTCTGGCAGTCCCTCTACAGCGGACTTTGGATTCTTCTGTTTCGCCCTCTCCAAGTCAAGCCGTCTATGTGCTTAATTGTGGGTAAGCACATGAGAACGCAAGAAAAAACCTGAAAACAGCTACTCTGTTAGCGTCAATTGCGCAATTTTGCCAAGGAATCAGCATGCGAATGCTTCTGTTAACCCTGCTGATCGGCCTCAGCCCATGGTGCACGGCCGCTCAGATCTACAAATGGGTCGATGCCCAAGGTGTCACTCACTTTGATGCACAGCCTCCCCAAGGCCAGCCATCCACTAGCCTGCAGATGCCCTCCTCGCCTGCGGCAAAACCGGCGCCGATGCCAGGTGGCGGGGTGATGGGCGATCAGAAAGCCATCGACGACAAGGTCAAGAAGCAAGTCGCCGATCAACAAGCGCAGCTCAAGGCGTTTTGCGAGCAGGCACGTACGAATCTTGCGCAATTGCACAACAATCCGCGTTTGCGGGAGGAAGTGGGGGGGGAATTGCGGCGGCTGAGCGATGCACAACGTCAGGAGCGCATCGTCGAAGCGCAGAAGCAGATTGCGGAAAACTGCCAGTAACCACTGGCAGCTTCCGGTTCAGCGCGAAGCAGTAATCAACTGATCAAACTGTTTCAGCAATAACTGAAGCTGCCGGTCCTTGCCCTGCATATTGCGCTGGGCGAAGACCATTTCAGCCATTTCCTGAATGCCCGAGGCATTGGGCAGTGGCAGATCCTGTTCAAGGATCATCTTCATGCGGGGCAGGAAGATCCATTGCAGCCACTGCTCGAATTCCAGCGTGTCGACCGAGAATGGCTCGACACTGCTCAGTGCCTCAATAGATGGCGAGACTTCATCCCACCAGCCCTGAGTGCGCAGTTCACGCTCGATCAGCAGCAGCTGATCGGCGATTTTCGGGAAACGACCATCCATCACAGCGTTACCTTGGCCTTCTGACGGGCCAGAGCAGCGCCCGCGGAATCACCCTGTTTCTCACGGGACTGAGCGATGATTTCCCATAGGCTGGCCTGCAAGTCCGGGCGGCCGTTGGCCATGGTCAGGGCACGACGGGCGAACTGCTCGGCTTGCGGCGCATCGCCTTGAGCCATGCGCACCTGCGCCAGACGATAAAGCACTTGCGGCTCACGCGGGGCAACACGCTGCGCACGCTCCAGGCTGGAAGATGCACCGTTGAGGTCGCCACCGGCCTGTTGCTGTTGAGCGGTGGTCAGCAAGGCGAGTACCGGACCGTCCAGTTGCTCATCTGCCGACAGACCGCCGCCACTGCTGGCCGAAGGAATGCCACTCGGCGTCGAAGGCATGCTGTAGCTGCCGGAACTGACCGGTGCCGGCTCAACCGAAGACGGGTTGTACGGCCCCGGCGTAATACCACCGGACGCCGGGCCCGGCACGATCGGCGAAGCGCTGATCGGTGCCGATGTTGTCGCACCGCCACCCGGAACCATCACCACCACGCCGGTATCGCCTTGCGGTATGGCCTGAGTCTGAGCCTGTGCAGGACGCTTGACCGTGGTTTGACGGAAGCCGCCATTGGCGGAAATACGTTCGCTGTTGGACACGGCCGTGCCCGAATCAACCACCGGGATCGAACCACGCTGTACGGTAGAGCAGCCGCTGAGCAAAGCCACGGCGGTCACCGCTGGAATCAACCACTTGTTCACTTGAAACCCTCTTTGCTTAATTCATCCAGCCCTTGACCCAATCCATCACCGACTCGCCGGAAGCAGGCGTTTCGCTTGCACAGGCAGCGCCGGGTGGTGGTTCGCTGCCGCGAATATACGGCATCTGCACCGCCCCCGGACAGTTGGCATCGGAGCCTTGCCCGGTACGCGAATCGACCCAAGCCTGGACGATGTTGTCCGGCTGCGGCATGTCCAGCGGCAGCGGGTCAGCCTTGCGCATGAAACTTGTCCAGACCTGCAATGCACCGGTAGCACCAGTGAATGGCGTCTTGCCGTTGTCATCGCGTCCCAGCCAGACCACCGCCAGCAGATCCTGACTGAAACCGGCGAACCAGCTGTCACGCGAGTCGTTACTGGTACCGGTCTTGCCGGCCAGCGTCAGGGTCTTCGGCAGCACGTTATAAACCGAGCTACCGGTGCCTTCACGCATAACCCGCTGCATGGCGTTCTGGATCAGGTAAATGGACGCCGGATCGAAACGCTGCTGAATCTGGAACGGATAACGCTTGAGCGGCTCGCCTTCGGCGGTCAGCACGCTGCGAATCCCGCGCATCGGCGTATTGAAACCACCGTTGGCGAGGGTCTGATACATGGTCGCCACTTCGATCGGGGTCATGCCGCCGGCACCCAGCAACATCGACGGGAACGCCGGAAACTCGCGCGTCACACCCAGGCGACCCAGCGTCTTGAGGACATTCGGCACGCCCACTTCCAGGCCCAGACGCGAGGTCGACAGGTTGTAGGAATGCGCCAGGCCCTGATAGAGGAACACAGTGCCGTGGGAACGACGATCGTAGTTCTGTGGTTTCCACACCTGACCGTTCGCACCTTTGACCGACAACGGATCATCCGACAACCAACTGGTCAGGGTGTATTGGCTCGGCTTTTCCAGCGCAGTGAGATACACCGCCGGCTTGATCAACGAGCCGATCGGTCGTACCGCATCCAGTGCCCGGTTGAAACCGGCATAACTCGCCTGTCGGCTGCCGATCATCGCCTGGACTTCGCCGGTTTCCGGATTGGTCACGACCATCGCCGCTTCAACATCATCGGAGCCTTTGCGCCCGGAAAGACGCTTAAAGGTGTCGTTGACCGACGCCTCGGCTTTCATCTGCAGAATCGGGTCGAAACTGGTGAAGATCCGCAGACCCTCTTCGGTCAAGTCTTCGTCGCGGTAGTCTTCACGCAACTGGCGTTTGACCAGATCGATAAAGCCCGGGAACGAGCTGTCGGCCAGCTTGCCGCGAGTGGTCACACCCAGTGGCATTTTCTTCGCTGCTTCGACTTGCTCCGCCGTTGCGACGCCTTGTTGCTCAAGCACATCGAGCACCAGATTACGGCGTTCCAGCGCACGCTCAGGATTGCGCCGCGGGTTGTAATAGGACGGGCCCTTGACCATCCCCACCAGCATCGCGACTTGATGCAGCTTCAACTCGGACAGAGGCTGACCGAAGAAGAACTGGCTGGCCAGACCGAAACCGTGCACCGCGCGTTGGCCGTCCTGTCCGACGAAGACTTCGTTGAGGTAGGCCTCAAGAATTTCCTTCTTGTCGTAATGCAGCTCCAGCAGCATCGCCATCATCGCTTCGGTGAGCTTGCGGGACAGGCTGCGTTCGTTGGTGAGGTAGAAGTTTTTGACCAACTGCTGGGTCAGCGTACTGCCGCCCTGGGTCATCTTGCCGCCGGACGTGTTGACCCAGATGGCGCGGGCGATCGACTTCGGCGACACGCCCCAGTGGCTGTAGAAATCCCGGTCCTCAACCGCTACCAGGGTTTCCAGCAGATATGGCGGCACCTGATCGAGTTTGATCAGAATGCGGTCTTCAAGATTCTTCGGATAAATCCCGCCGATCAACACCGGTTCCAGGCGCACCACTGACAGCTTGGAGCCGTTGGTGGCTGAAAGCTCGGCGACATAATCGCCCGAGAAGCGCACGCGCACCGGTTGCGCTTTCTCCAGACCTTCATAGAACTGGAAGCCACGGGTATTCAGATCGACGGTGTTGCCGCTGACGGCTGCGGCGCCAGGGCCATTGCTCACGGCTTCACGGCGATAGCCGAGGGCATCGAGTTCGGTGAGAAAATCGTCCTTGCTGAGCTTTTGTCCGACGAACAGCTCAAGCGGGCGCGCGTATACCTTGGCCGGGATGGTCCAGCGCTTGCCGGAGAACTTCTCCTGCACCACGGCATCGAGGTAAACGGCGAAGCCGGCCAGCACCACAAGGCCGACCAGACTGAGTTTAATGGCCCAACCCAACCATGGGCGCAGGCCCTTGGCAGGTGGTTTTTTAGGAGTACGGGGGGATCGAGTTCGAGTCATGGCGGCGGATTATACGCACTTTATTCATCCTCAACAGGAGCGCTCCGAGGTTTGCGTCGGGCTGGCGAGCGGCCATAATGGCGACCTCGAATTTCCCCCAGTCTCTGAAGGATCGCCCGTGAGCCAGTCACTGATCGCTGCCCTGCAAAACCCGGCCCTCTACCCGCACCCCGTCGAAGGGTTCCAGGTCATCGAAACCCATATCTCGTGGGTGATTCTCACCGGCCCCTTTGCTTATAAAGTGAAGAAGCCCGTGAATTTCGGTTTCCTCGACTTCACTAACCTGGAACAACGCGAACACTTTTGCGGCGAAGAGCTGCGCCTGAACCAGCGTCTGACCGACGATTTGTATCTGGAAGTGCTGCCAGTCACCGGCAGCGTCGAAGCGCCACAACTGGGCGGCGACGGCCCCGCCATCGAATACGTGCTGAAAATGCGTCAGTTCCCGCAGACCGGTTTGCTCAGCACCCTGCAAGCCAACGGCGAGCTGACCACCCAACACATCGATGAAATGGCCGAGCAGATCGCCAAGTTCCACATCACCGCGCCAAAAGTTCCAGCCGAGCACGACGCCGGCACCCCGGCCAGCGTGATGGCGCCGGTATCGCAAAACTTCGAACAGATCCTGCCATTCCTCAGCGACAAAAACGATCTGTTGCAACTCGAAGCTCTGAAGGCCTGGGCCGAAAGCAGCTTCGAGCGTCTCAAGCCGCTGTTCGCTCAGCGCAAGGCCGAAGGTTTTACCCGCGAATGCCACGGTGACATCCACCTGGGTAATGCCACCGTCATCGACGGTAAAGTGGTGATCTTCGACTGCATCGAGTTCAACGAACCGTTCCGCTTCACCGACGTCTGGGCTGACACTGGCTTCCTGGCGATGGACCTGGAAGATCGCGGCCTGAAATCCCTGGCCCGCCGCTTCATCAGCCAATATCTGGAACTGACCGGCGACTACCAAGGCCTGGAAGTGCTGAACTTCTATAAAGCCTACCGCGCACTGGTTCGCGCAAAAGTAGCGCTGTTCAGCATGCCGGCAGACGCAACCCCGGTGCAGCGCGCCACCACCCTGCGCCAGTACCGCAACTACGCCAACCTGGCGGAAAGCTACAGCACCATTCCTTCGCGCTTCATGGCGATCACCCACGGCGTTTCCGCTGTCGGCAAGAGCCACGTGGCCATGCGTCTGGTCGAAGCGCTGGGGGCGATCCGTCTGCGCTCCGATGTTGAGCGCAAGCGTCTGTTCGGCGAGCAAACCGTCGCCAATGATGTACAGGCCGGCATTTATAGTGCCGACGCAAGCGCCAAGACCTACACGCGCCTACATGAAATCGCTGACGTGATCCTGCACGCCGGGTTCCCGGTGGTGATTGACGCCACTTACCTCAAGCGCGAGCAACGTGACAGCGCGGCTCAAGTCGCCGAAGCCACCGGCACGCCGTTCCTGATTCTCGACTGCAACGCGCCGCAAGCGGTGATCGAGAGCTGGCTGGCGATTCGTCAGGCAGACAAACAGGATCCGTCCGACGCCACGCTGGCAGTGATAGAAGCTCAGCAGGCCAATCGCGAAGCACTGACGCCGGAAGAGATCCTGCGCAGCAAACGCGTGCAGACCAATGAATCCGGCACGCTGGACACCGTGGTGGCGCAGATCCGTCAACGCCTGCCTGGTCTGTAAAAAACTATTTCAGCCGTGAAGGCCTCGCTGGCTTCACGGCTGCCAAATAGTGGCACTATACTGGCGTCATAAAACCAACAGGTGATGTGACATGAGCCAGCCGAAACTTCTCGACACCCCGCTGTATGCCTTGCTACACAAAGATGACATCACAGGTTTCAACAAGGAACGTCCGCAAGACGGGCCGATCGATATGGTCGGCGGCGACTTCCGTGGCCTCGACCTGCGTGAACTGAACGCCGATGGCGTGGATTTCCGGGACGCGTATTTCCGTTCCGCCGATTTGCGTGGCATTGATTTCCGCAACGCATCGCTGGAAGGTGCAAGCCTGGCCCACGCACAGATTTCCGGTGCGTACTTTCCGCCGGAGCTGAGCGCTGACGAGATTCTGATGTCGATGAACTTCGGTACTCGCCTGCGTTATCGCACTCGCTAAGCGCTTCTGCCTGATCTGTCCAGCGCCCCCGCTTTGCGCTGGATTGCTTGCTGCGCGGATTTTTCCCGCACCATGGCATCCCTCCCCACCCGCCTATCCTGCAGAAAATTGCGACCGTTCTTAGAAGCGTTTGCGTTGAATCCGACCAAACAACCACGCTTTTCCTACTGATGGCTACACTCCTGAGAAGCTCGCCCACGCACCATTCGGCCGTCGCAAGGAGGCTTGATGAATGATGAACTGCAACACCTGAAGAATCTTGGCAAGACGTCGGCGCAATGGCTGCATGCCGTGGGCATCCACAGCGCCTCGGACTTGCGTCGCCTGGGCGCGGTGGACGCCTACCGGGCCGTGCGTACCCGCGGGTTTCGCGCATCGAAGGTGTTGTTGTATGCGATCGAAGGCGCATTGATGGATGTTCACTGGAACGACATCCCCGCCGAGCGCAAGGACGCCTTGAACAAGCAACTCGAAGCCATTTCCTCACGTCACAAGAACTGAACGGGCGCTGACCGTCATGTACCTGCTTGGGGAACAATCGGCATTTGCCGACGCACTGATCAACCGTTTGCAGAATTTGCCTGCACAGTGGCTGGAAGACCTCGTGCCGTGCGGCCCGGTGATTGAGCTGGAGACGGCTGATGACTTGATGGCGCAGTTGCCCGGCGATCAGTTGTTTCTGCTGACGGAAGGTGTAATCAACGGGTACGTCGGTGCACGAGCACTGTTCTATTGGCAGGAAGGTGACTTGATCGGCCTACAGCAGGGTGATGCATGGGGCGATTGCCGTCTGTGCAGTGAAGGACCGTTGCGCTTGCTGCCCTACCGCCGCAGCGACGTGTTCCGGCATTTGTATGCCGACACCAACCGGGCGAACCAATTTCTCGAGTACCTGCTGGGCCAAATGGCACTCCTCGCCCACGCCGTAGCCGAACTGAAACCGCGGGAGTTTCGCAGTATCAACGGTTTCAAACGGGTCGAGGCCGGTGAGGTACTGATTCACCAGGGCGATGTCGCCGATCACGTGTTTGTGATTATTGATGGGCATGCCGAAGCCTTTGTCGATGGACACAAGGTCGGCGAAGTGCCCAAGGATGAGATTTTTGGCGCGATGGCGGTGTTCACGGGGGAGCCACGTAATGCCACGGTAATTGCCCGCGAAGCGAGCACGGTAATGTTGATTCCCGGTGATCAGTTTTTGAGCATGACCCGCAGCAATCCGAAGATCGCCCACAGCCTGATCGAAAGTATGGCGCGGCGCATCAGCCAGCTCAACGGCCAGATCACTCAACTGACTGCAGTCAAAACCCAGTTTTAAGTCCCCGTTTTCCGGGGCATTCCGGCCAATCCCGAGATTAAATCAGGCAAATGGAAAAAACAGAGTTGACTAGGTAATGAGAATCGCTATGATTATCACAACTGGTCGCGAGATCAGTCGATATTCTGAAAAGCCCTTGGTTCGGACTCTCAGATTATCTCCTCATCAGGCTAATCACGGTTATTTGACCCGGTTTCTACCGGGTCTTTTTTTGCCTGTGGAAAAGTCACTTGCCGAACTGTTTGCGCATTTCTTCGCAGTCATCACGCTTGGGCATGGCCGGGGTGTACCAGACGTAATCGGCCATCGCCGCCGTAACCTCGGCGCCCTGCTCCGCCAGCATCAGCACTGTAGGAGCCTGGGTAGCGCCCAGATCCAAAACATGCAGCGGCACACCGACATCCTTGCGTGCATGCCAGGCACCCGCCAGCAGCAACGACGGTGTGGGCGCAGCCAACAAACGCTCAGCCATGCGCCGATCGCGTTGTTGCTGAACCGCCAGCATCGCCGGCATCTGCGACTCCGGCAGCAGGCCACAGTGGGAATCGCTGATCTGCTCCAGCAAAACAGTTTTCACCGATTGAGCATTGCTGCGCTCACCCCGCAAACCGTATGGATGGCGATAAAAGCTGCGGATTTCGTTGTTCTCCAGATTCGCCGCCATCAGCGGAAACGGCTGTGTGAGGGCGAAGCGAACAATCGGCCCATAGAGACTCCAGTCCCAGCCGTCCTGCCAGGCCAACGCACCGGGGAGGTCGGCAGGCGGAGAAGCCGAACGGCGCAGCGCATCAACCTTCGGCTGCTGATCCGGCGTGAGCATTTCCAGCAACAGGCTGCCCTGCGGCCGCTGTTCGCCAAGAGACCGCAACAGCCATAACTGCGCGGTGTGGTGATCGGTATTGTCATGCTGCTCGCCGATGATCACTCGCTGCGGCTCAGCAAGACGCTTGAGCAGTTGCTGCGCTGTCAGCACCTGACCGCTGTGCATGTCACGAATCTCGCCACTGACCGGCGGTGGCGCGGCAACATGCTGACACCCCGCGAGCAGCAACAGCGCCAACAGCCACATTACTCGCATGCAATCACCTCAATGAGAAAGTCAGCGGGCGATGATCAGCGGATGCCCACGCTCCGGGTGCGGCTGCACCAATACTTCGAGACCGAACACGGCTTTGAGCAGGTCCGGCCGCAACACTTGCTGCGGCGTGTCCAGCGCAACCGGGCGCCCGCCCTCCAGCAGCAACACGCGATCAGAATAACGCGCAGCCAGATTCAGATCATGCAGGATCACCATCACTGCCGCGCCGCGATCGGCAAACTCGCGCACGGCCTGCAAAGTGGTGTGTTGATGCAGTGGATCAAGCATCGAGGTTGGTTCATCCAGCAGCAGCGATTGCCCCGCCTGCCCCGGCCAGAGCTGCGCCAGCACCCGCGCCAGATGCACGCGCTGGCGCTCACCACCCGACAATGCCAGATAGCTGCGCCCACTCAGATGCCCGGCATCCGCGGCCGCCAGTGCTGCGGCGACAATCTCGTCATCGCGTACCCGACCGCTTTGATAAGGCAACCGGCCCATACCGACCACTTCTTCAACGCGAAAGGCGAAATCCAGCGTGGAAACCTGCGGTAACACGGCCAATCGCTGGGCGCGTTGCGTGCCCGTCCACTGCGCCAACGGCTGGCCATCAAGCGAGACTTCGCCTTCACTTGGCGCCAGTTCACCGCATAAGGCACCCAGTAAGGTACTTTTACCGGCGCCGTTCGGCCCCAGCACGCCAAGCACTTCGCCCGGCTCGAGTTGCAGGGTAACCTCGCTGAGCACAGTTTTGCGGCCGCGACGGATATGCAGATTGTGCGCACGCAACATCAGGCACGTCCTCGCAGCAGCAGATAAAGGAAGAACGGCGCGCCGATAAACGCTGTGACGATACCGATCGGTAACTCCGCCGGTGCCAGCGCCAGACGCGCCACCAGGTCGGCCAGCAACAACAGGCTCGCCCCGGCCAGCACTGAGGCCGGCAGCAACACACGATGATCGGGGCCAGCAAGCAAGCGCACCAGATGCGGCACCACCAGCCCGACAAACCCGATCATCCCTGCTGCAGCCACCGCCGCACCGACACCCAACGCGGTACAGAACACCAACTCACGCTTGAGCCGCTCGACATCAATTCCCAAATGTCCGGCCTCCGACTCACCGAGCAACAAGGCATTCAATGCTTTCGCCCGACGCGGCAACCACAGCGCAACGCCGGCGCTGATGATCAACAACGGCCACAACCGCGCGTAACTGGCGCCATTGAGGCTGCCGAGATTCCAGAACGTCAGCGTGCGCAGGGTCGCGTCGTCCGCCAGATAGGTGAACAGCCCGACCGCCGAACCGGCCAGCGCGGTCAGCGCAATCCCCGCCAGCAACATGGTCGCGACATGGGTTTGCCCGTTGTGCCGGCCGAGTCTATAAACCAGCGCCGTCACCCCGAGCCCGCCGAGAAACGCGCACACCGATAACAGATAAGGCCCGAACCACTCCGGTAAACCGCCAAAAAACGAGCCGCCGACAATCGCAATCGCGGCGCCCAACGCCGCGCCACTGGAAACTCCGACCAGCCCCGGATCCGCCAGCGGGTTACGAAAAAGTCCCTGCATCGCCACGCCCGACAAGGCCAGCACGCCGCCAACTGCCAGCCCGAGCAGCGTTCGCGGCAGACGAATCTGCCCGAGAATCAGCTCAGCCTGCTCCAGGCCTTCCGGAGCCAGCGGCACACCGATCAGGCGCAACGCCGCGCGCAGCGTATCGAACAACGGCAAACTGACAGGCCCCAGCGCCAGCGATAACCAGATTGACAGCAGGCACAGGAGTGTCAGGCCGATGAACAGGCCACGGGGTTTGAGCAGTGTGGTCATTGGCCACTCTTGGCTGGGTAGAAACCGTCAGTCAGGGTTTCCAACGCCGCCGGCAGTCGCGGCCCGAGCCCGCCGACCAACAAGGTCGGATCGAGCTCAAGAACACGCCCGTCCTTGGCCGCACGGCTTGAATTGAGAATAGGGTTTTCCTTGAACAGTGCAGTCTTCGCCGCCTCCCCGGTCAACGCCCGGTCGGCGAATACCAGCACTTCAGGATCAAGGTTGGCAAGGGATTCCACGGAGAATGGTTTGTAACCGGTGTGAGTCGCCAGGTTATGCCCGCCCGCCTTTTGCAGCAGCCAGTCGGCGGCGGTGTCCTTGCCGGCGATCAGCGGTTTGCCCCCGGCGTGTCCCAGCAACATAAGAACACCCGGCGATTTGTGTTTGGACTGCGCTTCACTTACCCGCGCTTTCTGCGCGTCGAGTTGCTGTTGATAACGTTGCAGTAACTGAGTGGCCTGCTCTTCAGCACCGAGCAACTGCCCAAGATGAGTGACGTTTTTTTCCAGCGTTGGCAGATCCGGCTGGGCCGAGAACAACTCCACCTGAACCTTGGCCGCCCTCACTTGGGCAATCACGGGGGGCGGACCGACTTCTTCAGTGCCGATGAGGATGTCCGGACGCAGGCTGAGAATGCCCTCGGCGGAAAGGCTGCGCTGATAACCGATGCTCGGCAGCGCTTTCAGAGACGCAGGATGCTGGCTGGTGCTATCGACGCCGACCAGTTTTGATTCGCCGCCCAACGCACTGACCCACTCCGACAGCGCACCGCCGGCACTGACCCAGCGTT
The DNA here is from genome assembly GCF_030687715.1 of Pseudomonas sp. FP2196. GTDB lineage: Bacteria > Pseudomonadota > Gammaproteobacteria > Pseudomonadales > Pseudomonadaceae > Aquipseudomonas. The sequence goes on from NZ_CP117445.1 coordinate 5,208,406, forward strand.
GCGGCACGTCGGCTGCTGCCGCCATGTGGCTGGCGAAAAGTCCGACACAGAGCACAGCGACGCGGGTACTCAGGCGCATACACAGCTTCCTTGAACAAGGTTTCCCGGGCGTCCGGATGACAGGCCAAGTATCCTCGGCATCTGGCAGGCGCCTGCAGGTGAAGGCCGCCATTTGATAATTGTTTGCATTTAAACGTCAAGCTCGGACATATCCGGACACGAGCAGACGCTAGAGGATAACCATGAAGTTTCTGTGCGCGGGTGCCGATCTGGCCGAGGCCGGCAGTCGGGGGTTTGAGATCGGCGGGAAAAACCTGTTCGCCGTACGCCGCAACGGTCAGGCGTATGTCTACCTGAATCGCTGCCCGCATCGCGGTGTGCGCCTGGAATGGCACCCCGACCAGTTTCTCGACCCGAGCAACAGCCTGATCCAGTGCGCCACCCACGGCGCACTGTTTCTGATCGAGGACGGCGAGTGCGTTTCCGGGCCCTGCGCCGGGCAAGCGCTGATAGCTATAGGTTGCCGCGAAGATGCACAGGGCCTGTGGGTCGATGTTTAACCGTTGAGCAGTACGTCCAGTCGCCGGTCGATTACCATTTCCTCATGGTTGAGCCGCACACCGTAAGCCAGGACTTCAACGCCACAGGCCACCGCTTCGCGCAAGGCATCGGCGTAGGCCGAATCGATTTCCACCGCAGGACGCACCGCTTCAATCCCGGTGAGGTTCACGCAGTACAACTGCACCGCACGAATCCCGTCCCGCGCCAGATGCGCCAGCTCACGCAGATGCTTGGCGCCACGCTGGGTTACCGCATCGGGAAACGCCGCTACATTCGTGCCATCGAAGCCCAGGGTGACGCTTTTCACTTCGACATAAGCGGGGCCGCTGGGGTATTCGAGGCGAAAGTCGATGCGGCTTTTTTCCTGCCCGTAAGCCACCTCGCGCTTCAACGCGGTGAACCCGTTCAACTCGCTGATGACGCCGGCCTGCAAGGCTTCTTCCACCAGCCCGTTGGCTCGCCCGGTGTTCACACAAAACAATCGACCCTGTGGGGTTTCGCCGATCTCCCAAGTGCCTGGCAACTTGCGTTTCGGGTCATTGGAGCGACTGAACCAGACCTGCCCGCCCTCGACCTGACAGTTGAGCATCGAGCCAGTATTCGGGCAGTGAATCGTCAGTAACTCGCCGCCAACGGTTTCGATATCGGCAAGAAAACGCTTGTAACGTCGAATCAGCCGCGCCTCTTCCAGAGGAGGAAAGAAACGCATCAGCCTTGCCAACTCTTCAAGCCACGCGCAATCCGCTCCACCGCTTCCTGTAAGCGAGGGAGGTTTTGCGTGTAGGCAAAACGCACATGGTGGCTGGCATGATAGCGGCCAAAATCCAGTCCCGGCGTGAACGCAACGTGTTCGGTTTCGAGGAAATGACGACAGAACGCGAAGGCATCGCCGCCGAACTGGCTGATATCTGCATACAAATAGAACGCACCCTCGGGTTCAACGGCGATGTTGAATCCCAACGCACGCAATGCCGGAAGGAGAAAGTCCCGGCGACGTCCGAACTCGGCGCGGCGCTCTTCGAGAATCGCAATGGTGTCCGGCTCGAAACAGGCCAGCGCGGCGTACTGGGCCATGCTCGGCGCGCTGATGTAGAGGTTCTGCGCGAGTTTCTCCAGCTCACTCACCGCCGCATCCGGCGCGACCAGCCAGCCGAGACGCCAACCGGTCATGCCGAAATATTTGGAGAAGCTGTTGAGGACAAAAGCACTGTCATCGACCTCCAGAACACTTGCCGCGTCAGTGCCATAAGTCAGGCCGTGATAGATCTCGTCCACCACCAGATGCCCGTGCCGCGCCTTGATGGCTGTGGATAACCCGGCCAGTTCATCGCGGGTGAGGATCGTCCCGGTCGGATTGGCCGGCGAGGCAACCAATGCACCGACGCTGTCGTGATCCCAATGGCGCTCGACCAGATCAGGGGTCAGTTGATAACGCACGTCCGGCCCTACAGGAACCAACTGCGCCGCGCCTTCGACCAGGCGCAAGAAGTGCCGGTTGCACGGATAGCCCGGGTCTGCCAACAGCCAGTGTTTGCCGGGATCGACCAACAACGCGCTGGCGAGCAACAAGGCGCCGGAGCCGCCCGGAGTGATCAGAATCCGCCGCGGATCGATATTCAGGCCATAGCGCGATTGATAAAACCCGGAAATCGCCTCGCGCAGTTCAGGAATGCCGCGCGCCGCGGTGTAACGGGTCTTGCCCGCGGTCAGCGCCGCTTGCCCGGCACGGATGATCGGCTCGGCCGTGGTGAAGTCCGGCTCGCCGATTTCCAGGTGGATCACGTCGTGACCTTCAGCCTGCAACTCGTTGGCCCGCGCCAGCAGCGCCATCACATGGAACGGTTCGATCGCACGACTGCGCGCACTGTAGGGCTGAGCCATTGGCCTTCCTTCGACGGGAAAAAAGAAACGATTCTACCCATCTGCCGGAACGAGCGAGAACCCGTAGCGGTCACAGCCTCAAGAACTCTGGAATGTAATGACACAAGCGTACCCTCCAGGATTGACTAAAATCAGTGATTGAACAGGTCTCCCACACCGCCAGACACGGCTTGCCAAACATTTGCAAGCGCCACCCGCCGGGGCCTCGACATCCGGGAGTAGCGCAGGCCGAATTGATCTGGTAAGTTCGCCCGCTTGCAGCCGCAGGGCCGGCAGGTGTCGGTGATGGAGCAATCCTGCGCAATGGATTACAAGAGTAGAGGCGGTCCATTTCATGCCCACCCAAGCAAAGCAACAGCAGAATCAGACAATCAGTGGCTTCGAACCCTACGTTCCGAAGGCTGGTGAAGAGTACATGGGCGCCCCGATGCGCGCGCACTTCACCAAGATCCTGAACAAGTGGAAACAGGACTTGATGCAGGAAGTCGACCGTACTGTTGATCACATGAAGGACGAAGCAGCCAACTTCCCTGACCCGGCAGACCGTGCCAGTCAGGAAGAGGAATTCGCCCTCGAACTGCGCGCCCGCGACCGCGAGCGCAAGTTGATCAAGAAGATCGACAAGACGCTGGAGCTGATCCAGGACGAAGAATACGGCTGGTGCGAGTCCTGCGGCATCGAGATCGGCGTCAAACGTCTCGAAGCCCGTCCTACCGCGGATCTGTGCATCGACTGCAAGACCCTGGCGGAAATCAAGGAAAAGCAGGTCGGCAAGTAATCTCGACCTGAACGAAAAACGGAGCGTGCGAACGCTCCGTTTTTGTTTCTGCCTTTTGCCTTTTGCCCTTGCCTTTTGTAGGAGTGAGCCTGCTCGCGATAGCGGTGGGTCGGTCAATATCGGTGTTGAATGTCACACCGCTATCGCGAGCAGGCTCACTCCTACAGGTTGACCTGCGTATAGCCTGAAAAGTAGTTTCGTCTCCATGACTGCCAAAACATCCCCCGCCTACATCGGCCGCTTCGCCCCAACCCCCAGTGGCCACTTGCACTTCGGTTCGCTGGTTGCCGCCCTCGCCTCTTATCTTGATGCACGTTCGGTTGGCGGACGTTGGCTGGTGCGCATGGAAGATCTCGATCCGCCCCGTGAAGAACCCGGTGCGCAAGCGGCGATCCTCAAGGCGCTGGAAAGTTACGGTTTCGAATGGGACGGCGAGATGGTGCGCCAAAGTGATCGGCACGACGCGTATGCCGAAGTGCTCAATAGCCTGTTCAATCATGGCCTGGCCTACGCGTGCACCTGCTCGCGCAAACAGCTGGAGCCCTATGACGGGATTTATCCAGGGCTGTGCCGCAATGCCGGCCACGACCAGCAGGACGCGGCAATCCGCCTGCGCGTGCCGGAACTCGAATACCACTTCATCGATCGGGTGCAGGGCGAATACCGACAGCATCTGGGCCGTGATGTCGGCGACTTCGTGATTCGCCGTCGCGACGGCCTCTATGCCTATCAATTGGCCGTGGTGCTCGACGATGCCTGGCAAGGCATTACCGACATCGTGCGCGGCGCCGACCTGCTCGACTCCACGCCACGCCAGCTCTATCTGCAAGAACTGTTGGGCCTGCGTCAGCCGCGTTATCTGCACCTGCCTTTGATCACCCAGCCGGACGGCAACAAGCTCGGCAAGTCCTACCGCTCGCCGCCGCTGGAAGCCGACCAAGCCACGCCGTTGCTGCTGCGGGCCTTGCGCGCACTGGGGCAAAACCCCGGCGCCGAACTGGCACATGCGACACCACAGGAATTGCTCAACTGGGGCAGCACCCACTGGGATGCAACGAAGATCCCGCGCACACTGACCCTGCCCGAAGCGCAACTGCGATGACGACACTTGCAGTCGCGCCGCCATCCGTTACCATCGCCGCACGTTTTCGGGCACGCGCATAAAAAAGAGAGGCCGGGATGTACATCTATCGCTTGGTCCTGCTTTTGGTCGTGGGGATCTATCTGTTTTCTCCCGCCATCATGGATTGGTGGATCGACGCTACGGGCGCCTGGTATCGCCCCTATCTGCTCTGGCTGATCCTGATTGTCGTGACCTTCATCCTGCAGAGCCAAAAAGATGCCGATGAGCTTTAGCCTGACCCAGATGATTCTGGTCAGCGCCGCCTACCTGGCGGTGCTGTTCGGTGTAGCCTGGATCAGCGAACGGGGCATGATCCCCCGGGCGATCATTCGCCACCCGTTGACTTACACCCTGTCGCTGGGGGTCTATGCCAGTGCCTGGGCGTTCTACGGCACGGTGGGCCTGGCCTATCAGTACGGTTACGGCTTTCTTTCGAGTTATCTCGGCGTATCCGGCGCGTTTCTGCTGGCGCCGGTGTTGCTCTATCCGATTCTGAAAATTACCCGCACCTATCAACTGTCGTCGCTGGCGGATCTGTTCGCCTTCCGATTTCGCAGTACCTGGGCCGGGGCACTGACCACGATTTTCATGCTGATCGGCGTATTGCCGTTGCTGGCATTGCAGATTCAGGCCGTGGCCGACTCCATCGGCATTCTCACGGGCGAGCCGATTCAGAGTCGCGTGGCGTTGGCGTTCTGTGCGCTGATCATTTTGTTCACGATTTTCTTTGGCTCGCGCCACATCGCCACCCGCGAGAAACACGAAGGGCTGGTGTTCGCGATTGCCTTTGAGTCGGTGATCAAACTGATCGCCCTCGGCGGCGTTGGCCTGTACGCCCTCTATGGCGTGTTCGACGGCCCGCAACAGCTGGAACTCTGGCTGCTGCAAAACCAGACCGCCCTCGCCGCATTGCACACGCCGTTGCAGGAAGGCCCGTGGCGCACGCTGCTGCTGGTGTTCTTCGCCTCGGCGATCGTGATGCCGCACATGTATCACATGACCTTTACCGAGAACCTCAACCCGCGCTCACTGGTGAGTGCCAGTTGGGGCCTGCCGCTGTTCCTGTTGTTGATGAGTCTGGCGGTGCCGCTGATCCTGTGGGCCGGCCTCAAGCTGGGCGCCACCACCGACCCGGAATACTTCACCCTCGGCATCGGCATTGCCGCCAACAGCAAGCCTTTGGCATTGCTCGCCTACGTTGGCGGCCTGTCAGCGGCCAGCGGGCTGATCATCGTCACCACCCTGGCGTTGTCGGGCATGGCCCTGAACCACCTGGTGCTGCCGCTTTATCAGCCACCGGCCGAAGGCAACATCTACCGCTGGCTGAAATGGACGCGCCGGGCGCTGATCGTCGCGATCATCATGGCCGGTTTCTGCTTCTATCTGCTGCTCGGCGCCGGACAGGATCTGGCCAATCTCGGCATCGTTGCCTTCGTCGCGACGCTGCAATTCCTGCCGGGCGTGCTGTCGGTGCTGTACTGGCCGACCGCCAACCGTCGTGGCTTCATTGCCGGTCTGCTGGCCGGAATTCTGGTCTGGGTGATCACCATGCTGTTGCCGCTGGTCGGCAATCTGCAGGGTTTCTACATTCCGCTGCTGAACATGATTTACGTGCTGGACGACACCAGTTGGCACATGGCTGCCATCGCGTCACTGGCCGCCAACGTATTGATGTTCACCCTGATCTCGCTGTTTACCAACGCCAGTCCCGAAGAAGCCAGCGCCGCCGAAGCCTGCGCTGTGGATAACGTGCGCCGCCCGCAACGCCGAGAACTGCACGCCGCCTCGCCTCAGGAGTTCGCCACGCAGTTGGCCAAACCACTGGGTGCCAAGGCTGCGCAGAAAGAAGTCGAGCAAGCGCTGCGAGACCTTTATCTGCCGTTCGACGAACGCCGCCCTTATGCCTTGCGCCGTCTGCGTGACCGCATCGAAGCCAACCTTTCCGGCCTGATGGGCCCGAGCGTGGCTCAGGACATGGTCGAAACCTTCCTGCCGTACAAGGCCGGCGGCGAAAACTATGTCACCGAAGACATTCATTTCATCGAAAGCCGCCTCGAGGATTACCACTCGCGCCTCACAGGTTTAGCCGCTGAACTCGACGCCCTGCGCCGCTACCACCGCCAGACCTTGCAGGAACTGCCGATGGGTGTTTGCTCGCTGGCCAAGGATCAAGAGATCCTGATGTGGAACAAGGCCATGGAGGAGCTGACCGGGATCGCCGCGCAGCGCGTGGTCGGCTCTCGTTTGAGTACCATCGGCGAGCCGTGGAAAGAATTGCTGCAAGGCTTCATCAACTTGCCTGACGAGCATTTGCACAAACAGCACCTGGCGCTCGATGGCCAGACCCGCTGGCTGAACCTGCACAAAGCCGCGATTGATGAACCGCTGGCGCCGGGTAACAGCGGCCTGGTGTTACTGGTGGAAGATCTGACCGAAACCCAGATGCTCGAAGACAAACTGGTGCACTCCGAACGCCTGGCGAGCATCGGTCGCCTGGCAGCGGGTGTGGCTCACGAAATCGGCAACCCGATCACCGGCATCGCCTGTCTGGCGCAGAACCTGCGCGAAGAGCGCGAAGAAGACGACGAACTGACCGAGATCAGCGGGCAGATTCTCGAACAGACCAAACGCGTGTCCCGCATCGTTCAGTCGCTGATGAGTTTTGCCCACGCCGGCAGCCATCAGCACAGCGACGAGCCCGTTTGTCTGGCGGAAGTGGCCCAGGATGCCATCGGCCTGCTGGCCCTGAACCGACGCAACTTCGAAGTGCAGTTCTACAACCTGTGCGACCCGGATCACTGGGTCGAAGGCGACCCCCAGCGGCTCGCCCAGGTATTGATCAATCTGCTCTCCAACGCCCGTGATGCCTCGCCTGCGGGCAGTGCGGTGCGGGTCAAGAGTGAAGCCGGCGAACACACGGTCGATCTGATCGTCGAAGACGAAGGCAGCGGTATTCCGAAGAACATCATGGACCGATTGTTCGAACCCTTCTTCACCACAAAGGATCCTGGCGAAGGCACCGGTCTGGGCCTTGCACTGGTCTATTCCATCGTTGAAGAGCATTATGGACAAATCACCATCGACAGCCCGGCTGATGTACAAAGCCAACGCGGCACCCGTATCCGGGTGACCTTACCGCGTCATGTCGAAGCGACGTCCGCTGTGAACTGAGACCGTCGAGAGTATCGAATCAATGCCGCACATTTTGATCGTCGAAGACGAAACAATTATCCGCTCCGCCTTGCGCCGCCTGCTGGAACGCAACCAGTACCAGGTCAGCGAAGCCGGTTCAGTGCAGGAAGCACAAGAACGCTTCACCATTCCTACGTTCGATCTGATCGTCAGCGATCTGCGCCTGCCGGGTGCGCCGGGTACCGAGCTGATCAAGCTTGGTCAGGGCACGCCGGTGCTGATCATGACCAGTTACGCCAGCCTGCGCTCGGCGGTCGACTCGATGAAGATGGGCGCGGTGGACTACATCGCCAAGCCTTTCGACCACGATGAAATGCTTCAGGCCGTCGCGCGGATCCTTCGTGACCGTCAATCGGCGCCAGCTGCAGGCGAAGTTGTTACCGGTAAAACCGCCAATGGCAGCGGCAAAGCCGCCGTCGACAACAGCAACGGCGAAATCGGCATTATCGGTTCCTGCCCGCCAATGCAGGATCTGTACAGCAAGATCCGCAAAGTCGCGCCGACCGACTCCAATGTCCTGATTCAGGGCGAGTCCGGCACCGGTAAAGAGCTGGTTGCCCGCGCCCTGCACAACCTGTCGAAACGCGCCAAGGCGCCGATGATCTCGGTGAACTGCGCGGCCATCCCGGAAAGCCTGATCGAATCCGAACTGTTCGGCCACGAGAAAGGCGCGTTCACTGGCGCCAGCGCCGGGCGTGCCGGTCTGGTGGAAGCGGCGGACGGCGGCACGTTGTTCCTCGACGAAATCGGCGAATTGCCGCTGGAAGCCCAGGCCCGTCTGCTACGGGTGTTGCAGGAAGGCGAGATTCGCCGGGTTGGCTCCGTTCAGTCGCAAAAGGTCGATGTGCGTTTGATCGCCGCGACCCACCGCGATCTGAAGAGCCTGGCGAAAATCGGCCAGTTCCGCGAAGACCTTTATTACCGTCTTCACGTGATCGCGTTGAAGCTGCCGGCCCTGCGCGAGCGTGGCGCCGACGTCAACGAAATCGCGACGGCCTTCCTCGCCCGCCAGAGTGCGCGCATCAACCGTACCGACCTGAAATTTGCCGCGGATGCCGAACAGGCGATCCGTCACTATTCCTGGCCGGGTAACGTGCGAGAGCTGGAGAACGCTGTCGAGCGTGCGGTGATTCTGAGCGAGAGCCCGGAAATTTCCGCCGACCTGCTGGGCATCGATATCGAGCTGAGCGATCTGGAAGACGACGAGTTCATCGGTCTGCCGCCACAGACGGCGGGTAACACCAGCAACAGCAGCCATGAACCGACCGAAGATCTGTCGCTGGAAGACTACTTCCAGCACTTCGTGCTTGAGCACCAGGATCACATGACCGAGACCGAACTGGCGCGCAAACTGGGCGTCAGCCGTAAATGCCTGTGGGAACGCCGTCAGCGCCTGGGCATCCCACGGCGCAAGACCGGGGTCGCCAGCGAGAGCTGAACGTTACCTGTCGAGTGTGCGGGTAACGCATGAAGCGGTGAAAAAACTGTTACCTCAGTCTTTTCACGTAACAGAAGCCGGGGTTATCGGTAACGAAACCTCGGCTTTTTTTCGCCCCTCAAAAACGGTTATATCGACCTAACCCCTTGTTTTATTGGGTTTCGCAAAAGTTGGCACGCCCCCTGCTATATGTTTGGTACAAGAACAATAACAAGCAATGCACAAGACAATAAAAATAAGACGAATCGACTCACGCACAATAAAAACAAGACGGCGAGAGGCGCAGCTAACTGATTCTTTTGGAGAGGCGTTGTATTTGGGGCTTGCCCCACGACCAGGCCGAGAACAACAAAAACTGTCCTAAGACAGAGCCTGTACTGGTTGGATCGAGAGATCACTGCAATTCAGCGACCAAAGCAATCCGTTTGCTCTTGGCTCCCGATTGGGAGGGTCATGAAGGAAAAGCTTCATGACGAGGGCACTCAACAAAAACAAGAAGCCCGAATCAATAATAAAAAGAGCACGCAACTACTTCTTGGGGAGCTTCGGCTCCCCTTGTAGTTTCTCCCTCCCGGCAAAATCCCCCACATTTTCAAGGCTCGAGACGCCTGTAGCCCGCGGCTTGCAGCGTAAAACGGCTGCGTCCTACACCATCCCCCGACTAAATGCTAGAATCTGCGCCCATCATGCGGTCATTCTTTGGTATGGCCGAACATTCCTTCAAACAGTGCATCCCATGCTGAAGAAGTTGTTCCAGTCATTCCGAACTCCCGTGCGTCGTACGCAACACATCCGTAGCACCCCTGAAGTGCTCAACAGCGGTCAACACTCGCTGCAGAAAACGCAATTCAGCCGCTACGCGGTCAATATCGTCGAACGCTTGCAGGGCGCCGGTTACCAAGCCTATCTGGTAGGCGGTTGCGTGCGTGACATGCTGTTGGGCATCACGCCCAAGGATTTCGACGTTGCCACCAGCGCCACCCCTGAGCAAGTCCGTGCCGAATTCCGCAATGCGCGAATCATCGGACGGCGCTTCAAACTGGTGCATATCCACTTCGGTCGCGAAATCATCGAAGTCGCGACATTCCGCGCCAATCACCCGGTCAACGAAGACGACGAGGACAGCAACCAGTCTTCGCGTAACGAAAGCGGGCGGATTCTGCGCGACAACGTCTACGGCACCCTGGAAGAAGACGCGCAGCGCCGCGACTTCACCATCAACGCCCTGTATTACGATCCGGTCAGCGAGCGCATTCTCGATTACGCCAATGGCGTACACGACATCCGCAATCACCTGATTCGTCTGATCGGCGACCCCAAGCAACGCTACCAGGAAGACCCGGTGCGCATGCTGCGGGCCGTGCGTTTTGCCGCCAAGCTCAATTTCGGCATCGAGAAGCATACCGTTCAGCCGATCCGCGAATTGGCGCCGATGCTGCGCGAGATCCCGTCGGCACGCCTGTTCGAAGAAGTGCTCAAGCTGTTCCTTTCGGGGCATGGCGCGATCACCTTCGAAATGCTGGTCGATCTGCAGCTGTTCGCTCCGCTGTTCCCGGCCAGTGCCGACGCACTGGAATACAACCCGGAATACACCCACACGCTGATCAGTGAAGCGCTGACCAACACAGATCTGCGGATCAAGCAGAACAAACCGGTCACCCCGGCGTTCCTGTTTGCCGCCATGCTCTGGCCTGCCCTGCCGGCCCGTGTACTGCGTCTGCAAGAACGTGGCATGCCGCCGATTCCGGCGATGCAGGAAGCCGCTCACGAGCTGATTGCCGAACAGTGCCAGCGCATCGCGATTCCGAAGCGCTTCACCATGCCGATCCGCGAAATCTGGGACATGCAGGAACGCCTGCCTCGTCGCAGCGGCAAACGTGCCGATCTGTTGCTCGACAACCCACGTTTCCGCGCCGGTTACGATTTCCTGCTGCTGCGTGAAAGCGCTGGCGAGGAGACTGACGGTCTGGGCGAATGGTGGACCGATTATCAGGATGCCAACGACAGCGAACGTCGCGACATGATCCGTGATCTGAGCGGCAAAGGTGATGACGCCAGCGGTGCTCCGCGCAAGCGTCGCCGCAGCAGCGGTTCCAAGCGCAAGCGCACCGCCGGTGCTCCGAGCGCATCGGGCGAGTAAGGCATGGAACGTATCTACATCGGCATGGGCAGCAATTTGGCTGCCCCCGCCGAACAGTTGCGCAGCGCCATTGAGGCGCTGGGGCAATTGCCACAGACCACACTCGCAGGCGTTTCAGCCTTCTACCAAAGCGACTCGTTGCTGCCGGGCCAACCGCGTTACACCAATGCGGTTGCAGCGGTTGACAGCGATCTTGCGCCGCTGGATTTGCTGGATGCCTTGCAAGCCATCGAGAATGATCAAGGCCGTGAACGCCTGGAACGCTGGGGGCCGCGGACGCTGGATTTGGATATTCTGCTGTTCGGTGATCTGCTGATCGACGAACCACGGCTGAAAGTCCCGCATTATCAAATTCAGGAACGTGCGTTCGTCCTCTATCCCCTCGCCGAGCTAGCGCCTGAAGAACTGCGTCTGGCCGATGGCCGCACGCTCACCGAGCTGCTGGCCGCCTGCCCGTTCGTCGGCCTGGAACGCCTCCCTCACGCCTGACACCCATTCCCCTTGGGTGCAGGCTTTTGTGGTGAGGGGATTTATCCCCGATCGGCTGCGCAGCCGTCGCAAAACCGGCAAATGCGCTGTGACTGACTAATGCGTACTACCATTTTGGGGCCGCGTCGCAGCCATCGGGGATAAATCCCCTCGCCACAAAAGCGATGTTCCGTATTCGTTTTTTGTCGGACAAAAGAGCCTCGATTCAGCCCCGCCGCCGCGCTGAATCGCATCAGTAACGCCGGTAACACTCCCCTCGTAACAACGCGGTAACACACGCAATTGACTTCCTAGGTTCTCCTCACGACTATAGGCGTCCCGCTGCCGCCAACCCGGCACATACGGGCGCAATCCAGGCCTTATAAGCACGACAAAAGAGCGTGCGCCTGAGTAGATGAAGAATCACGCGCGTTACTCGCAGTAGTTTCCAGAGCGCCTGAACGAGGATTTTTTACATGCCAGCCATCACCCTGACCACGCTCCAGAGCCTCAAGCAGAAAGGTGAAAAGATCACCATGCTGACCTGCTATGACGCGACCTTCGCCCACGCCTGCAACGAGGCCGGTGTCGAAGTGCTGCTGGTGGGCGACTCCCTCGGTATGGTCCTGCAAGGTCATGACAGCACATTGCCGGTGACCACCGCGGAAATGGCCTACCACACCGCTTGCGTCAAACGCGGCAACACCGACGCCCTGATCCTGGCCGACTTGCCATTCATGGCCAACGCCACCCTCGAACAAACCATGACCAACAGCGCCATGCTGATGCAGGCCGGCGCGCACATGATCAAGGTCGAAGGTGCGCTGTGGCTGGCCGAATCGATCCGTTTGCTCGCCGAACGCGGTGTGCCGGTCTGCGCGCACATGGGTCTGACCCCGCAAGCGGTGAACATTCTCGGCGGCTATAAAGTGCAGGGCCGCAACGAGAACCAGGCGCGACAGATGCGTGCCGACGCGATCTCGCTGGAACAGGCCGGTGCTTCGATGCTGCTGCTCGAATGCGTGCCCAGCGAACTGGCTGCGGAAATCAGCCAGGCGGTGAAGATTCCGGTCATCGGCATCGGCGCCGGTAGTGATACCGACGGCCAGGTGCTGGTGCTGCACGACATGCTCGGCCTGTCGATCACCGGCCGCGTGCCGAAGTTCGTGAAGAACTTCATGCAGGGTCAGGACAGCATCCAGTCCGCACTGAAGGCCTACGTCAACGAAGTCAAAGGCGTTACTTTCCCTGGGATCGAACACGGATTCTCTGCATGAACACCGTAAAAACCGTACGTGAACTGCGCGCCGCCGTAGCCCGCGCGCGTAGCGAAGGCAAGCGCATCGGCTTCGTGCCGACCATGGGCAACCTGCACAGCGGCCACGTGGCGCTGGTCACCAAGGCCACCCAACGGGTCGACTTCGTGGTTGCCAGTATTTTCGTCAACCCGCTGCAATTCGGCGCCGGCGAAGACCTCGACAAGTATCCGCGCACCCTGGCGGCGGATCAGGAAAAGCTGTTGGAAGCTGGCTGTTCGCTTCTGTTCGCGCCGACCGTTGAGGAAATGTACCCCGACGGCATGGCCGGACAGACCCGGGTCAGCGTGCCGCACCTCTCCGAAGGTCTGTGCGGCGCCAGCCGTCCGGGGCACTTCGAAGGCGTGGCGACGGTGGTCAGCAAACTGTTCAACATGGTTCAGCCGGATCTGGCGATTTTCGGCCAGAAGGATTTCCAGCAACTGGCGGTGATCCGCGCACTGGTGCATGACCTGAACATGCCGATCCAGATCATCGGCGAGCCGACCGTGCGTGCCGCCGATGGCCTTGCGCTGTCGTCGCGCAACGGTTTCCTCAGCGAAGAACAACGTGCCGTAGCGCCGGTGGTCTATCGCACCCTGAGCACGATTGCCGAGTCGATCAGACAAGGTGAACGGGATTTCCCGGCGCTGATCAGCGCACAGTTGCAACAGCTGGAAGCCGCTGGCCTGCGCCCCGATTACCTGGAGATTCGCCATGCCCTGACCTTGCGTCCAGCGGTGGCTGAAGATCGCGACCTGGTGATTCTCGTGGCGGCGTTTCTGGGCACCACGCGGCTGATCGATAACCTGCACCTGAATCTCGATACGCCTCTCTAAAAACACAGCCCCCCTTGTAGGAGTGAGCCTGCTCACGATGAGGACCTGACATTCAGCATCACTGTTGAACGTCAGTCCGCTATCGCGAGCAGGCTCACTCCTACAGTGTTTTCGGCGTTGCGAAGATTGCATTTCAAGATTATTGCCGCGCTTAAACCCTTCGCGTATTGCGTTCACCCTCCGTTTGTCGGCCAATTTCCGTTATCAATGTTAAAAAAGTACAGGGATCGGGTCAGACAAAGTCAAGACAGAACGCAGCGCGAGGTTTACTGTATTCGCCCTGTGTCCAAAAACCGTGTCGACGCAGTTGGCCCACGCCCAACCATGGCGTGCTGGCCTGTTCCGAGTTCAAAAGGCCGTTCAAGTAAAAAGGAAAACCGCAGCGATGGCGTACTACCGCACTCCTCACGACGTTACCGCTCTGCCTGCCTGGCAAGCGTTGAAAGACCACCGCCAAGCCATGCAGGATTTCAGCATGCGCGAAGCCTTCAACGCCGATCCGCAGCGCTTTAATCAGTTCACCCTCAGCAGCTGCGGACTGTTTCTCGACTATTCGAAGAATTTGATCAACGCCGAGACCCGCAATCTGTTGGTGGGTCTGGCCAATGAAGTCGATCTGAAGGGCGCGATCAAAGCGCTGTTCGACGGTGAAATCGTCAACTCGTCCGAAGGCCGCCCGGCACTGCACACCGCCCTGCGCCGCCCGGTGGGCGACAAGTTGTCGGTCAACGGCGTCAATGTGATGCCGGAAGTCCACAAGGTTCTGAACCAGATCACCGATCTGGTCGGCCGCATCCACGACGGTCTGTGGCGCGGTTACACCGAGAAGCCGATCACCGACGTGGTCAACATCGGCATCGGTGGCTCGTTCCTCGGCCCTGAATTGGTCTCCGAAGCGTTGCTGTCCTACGCGCAGAAAGGCGTGCGTTGCCACTATCTGGCGAACATCGACGGCAGCGAGTTCCACGAGCTGACGCAAAAGCTGCGCGCCGAAACCACGCTGTTCATCGTTTCGTCGAAGTCGTTCAACACCCTCGAAACCCTGAAAAATGCTCAGGCCGCTCGCGCCTGGTACCTGGCTCAGGGCGGTTCGGAAGCCGAGCTGTATCGCCACTTCATCGCCGTATCGAGCAACAACGCCGCCGCCATTGCGTTCGGTATTCGTGAAGAAAACATCTTCCCGATGTGGGACTGGGTCGGCGGCCGCTACTCGCTGTGGTCGGCCATCGGTTTGCCGATCGCCCTGGCCATCGGCATGTCCAACTTCAAGGAACTGCTGTCCGGTGCCTACACCATGGACCAGCATTTCCAGACCGCACCCTTCGAACAGAACATGCCAGTGCTGCTGGCGCTGCTCGGCGTGTGGTACGGCAACTTCTGGGGCGCGCAAAGCCACGCGATCCTGCCGTACGACCATTACCTGCGCAACATCACCAAGCACTTGCAGCAACTGGACATGGAATCCAACGGCAAGAGCGTGCGTCAGGACGGCACTGCGGTGTCGACTGACACGGGGCCGGTGATCTGGGGCGGCGTCGGCTGTAACGGTCAGCACGCTTACCACCAGTTGTTGCATCAAGGCACCCAACTGATTCCGGCCGACTTCATCGTGCCGATCGTCAGCTTCAACCCGGTGTCCGACCACCACCAGTGGCTGTACGCCAACTGCCTGTCGCAGAGCCAGGCGCTGATGCTCGGCAAGACCCTGCCGGAGGCCGAAGCCGAACTGCGCGAGAAGGGTGTGAGCGAGGAAGACGTGCGCAAAATTGCACCGCACAAGGTGATTCCGGGCAACCGTCCGAGCAACACCCTTGTGGTCGAACGCATCAGCCCGCGTCGTCTCGGCGCGCTGGTTGCCATGTATGAGCACAAAGTGTTCGTGCAAAGCGTGGTCTGGGGCATCAACGCCTTCGACCAGTGGGGCGTGGAACTGGGCAAGGAACTGGGCAAAGGCGTTTACAACCGTCTGGTCGGCAGCGATGAAACGACCGCTGACGATCCTTCCACCCAAGGCCTGATCAACTACTTCCGCGGTCGTCACCGCGGTTGATTGGATGGCTCGGCCCACAGGCTTTGGCTCAACCCAAATCCAGTGGGCACAGAGATCCCTTGTAGGAGTGAGCCTGCTCGCGATAGCGGTGTGTCGTTCAGCATTGATGTTGAATGACCCAGCGCTATCGCGAGCAGGCTCACTCCTACAGTTGTTTGTGTGTGTTCGACATCAGGTTCAGCCAGCAGATTTCTGATCCGACTTGAACCCTTTCATCCCTCGGCGCATCTTTATTCTTCGCACAACAAGAATAAGGAACCGTCATGTTCGATATCAGCACGTTCCCCAAAGCCGATGCCGTCCGCCGGGCTGCTCAGTTGAGTCAGGACGACTACCGACGCCTGTACCGCGAATCCATTGAACACCCCAGCGCTTTCTGGGCCGAACAGGCCACCCGCTTCCTTGACTGGAGCACTCCGTGGCAGACCGTTCAGCGCTATGACCTGAAAACCGGTGAAGCCTCCTGGTTTGCCGGCGGCCAACTGAACGTCAGTTACAACTGCATCGACCGCCATCTAGAACAGCGCGGCGATCAGACCGCCCTGCTCTGGGAAGGCGACGACCCTGCGGAGTCGGCGCAAATCACTTATAAAAAACTTCATCACCACGTCTGCCGGCTTGCCAACGTGCTGAAAAACCGTGGTGTGAAGAAAGGCGACCGGGTGTGCATCTACATGCCGATGATCCCCGAAGCAGCCTACGCCATGCTCGCCTGCGCGAGGATCGGCGCGATTCATTCAGTGGTGTTTGGCGGCTTTTCCCCTGAGTCACTGCGCGACCGCATTCTCGATGCCGATTGCCGCACCGTGATTACCGCCGACGAAGGCGTGCGCGGCGGCAAATTCGTGCCGCTGAAACAGAACGTCGATAAAGCCCTGCAAAATTGCCCGGCTGTCAGCACCGTCGTCGTCGTCGAACGCACCCAAGGCAATGTGGACTGGGTCGAGGGCCGCGATCTCTGGTATCACCAGGCTGTGCGCGATGTCAGCGACGACTGCCCGCCAGAGCCGATGGACGCCGAAGATCCGCTGTTCATCCTTTACACCTCGGGCAGCACAGGCAAACCCAAAGGCGTGCTGCACACAACTGGCGGCTACTTGCTGCAAGCGGCGATGACCTTCAAGTACGTGCTCGACTACCGCGACGGTGAAGTGTTCTGGTGTACCGCCGACGTCGGCTGGGTCACCGGTCACAGCTACATCGTCTATGGCCCGCTGGCCAATGGCGCGACCACGTTGATGTTCGAAGGCGTGCCGAGTTATCCAAACAGTTCGCGCTTCTGGCAGGTGATCGACAAACACAAGGTCAACATCTTCTACACCGCTCCCACCGCCCTGCGCGCGTTGATGCGTGAAGGTGCCGAACCGCTGAAGGAAACTTCGCGCCAGAGCCTCAGATTACTCGGCAGCGTGGGTGAGCCAATCAACCCGGAAGCGTGGGAATGGTATTTCAATGTGGTCGGCGAACAGCGCTGCCCCATCGTCGATACCTGGTGGCAGACCGAAACCGGCGGCATCATGCTCAGCCCGTTGGTCAGTGCGCAGCGGATCAAACCAGGCTGCGCCACACAGCCGATGTTCGGCGTGCAACCGGTGCTGCTCGATGAGCAGGGCAAGGAAATCAAAGGCGCCGGCAGCGGCGTGCTCGCCATCAAATCGAGTTGGCCGGCGCAGATCCGCAGTGTCTATGGCGACCCGCAGCGGATGGTCGACACCTATTTCAAACCCTACCCCGGCTATTACTTCACCGGTGACGGAGCCCGTCGCGACGAGGACGGCGACTACTGGATCACCGGGCGTATCGACGACGTGATCAACGTCTCCGGCCACCGTATCGGCACCGCCGAAGTGGAAAGCGCGCTGGTGCTGCACGACAGCATCGCCGAGGCCGCGGTTGTCGGTTATCCCCACGACGTCAAAGGCCAGGGCATCTACGCCTTTGTCACCCCCATGAATGGCACCGAGCCCAATGACGATCTGAAGAAAGAGCTGCTGGCCCACGTCAGCAAGGAAATCGGCAGCTTCGCCAAACCGGACCTGATTCAGTGGGCGCCGGCCTTGCCGAAAACCCGCTCAGGCAAGATCATGCGCCGCATTCTGCGCAAGATCGCCTGTAACGAACTCGACAGCCTCGGCGACACCTCGACCCTGGCCGACCCGAGCGTGGTGCAAGGCCTGATCGACAAGCGCCTCAATCAGTAACATCCCGGGCGCGATCA